>JAFWCM010000013.1 GCA_017536885.1 Solobacterium sp.
CGACATCGTCACCGCGATCGGCTTCATGCTGTTCTTTACCTCGCTGCGCATCAGCACCGGGTTCTGGACCATGGTTCTGGCGCATATCGCCTTCTGTATTCCCTATGTCATCCTCTCCGTGATGCCCAAGCTCAGAAGCCTGGACCCCAACATGGCCGAAGCCGCGCTGGATCTTGGCTGCACGCCGATTGAGGCGCTCTGGAAGGTTATCGTCCCCCAGATCAAGCCGGGTATCTTCTCGGGAGCGCTCGTGGCATTCTCGATGTCTTTCGATGATTTTGTCATCTCCCTGTTTACGACCGGTCCGGGCGTATCCAATATCTCCATCTATGTGTACGGAAACGTTAAGCGCGTCAACCCGACGATCAACGCACTCTCCGCGATTCTCGTCTTTGTGATTACCGCGGTTCTGATCATCGTGAATGTCGTGCCGATGATCCGGGAAAGGAGGAACGCAAAAAATGTCAGTGCAGCGGAACTTGAAGCTGGTATTAACTAGTGCGATGGCCGCATCCGTTCTTACCGGGTGCGGGCAGAGAGAACTTCCGGAAGATGCCGTCATCGTCGATTCCATGAAGGAATACGGCTGCAATACCATCAATGTGTACAACGCCGGTGAATATATCAGCGATGATGCGGTGCCGATGTTCGAACAGCTCTTTACGGCAACGGTGAACTACGATACCTTCGATTCCAACGAGATGATGTACACCAAACTGCTCGGAGGAAGCCGGTATGATGTCCTGGTGCCGAGCGACTACATGATCGAACGCCTGATGGGCGAAGAGATGTTAATGCCGCTGGATAAAGCGGCGATTCCCAACCTTGCCAATGTGGATCCGGCCGTCCTGGACATGATCCGCGTCTTCGATCCGGAGGCGGAGTATGCCGCGCCGTACTTCTACGGCTCGGTCGGTCTTGTCTACAACAACCAGATCGTCGATCCCAGGGAAATCGAAGAGAAGGGGTGGGATATCCTGCATGATCCCAAATACGAAGGCAGAGTCTATGCCTACGACAGCCAGAGAGACATGTTCATGATCGCCTTCAAAGCGCTCGGCTATTCGATGAATACCGATAACCCGGAGGAGATTCAGGAAGCCTATCAGTGGCTGATGGACATGAATGAGATCGTCAAGCCGGCCTATGTGACGGATGAAGTCATCGACGGCATGGCTAACGGCGAAATGGATATCGCCATCATGTATTCGGGCGATGCGGCATATGTCATTTCGGAAAACTCCGATATCTCCTATGCTGAACCCCGCCAGGGCACCAACATCTGGACAGACTCCATGGTCATTCCCAAGACCAGTGCCTGCCCGGCGCTTGCCAACCAGTTCATCAACTTCATGCTGGAAAACGATGTAGCGCAGGAGAACAGCGAATTCATCGGCTACACCAGCCCCAATACCGAAGTCCGCGATTATCTTGCCGGCGAAGAGGGTGACTTCTTTGAAAACAGCGCCTATCTGCCCCGGTCCGGATTTGATAAGGATGAGGTATTCCGCTTCAATTCGAAGCTCACAAAGCAGCTGAACGAACTCTACACCAAGGTGAAGATGAGCATCAGCTGATCCACCTGATGCTGTTAACGCATTCCCTGTCCGCAGCGGATCAAAGGAATGCGTTTTCACTTTTTCTTCACATATTGTTCACTGTATTATTATTGAATGAATGCGGAGGTCCTCTATAATAATAAATGTTATGATTAAGAAAAATGGAAATAAAAGGGTGCTTCGCATCCGCTCTGTTGAAATTAACGTTACCGCACTGATCATCTGTCTGCTTGCGGCAGATGTTGTGATCGCCGGTGTGATGCTTTTCGGATGCTCGGGAAAGAAGCCGGATTCACCGGCCGGACCGGTTCTGACGGCGATTCCCGCTTCGACTCCTGTCCCTTCCTCGCCTGCGGATGTTTCAAAGGAAGCCGCTCCGGATGCCAGCCACGATCATCCGCTTCTGAACGTGAAGTACGAGAAAGAAGCGTTCCAGCCTGTGGTGGACGGACTCAGCGGCTTTTCCAGCGCCTGGCATACATCCGGCGACAATACCGGATATGTCGAGGTCAGCAGTATCTACGACACCATTCAGGCGACGGTCTATACCCCCGGAAGCAGTCCGACTTCGGCCATGGTCTCCCAGGAGGGAATTCCGTTTGAAAGCGGAAAGAACTACGCAGTCTGCGTGCATGTTTCCTCACCGGCCGGGGGAAGCCTGAACATCGTTGCCTCCAACGCCGATACCGGCGCCGAATTTGCAAGGGGTTCCGTAAACCTCACGCCGGATCTCACGTATTATGAACTGCCGTTTACCGCCAGCGGCACCACCTACAACGGCCGCGTGGCCTTTGAGCTGGGCGGCGGAATGGTGCCGGCCAATGCCGTGGTGACCATCAACGGCATCCGGATTCTCGGCGAAGATGATAATGCGGCGGTCCGTGCCAACCAGATCGGCTATGTATCCACCGACCAGAAGAGATGCACGTTCATCTATAAATGCGGAGATCTGTTCGATCTTGTCAATGCGGAGACCAAGGAGATCGTCTTCTGCGGACCGATCGTCTACGGCCGGGACAACGGCGATACCGGCGAATATGACTACTACGGAGATTTCTCCACGTTCCGGGAACCGGGAACCTATTATATCCGCTCCCAGAACGGGCTTGTCTCCCATCCGTTTGTGATTGCAAGAGATCCGTATACGGATCTGCGCAACAGCGCTCTGAAGATGCTCAGCTACCAGAGATGCGGAACGTATCTCGGCGAGTGGGCAGGGGGGCTTGCGCATGCGGAATGCCATAACCGCCCGGCTAACCTGGTTTATACCGACAGCATGTTTGATCTCTCCGGAGGATGGCATGATGCGGGCGATTACGGCCGTTATGTCAAAACCGGTGCCAAGGCGGTCAATGACCTCATGCTTGCATATATGACCGCACCCGAGCTCTTCGGTGACGATACCGGCGGCCCCGACAGCGGCAACGGGATTCCGGATATTCTCGATGAAGCCCGTTATGAGATGGAATGGCTTCTGAAGATGCAGGAAGAAGGCGGTTCGGTCTTCTCCAAAGTGGTTACCCAGAGCTTCCCGGATGATACGGTGGCTCCTGAAAATGACACCGCCGTGCTGTTTGTGATCGGTGCAGACACGATATCAACCGCAGATGCGGGCGGCGCCTATGCGATCGCTTCCATCGTCTTCCGCGATGTGGACAGCGACTTTGCGGACCGCTGCCTCGATGCCGCAGAGAAAGCTCACAGATATCTCCGCGGCCATCCGGATGTGACCTACAGCATGAATCCTTCCGATTTCTCGGCCGGTCAGTATCTTGATTCCGATGACAAGGATGCAAGGTTCACCCTCGAGATGGCTCTCTACGCCGCTACCGGCGAAACGGATTATCTCGAAGATGCCCAGGATCTCTACAACGATGAAGAGTTTAATGTCATCAACGGCGTGACCTGGGATAAAAACGGCGGTTACGGCGCTTATCTTTTCCTGGCCTGTTCCGACGGCGAGAAAGAGGACCAAGGCTTCTATGAAAAGATCCGGGATGATCTCAAGTCGATGGCAGACAATCTTCTGAGCCAGGCAGAAGGCAACAGCTACAATACCGTCAACGGCCTTTATGCCTGGGGCAGCAACTCTGTCACCGCGAATTACGGAATCCTTCTTGCGATGGCATATGATTTCACCGGTGAGCAGGCCTACCTGCAGACAGCGGTGGAACAGCTCAACTACCTGCTCGGAAAGAACAGCCTGGATATGTGCTTTGTCAGCGGATACGGAACATTCTCTCCGAAGAACCAGCACAACCGTCTCGCTCTTTCCAAGGGCACTCTGATGACGGGCGCGATGTCCGGCGGACCCGATGCCTCAAGAGAAGACAATGTGACCCAGGCGCTTCCTCAGGACCTTCCCGTCGCAAAGATCTACGCGGACAACAAAAACTCCTATTCCACCAATGAGATTGCGATTTACTACAACTCCGCACTTCTCTATCTGCTTACCGCAGTATACTGATTTACATCATTTCTGATCCTTACCGAACACAGCTTCCGGTCTTCCGGGGGCTGTTTTTTATCCCTGTTCGAAGAATGCGCAGTTCTCTGCCGCGAACAAACCGCGGACAGGCATTGCGGCAGCTGTCCTGAAAGGGTATTCTGAAAGCAGATAGCCTGAGGTCTGGGACGGGTGCGTGAGAGGATTATCCTTTGCATGCATGGCGTTGTCCCCTCAGGACGGAGGAATTTATGAATGACAGTCTGAATAATATCCGAACCTTGTTTCTGAGGCTGCTTCCGATACAGATTTTTGTTGTGATGTCTTCCTATCTGAGCAATATCATCAACGGTCTTGTGATCGGTAATTATCTGTCCCCCGGGGCGATGATCGGGCTGGGTCTTGTGACGCCGGTTCTCAACATCATCACCAGTGTCTCCATGATTGTGGCCGGAGGAGCCGGCATCCTGTGCGGAAATTACATGGGCAAAGGGGAGAGCGACAAGGTCAATCAGGTCTATTCCATTTCCCTGGAGATGCTTGTGATCTCCGGCGTGGTGATCTCCCTTTGCTTCTTTATGGCCGCCGAACCGCTGGCGCATTTTCTCAAGGCAAGCAGTGAGGCATTCCCGGAAACGGTCGCCTATATCCGCGGTGTTGCGGCAAGCATTCTTCCCATGCTTGTCATGCCGCTGCTGATGACATTCCTGCAGATGTGCAACAAATCCTCAGTTTCTCTGGTCTCCATGATTGCCCTCGGCGCATTGAATGCGGTACTGGGGCTTTTGAATATTCATGTGCTTCATTACGGAATCTTCGGCATCGGAGTCACCACATCGCTGAGCCGATACGTCGTCGTGATCGGGATGCTTCTCTATATCGGCAGGCATAAGGAACTGCTGGAATACAAGCGGGGAAGCTTTGAGGGAAAGATGGCAGGGGATATCCTCAAATACGGATCTCCCGGCGCTCTGTCCGGGCTTCTGTATGCCGTGCGCAATATGGCATTGAATACCTACGCGGCTCAGGTCGGCGGTGATATAGCCGTCAATGCCCTGGCAATTCTCGGAGCTTCGTGCGGCTTCTTCGACGCGCTGAATGTCGGTACGCAGAATACACTGACCATGACCAGCAGCGTATTTGTCGGGGAGAGGGATGCGGAATCCGTCAAGCGGTCAATGTACATGTGTATCTTGGCCGGCATCCCCATCTGCATCATCCGCTTTATTATCACCTATCCGTTCGGAACACCGTTTGCGATGCTGTTCGGCGCCAAAGGGGATGTCATTCCCGCCGCCGTCACTCTGCTTCGCTACTATACCTGGAGCGCACCGTTCAACTTCTTCACGATTGCGATCATGTCGGTCTATCAGGTTCTCGGCCGGGCCCGCTTCTGCAATATGATCTTCCCGTTCCACTGCCTTGTCACACCGATGCTGTGCTGTATCTTCCTGACTAAGGTGATCGGAATCAACGGCATCTGGGCATGTTACATGATCTCCGAGATCGTAACGCTTGCCTTCTTTGTGATCCGGACAGTCATCAGAAAGAAGAAGTTCCCGGTTACCCTCATGGATATCATCGATCTTCCTGCCGACTTTGAACCGGCGAATAAATTCACGGTTACGATCAAGGATGTGGACGGAGTGATTAATGTATCCAAACGCCTCGAAGCTTTCTGCAAGGAACACGGCATTGATGACAAGCGTGCCATGATTGCCGGTCTCTGCATGGAGGAGATGGCGGATGATATCGTAGAGCACGGCTTTCCGAAAACGAAAGGGTATCAGACTGTGGATATCTTTGCCTGCGTGGAAAACAACGAGGTGCTGATGCGGCTGCGTGACAACTGCGTTCCCTTCGATCCCCATTCCCGCATCCCTCTGTTTAATCCGAAGGACCCGGAGAAATACCTCGGAATAAAGCTCGTATCGGAAATGGCAAAGGAGATGAAGTATCAGGCAAATCTCGGCATGAATGTGCTCACAGTTACCATCTGATCAGAGAAATCACCGAATGCAGGGAGGCAGATGCCTCCCTTTAATGACGGGCGGTTCTGTATGCATTTTCGCAATGCGGGGACATTGTCACAAATTCTTCCGGACATCATTCGATTATGGTTGCTTTTTTATATGCGCCTGTTATAAAATGATGTGGCACTAAGCGATGGTTCCTTAGCCAAGTGGTAAGGCAACAGACTGCAACTCTGTGATCGCCGGTTCAAGTCCGGCAGGAACCTCCATTTTTATTTTCCGGGGACATGGCGGAATCGGCAGACGCAACGGACTTAAAATCCGTTGATGGAAACATCGTACGGGTTCAAGTCCCGTTGTCCCCATACTCAGAAAACCGCATAAATAAGCGGTTTTTTAATATTTTTGGCATGTATTCCGGGAGGGTTTCGGAAGGCTTATTTTATACCGTTTTATACCACTTTTTACCCCTTTTGGTTGTCAAATGGTTGTCAGGGAAAAGTGCCGTAAAACCGCATAAATAAAGGACTTGCGGAACATGAAGAGATCCGGTTTTTTAGATGACTACCAAGGATATAAAAAAATCTCAGCATAACCGCTGAGATCTTTTCTTTTCCAAAGCTTTGAGGGCTTTCTTCTGACGGAGTTCTTCCTGCTGATAGTATTCGATCATCTTATCCCTGGGATCTCTCTTCGCATTGTCGAGATGTACGTAAATGTCAGACAGCACTGTCAAGGTTTTGTGTCCGGTGAGCTTCTGAGCTTCCCGGAGGTCAATTCCCATGTAATAGAGATTCGTACAGTATTCGTGTCTGAGAACGTGACAGGTCAGTCCCTGCGGTTTCGGAAGATCCATCTCCGATGCGCAGTCATTCAATGCTTTGAGAATCTGATTCCACATTCTCCGGAAACTGCTCTGATCCATCCAGTTATCATTGTCTTCACAGCGGAAGATATGTGTCTCCTGATCATCCGGCAGAGACTGGATGTACTTCTGAATCTGCTCAGCATGTGAGGGGAGCATCCGGAGAGTTCTTGATTCATGGTTCTTGCAGTCTTTCTCAAAAGGTTTTTCATGTCTGAACTCAGTAGATCGGTTGACGATCAGCAATCCCTTATCGAAGTCGAAGGAATCCTTCCGGAGTGCAATGATCTCTGATTTTCTCAGTCCGTAATACTGACCGCAGAGGATGAATGCACGCTGTTTTTCTGTCAGATCGGCATTCCGGAGCAGGATCTTCTCCGCATCTGTGAGCGGTCTTTTTTCGCTTGGCTGATACCGGGGAAGAGATAATCCTTTACAGGGGTTCTTCCCGATGATTCCGTCAAGCTCAGCTTTGGAGAAGACGCAGTTGAAGCAGATCTTGATTTTTTCGGCTGTTCTAGGTTTTTCCTTGTTTTCATTAATGAGCTTCTGAATATCCTGCCGGGTGATCGAAGTGATCTTCATATTCCTGAAGTCTTCACCATACTTAGAGAGGATCTGTGAGTACATCTCAGCGGTTCTTCTTTCACTGGATACTTCCTTCTCTTTGAGAAACTGGTCAGCATATTGACCGAAGGTGATCTTCTGTTCCTTTACGTATGTCTGCTGTTTAAGACTTTGTTTCAATTCAGATACTTTGTTTTCGAGTTCCTGTGCTGTTCTTCCGTAAAGCATAACTCTTTGACGCTTGCCGTTCTCTGTTTTTCCGGTGTCAACACAGGTACAGAAGCGTCCGTCTTTTCTTCGAGTGAATTTAATTTTAGGCATTTTTATTTTCCTCCTTTTCTATTTGATGAAGACTTGATTGCTTCGGAAACCAGTGCCGCTGTTTTGTAGGGCTGAAGCTCATGAATTTTCAGCGCTGAATTGATCATCCAATTTATGTGATCTCTGACTTCCATGTAGACACTTGTAATGCATTCCTTTTTTTCCTCCTCAGAGAGCTGATTGAGGAAGGGGTTAAGAAGAAGGTTCTGCTTGATCAGATCAGTGAGCGCTTCTTCTTTTTTTTCGAATACATTGCCGACCGTATGACTTAAATAATCCCTGATGTAATATCCTTGCGGATCGATGCGATTGTTAAGCGCTTTTCCCATGTCAGGAATACCGTCAAACTTTTTGAAGTCCTCACGATAAGCTTCAGCGATGCGAAGCGCATTTTCGTAATAGTCGTTTTCTCCGGTGAGGTAATCCGGATGAACGTCTAGTTCACGGCAGATCAGATCAAGCAGTTCTCTGCTTGCACCTCTTCTCTGATTGACCACAGCACTTATTGCTTCCCTTGAATATCCGATTTTTTCACCTAATACCTCTTGGGTAAGTCCTTTTCGCTTTAAGGCGTAATTGAATTGCTCTCGATTGATTTTTGTTTGTCCTGGCTTTCTCCCCACATAATCACCTCCTTTTATGCATGCGAAGAAAAATTTTTTTGAATTTTTTTTCGTTTATGCCCACGTGAGTACCACAGAACACCTATGCAATTCCCGTAAGATACCTGAATGTGAATGGAATTGCTTTTTAATACCACATATTTTGATTGAGCAGATTTGATTCGTAATGAATATTTCACTACAATCCGATTGTAGCACCTACTACTACAGAATGACTACTACTAATTGAAAGGAGGAAGAGCATGAAACTAGAAAACAATCTGCTGATCAGAAACACACTGAAGGACTGTCATATGCCGTACTGGATGCTTGCCGATCTGATGAAGATTCATCGGACTACTCTTTCAGACAAGCTCAGACATGAACTGCCCGCAGAAGAGCAGAAGCGAATTGTGAAGATGATTAGGGATGAAACGAAGCGAAGAAATGATCTTACAGCTTGAATATCGTTATTGGAAAGAAAGGAGGTAATCTGATGCAGTTTCCAAAGGAAGTAATGTCGCTGTCAGAACTCAAGAAGATGGGCTTTCCGACAAGAGTTTTGTATCAAGCAGCCAGTGCGAAAAATTCAGGCAGTTTCAAGAGCGGTAACGCCGGAAAGACAGCACAGTGGTACTTCATGACCGAAGATTTCAATGCCTGGCTGAACAGACAGGCAGAGCTTCAGAAGAGGTCATGAACGGCACAAAAAAAGAGCGCTCAGCCCGGCAAAAGCAGATGCGCTCAGTCGCTCACTAAATGAGCCGTTTACATTGTACAGTACAACGGCTTAAGAAAGAGAAGGTGATTTGATGAACGATAAGTTCATCCCGGCATCCCTGAGGATGTTGTCTCAGTGGATACTGTGGAGACTGGAAAAAGGGAAGAAAGGAAAAATGGATAAGAATCCATATTCCGTCAGGTACCTGGAGAAGTACAAGGGTTTTGCGTCCACTATTGATCCGGATACATGGACGGAATATGAAGAAGCAATCCGGAGGTACCGGGAATCACTCTCAGGGAGTGAACCGTTCTCCGGTATCGGCTTTGTAGTCACACTGGTCTGCGGTCTGGTCTTCATTGACATTGACCATTGCATTGATGAAAACGGAGTTCTCAGCGATACAGCACAGGATATTCTGAATGCTTTCAAACAGAAGACGTTCTGTGAGGTATCACAGAGCGGGACAGGTCTTCATATATTCGCTTTCGGATCAATTCCAAAAGGGTTCAAAAACAGTGTTGCCGGAGTGGAAATGTACGTCTCAGCTAGGTACTGCGCTATCACCGGGAATGCACTTCCCGGATGGAATGTTGAGCCTGTATGGGATCAGGATGCAATCAATTACATCTTCGAAAAGTACAAGACAAAGGAAAAGAAAGCGAAAGTACAAAAGATCGAAAGAGATCTTTCTTACCCGGCTGAACTGGATGAAGGAAAAATCCTTCAGTTGATACTGAAGGATCACAAAGCAAACATGCTTTATTCAGGGCAGTGGGAAGGAGTGTATCCAAGTCAGTCAGAAGCTGACGGAGCGCTTTGTATGAAACTTGCCTTCTACTGTGGAAAAGATCCGGCAATGATGGACAGGCTTTTCCGATCCAGTGCACTGATGCGTGACAAGTGGGATCAGGTTCATGACGGAATACATACCTATGGAGAAATGACCATAGCGGGAGCAATCGGAAAACAGGCAGAGGTATACAGCCCGTCCCGGGTAAATCAGCCTGAAAAAGGTAATTCTAGGGATATTAGGTATAAATCCCTATACGCCGAAAAATTGAACACACTCAATAACATGGAGGGTGATTTTCTCCCGATGGAATCATTCAAAGCGGGAGAAGACACAAAGCTTCCGGAGTTCAATTTGGAATGGCTTCCTGATTCTGTCTTCCGGAGGTATGCACAAGCGATCTGTCAGGAGCTTCAGGTCAGTACGGATATGACAGCATTTGCAATGATTACAGCCGTCTCTGCTTCCCTTCAGAAAAGAGCGGAGGTCTGTATAAAAGCGGGATGGTATGAGCCATGCACACTGTATACAGCAATCGTTGCCGATCCAGGGGAAAGAAAGTCCGGAGTTCAAAGAAAGATTGTCGATCCGTTCATCCAGTACGAAAAAAATGTCAATCAGGAGCGGAAGGAATCACAACGATTGTTTGACAGGGAAATCGAAAAACTGAAGGAACGGCAGAAGAAACTGAAACGGCAGAAAACGCTGACTGAAGAGGAAGCGGAAGAACTGGAAGAGATTGCGGTCAGTCTCGAAGGAATGGAGAAGCCGACACTTGTGAGAATGCAGACCGATAATGCTACCACAGAAGCGTTATACAGCCTGATGGCACAAAACAATGAATGCATGTCAGTGTTCTCTTCTGAGGGCGGCATATTCAAGATTGCGGCTGGAATGTACAGCGATAAAAAAGGATCAGGCGGGAATGTAGATGTCTATCTGAAAGCATATGATAACGATTATTGTACGTACGATAGAAAAACAGACCGGGAATCAATAACCATGTATATGCCTTCACTGGCGATCCTGTTATTTGTTCAGCCCCAGGTTATACAGGAGATTATGTGTAACGAAGAGTTTAAAGGTCGGGGATTCAATCAGAGATTCGCATATGTCTTCACACATTCCCTTATAGGGCAGAGAAGCCTTTTTACCGGGGTTACTGATTTATATCTGAAAGACCAGTATCAGAAGATCATGATTGACTTCCTGACCATAGCTCAGTGTTCTGACAGACAGACAATCCCGAAGATCCGGCTTTCCAGTGAAGCAATGCAGATTGCAAACGAGTATTTTCAGCAAAACGAAATACTCATGAAGGAACGGCTGAAGTCAGTCCGGGGATGGGCTTCCAAGTCATTCGGAAGGATGGGGAGAATAGCACTCTGCCTTCATGCCATGAAATATGCTTCCGGCTTCCTACAACACGAAGAAATTGAACCCGATACTTTGAGGTCAGCAATAGCGATTGAAGACTACCTGATCGAACATGCATTATACGCATTCAACGGTATGGGAGAGATCCGGCTTCCGAGAGAAACAGAAGCAATCTACATTCTTGAGAAAATTCAAAATTTACTGCTTAAGGAAAAAATACCTATTATCCCTAAAAATGCCGAAGAGGGGAAGATAACTATCCCAAAGCAGGAGTTATGGCAAGCTTGCCGGGGGAAATTCGATACTACCCGGAAGATGCAGAGGGGACTGGATGAGCTTGTTCTTCGGAACATAATCCGGATCAAGAAAGTACAGTCCGGTGAACCAGGAAGACCACAGGAACTTATTGAAGTGAATCCGCTTTATATGGAAGCACTCCCGGAAGACTGATCTTCCGGCAAAAGGTTTGAGAGGAAAAGACATAGAGGGAGATGATACTAGAAATGAGGGCAAATTGCTTACAAAAAAGAAAACTGCGAAAGCAGTACATGACTGTGAAAAGTCATCTTCAGTCTCTATGGAACAGGCTGAAACCTTTACAGAACAGCTTATGTGCTCCGGGAGATCAGCGCTGATGATCCTTCCCGGTGTGCATGGCACACTGACTGATCAGATGTACCGGGTCGGGCTTGCGCTTGCATCCGGCAAAACCAGTACAGGGAATACATGCAGGAAGGGATTGATCCTTTACGTGGATGGAGCCGCAACAAGTGAGTTCTTAGCTTATGGATTGCGGGAACTGAGGGGAGGGGAACCCATTCCGAAGAATTTCAAAGTCATTCCCACAAGAGGGGGAGACTATACGCTTGAGGATATCGCAAAGCATGTAAACCGCAATATCTATGATCTCCTGATCATTGATCCGCTGTGGTCTTTCCTCCCGGCAGAATGTGAGGATGATGATCGAGCCATGCATGATGCGCTGATGACTATTGAGAAGATCAAACACGATACAGGCACGGCAGTGATATGTGTCTGTCATCGGGGAAACGTATTCAGGCCGGATGACTACCCGAAGTCAAAGCTTCGGAAGTCCGGAGTGATCGGGAAATGTTTCGATCATGTCATTGAAGTTAAAAACAGAAAGTGAGGGCAAATATGGCTATAAGAACCGCCGCAGATGATCTGACAGAAGAGATCATGTCAGGATTTAATGAATATTGCCGAAGAAAACATCAGGCTTCAGCGCCACCTGATCCGGCTCCCAGTGCTGAAGATGCACGGCAGGAGATTTTGAATCTTTACCGGATTCAAGCAGCCACAAAATTTGGCATACCGAAAAACATGGTGAACCGGATCAACGGCGATACTTTGGAAGAAATCGAAAGAGATGCTGAAGCTTTCTCTGAATTGATTCGGGAGACAAGCACACCACAACATGATGCACCACTTGGAAATCCTGACAATCAACCCCCTGCCGATATGGAGACGGTCAGAAGAACCGTCATGCAGAAAACTTTCGGAGAAGCACTGGAGGATGCGCTCAATACTCCCGGCGATCTGTGGAAGAGACTTGATATCTGAACGGATCACCAAAGTGATGAGGTGTAAGTCACAGCATCCGCTGAATGGGCTTAAAACAAGCTGATCTCAGCTTGTTGTGAGGTAAGGGTGATACAGAATCCATCTGTAAGTGTTATGGGCGCTTACAGCCGGATTCTAGCTCAGAAAGAGCTATGCAATAGTACGAACAGGGCAACGGTTAAATACTGATAATCCGATGCCTGGCTGATATTCGATTCAAGAAATGGAGGAAAAAAAAGAATATGGCTATTTACAAACATCAGATGATTGATGCGGTCGAAAAGGCAATGAGGAATGCCAAGATCGCTCACGATGAGAAAACGGAGAAATCGTGGCAGTTAAAAGTCACTAGACTGTCACCTGCCGACAAAGTGCCGCCGAAGGGAAAGTTTTATGATCAGGCGGCGAAGGATGCCTACAATGCGAAGCTTATGCAGTATGCGGCAGACGCTGAAAAGGCTGTTTCGGATTACATCAGCGGAATCCATAAGGTGACGGTGAAAGTGCCTTCTGAAGAAGCAGTGAGGGCTGTGCAGATGTTCTCCATGCTGGATGCCGGAACGATCACAAAGGAAGATTATGCTCAGCGTGTCGATGACATGATGAACCAGTACGGACAGGACAGTGCTGTCACTTATGAAACACTTCGGTCCATGGCGATGAAAGCCGGGATTCACGATTTTAAAAAGCATCCGGATATTGTCCAGAGAGATGCGATGCAGTCGGTACAGAGAAACGTACACAATTTCTTCGCTACCCGTTATGTGGATTCATTCTCCGCTGACAATCCCATTGATGATGCTGCTATCGCTTTCACCATGATGATGATCAAACAGGATGCCGGAGTAATCAAAGATTGAAATAGATCTGTGTTGCATGCATGCAGGAGATGGAGCCATGCTCCTCTTCTGTGTGCTGTGCATCCTATATTGAAGAGGTAAACAATGACGGACTATAAAGCGTTACTGAAGTCTCTGATCAAAGCATACCGAAGGAAAATCGGCAACGATCCGGAGATACAAAGATTCGATACTCTTTGCAAAGAAGGAAAGGTGTCATTTGAAGATGCTTATAACTTTGCAAAGAAAGCCGGTTTCACTATGTCGGATACCATCATGAAGATGTTTGTCGAGAGATTCGATGATGGTGAAGTGCCGGGTGAAGCGATTGATGAAGTGATACCCACTCTTCTGAAGGAACAGCATGCAACGGTGTTTGCGGGAATCAAAGCGGTACAGGAAGTCATGAACAGGAAAGCCGGAATCGGCATGAAGTCTGCTGTCATCCCCCTTGATGACAAGAAGGTCAAAGAAGTTACCACCCACTTTAAAGAAGCCGGTTTCAATGTGGATACCGAGAGAGTTGCCACAGATCTTGCACGCATGCTTGTAGATAAGACCATCGCCAAGAATGCTGAGATCCAGTCAGGAAGCGGCTTGAAGCTGACGGTAACCCGGATCTATGACGGCATCGGCATTGACCATGGAAAGACTTCCTGTGAATGGTGTCTGTCGAGATGCGGCGAAGATGTACCGTATGACAAAGCCAAAGCAATGGGAATGTTTCAGCGTCATCCTGGATGCGGTTGCATTATCGAAACGCATTTATCAAAACGATGAATAAAGCTGATGTATATCCAGTGCCGGAAAGAATAAGGGGGGGGTAGGGGTTACCCGTACCCCGGTTCCCAATCTCTCCGCCGCCATCTGGGAAAATTCTCTACAGTGACATGTGCCGTTTATCAGCAAATATGAGGGAGGTAAAGCCATGAATGAGCTTATATGCACCATATGCGGAAAACCGTTTACCGCAAAACGATCAGACCGGAAATATTGCAGTTATGAATGCAAGCTGAAGAGCAAACGATTGGCAATTAACAAGTTGCGGGATCAGCAGGCAGAGGAAAGCCGCCGAAGATCCGAACAGAAAAATGCTGAAATCCGGAAGCAGAAGGAACGTAAAGAAGCATCCCGAAGAAGAGCCGAAGAGAGAGACGCTTATGCCGATGAGTTGAAATACTGGGAAGGTGTTAAGCGGGAAGAGTTTCGTTTTGCAAAGCAGGAAGGAAAACCCAGTACGTTGACGGTAAACGGCATATCGGTATATGATCCGGACTTTGAAAAGAAAGTAATCGAAAGCGGCGAAGTATACGGGAGTTATTACGGCTGCTTTAATGACAGCTTTGATTTTGAGACAGGCAGAAGAAGAAAAGAAAGCAAAGGATAATGCATGTTTGTAAACAGAAAATGGAAGAAGCCCGGCAAGCGGAGGGAGCTGATCCGGGACGATCCATCCACAGAAATGATGATGGAAATGAGGGAAGATCCAATCATACCGGCTGTGGTCAGATCCAACCTGATCGGGCAAAAAGTCAGGACTTGTCGTGAAGGATACCCAAGTCTCACCGGAGTGGTGACAGGTACGATCTTACACAAAACGGGAATGAGGGTGATCTATGTGATCCAGGTCGATTCCGAGAGGTCGGTTTTTTGTACCGAAGATCAGTTTGAAGTAATCGATTCCACGAGGGTGATCAGGCATAAAGGCTTAATCCCACAACGGTGAGCAGATCACACTGGTGATGTGTACGTATCGCATTGAAACAGGCTCAAAATGAGCCGTATACGGCACGGAACGTCAACGGATGAATGAGAATCCATCCGCTGTGATTGGGTGCCGTATCAGCGCTTATTCAGGCTGATTTCATGGAGAAATGGAGAACAGAAAATGGCTATTACAAAATTCAAATTGAATTATGAAGGTGTGGGTGAACTCCTGAGATCAAAAGAAGTACAGGATGTTTGTGCTGAATTTGCACAGGAAGTCGCTGATCGAGCCGGAGACGGTTACGAAGTAGTGAAGAAGGGCACAGGCAAGAAGAGAGTGTATGTAGACGTTGCGGCAGTCACCAAAGAAGCGAAACAGGATAATTTTGATAACAACACTCTTCTCAAGGCGCTGAACAAATAAGGCTGGCATCACATCAAATTGACTATCACAGGTATCCATGCACGCAGGTTTTCAGAGGTGATAAAGAGAGGAATGGATGACACTGAATGAGCTTGAGCGTCTTCGGGAGTTAAGAGTGAAACTTGACAGTTACAAAGCAGAGATCAGCGCACAATACAACACTTACCACAGTCCGGCTCTTGTTAATTATCGAAGATCTTCACCAGGGTCTTGTGATCCAGTGACTGAAGCGGTGAACAGGATAACCACAATGCAGGAGAGGATTCAGGTGATGGAAAGCCAGTACCTGGATCTTCTTGAGAAAGTCGAAGACTGGTTAATTGCTTGTGATGATAAGGAAGTGGCGGCAATAATCCGATGGCACTATATTCTTTGTACAGACTGGAAAGAAACCACTCGAAAGGTATTCAGGAGAACAGGCAATGCTGACTATTTCAGAGCAAGAAAAAGAGTATACAGGTACTTTGGGGAGGAAGAATGATAGCTGAAGAATACCCAGTTGTTTGTGCTCAGATCGAAGCACTGAGAAACGAATTACAGGCATTGAAGGAAACGGGTCTTTCAGAGAGGTATGAAGAACTCATTCAAAGTCAGATTCAGACACTGGAAGAAAAGCTGATCAGCATTGATGCGTGGGTGAACTCTATCGAAGATCCGGCAATGCAAGCGATCATCCGATTTCATTTCATGCTTGGTTATACCTGGGAAGAGACAAACAGAAAACTGTTCGGATACGGGGATCGTGATTATTGCCGGAAGCGTTTCTATAAATTCAGAAAAGAAAACGGTCTGAAATAGATCTTCACACCATATCAAAGAGACAGCTTATCCGCTGAGACGGATCGAGCCGGAGAGATGCTCATGAAGATGAAGTAAATCGTGTCTCAGAGCAACGTGCCGCCGCCGATTCCCGGCAGATCAGCCGGAAAAAAGAAAACCTTCTTGTTAAGAGGTTAAGAAGGCTTTCTTTGCGGATTTTCACCGCAGATGGCAATTGATCAATTCAACCTAAGCCTATTATACAAAATCGTCACGCACGGAGCGGATCAGGATGCCGATCCGGCAGTGATTTGTGTCCGACATATAAAACTGATTCATGCCTGGGGAATTGATATGCAAGCAGGTGTGATGACAGATCTATCACTTACAGATATGGTTTTACATAATGCGCATAATGTGATAAATTGAAATGAAGGAGGTTAAAAAAATTGGCTGATAAGAAAAGCCGTTTCGATCAGAATGCTTATATCCGGAATTATCAGAAGGAAAATCATTATCGTCTGTCAGTGGTCTTCTCGAAAAAATATGACAGTGATCTGATTGATCATCTGAAGACAAAGCAGTCTAAAAGCGAATACGTGAAGAAGCTGATCAGGAGCGATATGAACCGGGATGATGATTCGGAAGAGCAGTCTGAATGAGTTCAGAAGGCAAATTGAAAAAAAGCGCTGCTTGCGACAGCGCCATGCCTTCTCTTGAGTGACCAAAAGAAAGGACAGGTAAATTTTACAATGAAAGAAGTTTTGAAAGAAGAGATGGATATGAAGAGCAAGCTCTTCTCACTGAGTGAGGAGATTGTTTGCAGGTACGAAAGGATTGATGCACTGGGTGTGATGATCGATATGATGATCGGATCGATGGCAGGCGGCAACGTGCCGACAAAGGACACGCTTGAAAACATGCGGTTTTTACTGGATGAATGTTTTGATCGGGAACGTGATTCCCTGACACAGATTCAGGAGGAGCTTCAGGAGATCATTGATTCTATTCCGGCAGAAACTGAAACTGAATCCGGAGACAGCCAGGGGGAGTTGACTGTATGACACTGACAGCGATTTACAAGAAGCTTGATTCTCTCTTGGATACACTGGAGGAGAAGAAGTCCGATCTCGAAGAAAAGCAGACAGAGATCGAAGATACCGCCGCTGAAAACGATCGTGATCTTACGGACAAGGAAAGCGATCGGTACGATGATCTTCAGAATCAGATTGAAGCGATCGAAGAGTGCATATCCAATCTCGAAGAAGCTCTATTCAGCATTGATTGTTATTCCTAAAAAGAGAGGAAAAATTACGTTATGGATAATGATCATTTTGATTACTTCACATGGTTTAATTCAGAAGCCACGGAAGAGGAGAAAGCGTTAAGTATTAAGGCAGGCACATTTGAACCGTATTTCAAAGATATGGTGTTTGATGAAGGGTCAGCATCTCATAACCTGATCATGGCAAAGTCATACACCAATGAAAACCCGGAGCTTGAAGATGAAGAACTGGATTATATGATTCCGGAAGAATTGCAATATTTCAATCCTCAATGCATTAAGTACAAAATCGAAGAACGGGATGATTGCAACGGGTATTATAGTCATCAGGACAAGACGTTGTGTGTAGTCCCCTCGTGTATGAATAGTGATTCCACACTGTTACATGAATTAATCCATGCTTATGAGCATGTATTAAACGAACAGCCCATGTACTTCCATGATTCCTTATACTGGGTGTTATATCAAAAATTGAAGAAGTGTATTCCTGATTTAGATGAGATCATCACAGAACATGCATATGTCCTGACAGGGAGCACGCTGTATATCGAAGGGGGAGTACACGATATTCTGTTTCTACTGAAAAGCTTTGATTTAGATATTCAGTGTGGGTATTCTCTTGGTACAGTATTCGGTTACGGCAGAACAGACGATTTTGCCGGATATACTTACGACAAAGAAAAATATTGATGAAGATGAGGGTATCGGTATTATGCCGATACCTTTAATTTTTGTTGGTCAAGATCCTGACACTGGAAATAAATCAGCGGTTTACAGCGTTTTAGGGGGAAGATCCTTCCCGATCGGAGCCGGATTCCGGGGTGAAGTACTGATTTTTTGTCTATGGTGCCGGGAGAGATCAGGAAGATCCAGCTGTCAAAAAATGGATGAAGTCATTATGGACTTCACCCAAAGCATGAAAGAGATCGGTTTTCAGAGGTAACCAATACCAGTATATCACTCATGCTGTGAAGGTTTATTTCAGGTATGCAGAACAGGTCTCTCCTGATCGAAAGCGGCAACGATGGAAGAATAGTCACAGGAGGTCAGAAAGAGCCGGGAAACGGGTGTAATCGTCTCCTGTGATGATCTTATCGTCCCGGAGATCATGACGGTATACAGGCTGAATGCAACGGCTCCCGGGGGATGCCGGACCAGACTTCCGGACAGCTTCGGAGAGATCGGATCAGGCAGCCGTTTACCCGCCGCTGTGACAAGCGCAATCAGGTCATATTCTGACAGTCTCAGCGGTTATGGAGAAATACCCGGCTGAATCATTCCCGGCTCAGATCGGGCTGAAATGAGCTTGTTTCTACTGGTGCGGTGACAGCTTCCGGAGGGGACTGTTCCGGAAGGGAAAAGTGTTCCCTGGGTGATGGTTTCCCATGCCGGAAGAGAGTTCCGGCAAAAAGAGCGCTTTATACCACTTTGTACCAATTTTGGTTGTCAAATGGTTGTCAGAAGTGCTGTAAACCCGCATGGTTAAGCGATCCGTGAAGGACTTAAAATCCGTTGATGGAAACATCGTACGGGTTCAAGTCCCGTTGTCCCCATGAATATGAACGTTAAGAAAACCGCATAAATATGCGGTTTTATTTATGTTTTTGATTAAGATTTTTTTGTATTTTATGCATAGAAAATAATCAAAAAAACACAAAATACACAAGTATGGGCAACTTTATGGGCAAGTACTCAAAATTTTTTCTGATTTTTGATTTCAGAATCAGGTTTCGCTTTCTAAAATATGTACAGGTGTTCGGAGGCATGTTTAGATAGAGCCTCCGACTTTTTTTTATTTCTCCGCTATTAAACATTATTCGCTTCGAAAGAAATATTTATGGCTGATGATGAATTGGTATTCCATTATGGTTTTTATGATTGTCTGTGAATGCATGGTGCTGGATCAACTGAATCTATCTCCTGAAAATAGAGAACGTATCATTTCGGAAAAGGCTAATCGCATATACAGGATTCAAAGTAAAGGGGTCTCAAATTTCACGCTGGATCATTGTCGAGAGTTACCATTGAACGCCGGATCTTTGTATAGTCTCATCGTCGAACTGCTACTTATCGGTGTTGAAATCAATGATTTTTTCACAGGTACAGCAGAAATGGTCATTGAATGCTTTGGAATTAAGGGGAATGTGCTGTCAGGGAATTATATTTGCGAGGAATTGCCTGGATTTACCAAGGGTTATCTGTTCCCTCCGCTAGGAGACAGGAAAACTGGCAGATATGATTGGGGTGACTCAGGCAACAATCAGCCGTTATGAAAATGGCTATGTCAGAAAAATACCGGATGATGTTCTTATTAAAATTTCCGATGCGCTGAATACTTCGATGAATGATTTGACTGAAGACGATCCTGTTTATTCGCATCTGCACAGGGATAAATACAAAAAGATCAAAAGTATTGCAAGAAATGATACAGATAAAAAACTGCTTGAGTGGTATCACAAGCAGTCTCCTGAAATACAGGGTTTTATTCAACAGATTATTTCCAGCGATTCCGCATCACTTTGATTTATCCGAACACTTATCCGGAGTTTTGGAGAGTGTTCTTTCTTTTACATTCAACTGTGGCTGGGGTCTGAACTGTAACGCATCGGTGAATGATCTGAACAATAACAGTTCTGCCGGACAGCGTATATGGTAAGATAAATAGTATTATGAAGAAAAAGTATGACGCTATAGATATAGCAAAATTTGTTGCGAGCCTGGTGGTTTTTACACAGCACTGCGGGCCGTTCAAGGATTATCCGGCCCTTGCCTTTTACTATGAAATCATATCGCGCTGGGTGGTTCCTTTTTTCTTTATCAGTTCCGCTTACTTTCTGTTTCGGAAAAGTGTTAACGGGGTTCTGGATCAGGATACTCTGAATCACTATCTGAAGCGGCTTGGGATCCTGTACGGTTGCTGGTTTCTCATCAATATTCCTTACATCTACCTTGAAAAACTGGAACCCGAGGATTTATCGGCAATCAGTACATGGCTGATCTTTATCAAAAACTCTTTGCTTACATCCACCTTTACCGGGTCCTGGTATCTTGTCAGCAGTCTGTTCTCGGCATGGGCGGTGAACTCCCTGGCTAAGAAATTCAAGACCGGCCAGGTGATGCTTATCACTTTTGCGATGTACGCGGTATGTGTGTTTTCTTCCGCATATATGGGATTGGTGCCGAAACCGATCGCCGAAGTGCTGCTGTTCCTTTGTTTCCCGCGCAATATTTTCAACGGATGTTTCTTCTTTGCCCTGGGAAAATACTTCGCCGAAAACGAAGAGAAATTGATTGCCCGTTTCCCGATCAGAAAAGCTCTGATTTGGCTGGTTGTTTCCTACGTCCTGTTCTTTTCGGAAGTGTTTATTGCCCAGGCGCTAAATATCTTTGAAACCGCCGAAGCCACTTTTGCAAATATCGGGCCATCCTGGTTCCTTTTCCTGATCTGCTTCCAGATTGCTGTTTCGATCAAGCACGGTGGTTTGTTAAGAAAGCTCAGTACAATCATTTACTGCTGCCAGGCAAATGTTCTGATCATTAACAAGTTTCTGAAAAAAGGCATGGGGGTCACTCCTTTTAAGGCATGGCTCGTCTGCTGGATACCGGTTGTGCTCATCTGTGCGCTTGTCCTGTTTCTGCAGAACCATACCAAATGGAAGTGGCCACAGTATCTTACCTGATTGTGCATGTCGGAATTCTCTGAACCTGAGATTCAGAAAGCATCTGCCTCCTGTTTAAAGAGCCTGCAAGCCGTACTCTTCCATCCATCAGATCAATCTGTCTGCGGTATGAGGTGAAGTCTCATCTGCAGACTTTTTTGATGGATTCTCTTTTCTGCCTGTCGGGGATCTGTGCCTGCCCGATCAGAAGCGAAATCCGCGGGTGATATGCCGGATGGTTTTCCGGCAGTTTCCGATGCCTGATGGCCCCTGATTCTGTATCCGTTGTTTAGTTGGGAATGCTGAAAAAACACTTCACGTAAAGTTCATATAAAGTTCACATGAATACCGAAGGAGGAGCGTGGAGAATTTCGTATATACGGGCAGAAACAAAGTGCTGAAGAAAAATGTCCTGTTTAAAAATCTGATGAAAGGACAGGTGGAAAGAAAGAAATCGAAATGAAAAAGACATGGTTGAAAATCGCAGTCTGCTCGCTGGCAGTTATTTTTGCGGCGGGCTGCGCCGGACAGAACAGCACTTTAGATGCAGAATCCGCATTGGCTGACGGTTCGGTGCGGATCAGCGAAGGCAATGTATCGTACAAAAACGCGGACGGCTCCTGGACGGTGGTCTGCACTGTTTCTGATCTTCAGAAGGCAATTGACACAGCGCAGAATCCGACCACGATCGAAGGACCCAAGGGGGAACAGGGGCTTCAGGGTGTCAAAGGAGACAAAGGTGATACCGGAGCGGCAGGACCTGCCGGACCCGCCGGCCCGCAGGGAGAAAAAGGCGAGAAAGGCGACAAGGGCGACAAAGGCGAAAAGGGTGAACCCGGAGAAGACGGCCGGAACGGCAAAGACGGCAAAGACGGAACCCAGGTCACGATTTCCGCTGACGGGCAGCTTCTGCTCGACGGCCGCAGAACCGGATATTATCTGAGTTCAAACGGTGAGATTACTCCGTCGATTCCCGAATCGGATCAGCCCGATTACAGCAAAA
>JAFWCM010000133.1 GCA_017536885.1 Solobacterium sp.
AACGGCTGGGACAGGCTGATCCATGATGCCATGGACAAACCTTACAAGGACTATCTGGAACGCAACAGAATCACACCGGATGAGAAAGATCCGGAAGAGATTCCTGTCTGCTGAAATCCGGATCAGAAAATCCGGCGTCTGCGTTCCGTTCACAGCAGACTGTTCGCCGCAATCCTGTCATCTGATCCTGACGGGGAATAAAGCGCTGCAGTCTGCCCTTCATTTTCCGGGAGTACCAGACTGCCGGAAAACAAGCCGATCATTTGCGTAAATATAAAACTTCAGCTATGACTGGATTATCCGAAGTACATGCGTAAATGTTAAAGAAGAAGAGGAGGAATAAGCCATGGCATTATTCAAAAAAGAGTTAACAAAAGAAGAAATGAAGAAGCTGAAGGAAGAAAGAAAGCTGGACAACGAAGCCCTTGATATCAGGTGAACGGTGGCTTTCTCTATCAGTTCGGAAGTGAAAACGGTTATCACATTGATGTGATTGATGATAAAACCGGCGAAACCATATGCTGGTACTATTACTTTGAGATTGACGAAGCGGAAGACATGGCAAGAAACACGAATAACTCCACAAAGTGGATCTCCAAGGAGGAACTGGAGGCTCTGCGGGAGAGAAACAGAAAATACACACCGGAACGCTCCGGCTCCGGTCGGGTCATTTAATCTGATCGCAGAAAGAATTCAGAAACAGGTTTGATTCCTGATGCCTGAGGAAGAATCAGAGCAGGCCGCAGGAAGAAGATCCGGTGCTTTCGGTGAGAAAGCGGATGCGGTGATGATTCAGCGGCAAGCCTTTGAACCATTGGACGGTAAACCCGCAGGAATTACCGGAAGATCAGAGTACAGAAATCATCGAGATGGAATAACACGGCGGAACAGGATTCCGCTGTGTTTGTTTTCTTTGGTGCTCTGAAAAGATCTCTGAAGGGAAGCGGTTGACAACATCCGCAAAACTGCGGATGATCTGATCAAATATAAACGGAGTTCAAAGCCCGAAACCCAAAGAGCTGAAACGCATGGAAAAGAGCAGGGAAGAAAGACAGCGGTTCCTGGCTGGGTTGTGAAGACTGAGGTCTCTTTGGAACATGGCATTCCATGAAAGCTCAGGAACCAATACAAAGCAGTTTCCGGAGGAAGGAAACGGGAATACGGAGACGCATCCGGGCAGAAAGAGGGATTCTGGGTATCAGACAGGGATCACAGAGACTGCCGGCATGAGCGGTGCAGCGGGGCAATGAGGAAGAGACTATGGCAAAACGATTGATTGTGGCTGAGAAGCCATCGGTTGGAAGAGATATCGCAAAGGTTCTCAACTGCAGAGAGAACAGAGCCGGGTGCTGTGTCGGCGACAATGATATTGTCACCTGGGCGGTGGGGCATCTCGTGGGATTGTGCTATCCGGATGAGATCGATCCGAAATATGAAGAGTGGAAACTGGAAGATCTTCCGATCTTTCCCGATCCCTTTCCTTTGAAAGTGCTTGAGAGCGGGAAAAAGCAGTTTGAGATCGTGAAGGAGCTGATGAACAGTCCGGAAACAGACCGCATTGTATGCGCGACAGATGCCGGCCGGGAGGGAGAGCTGATCTTCCGGTATATCTGTCAGATGGCGGGATGCACCAAACCCGTGGAGCGGCTCTGGATCTCTTCTCTTACCTATCGTGCGATCAAAGAAGGGTTTGAACATCTCAGACCGTCTTCGGACTATGATCACCTGTATGAAAGCGCTAGATGCAGATCAGAGGCAGACTGGCTGATCGGAATGAACGGCAGCCGGGCATTTGCGATTGAAAATGATATGCATCGCCTGGCCGTAGGCCGGGTTCTTTCCCCGACGCTTTCGATCCTGGTACAGAGAGAACTGGAACGAAGGAATTTTATCCCCGAAGAATACTGCGAAGTCATTGTAAAGTTTGACGGGTATGAGGGACGCCTCATCAATCAGGAAAGAGAAGATTCAACCGACTGGTCTTATTTCCCGATCAGTGAAAAAGAGCGGTTTGAGGAATATGCAAAGACCCATTCCTCAGAAGGGATTGTGGCTTCCTGCAGCTATGAAGAAAGCAGCCAGCCGGCGCCGCAGCTGTATGACCTGACCTCACTGCAGAGAGATGCCAACCGGATGTATGGCATGTCATCGAAGCGGACACTGGACATGGCGCAGAGTCTCTATGAAAAACGCAAGGCGATTACCTATCCGCGTACGGATTCCAGATATCTCTCCTCCGATCTCAAATCCACCTTTGAGAAACGGCTGAACAGTCTTCACAGTGAAGAACTCGATCCCTTTATAACCCTGGCTCTGGCCAGTCAGAAGGATCTGTTCGGACGATTCATCAATAATCATGGGGTATCGGATCATCATGCGATGATTCCGACCGGAGAGGCAAAGGAAAAAGACAGCTGGTCCAGTGATGAAAAGAAGATCTATGATCTGATCTCAAGACGCTTTCTTGGAATGTTTCTGGAGGACAGAGAATACATAAGACAGACGATCCGGACAGAGGCAGATGGATATGCGTTTCTTTCCTATGGAGAAAAGGAAGTTATTCCAGGCTGGAGTGCAGTGGATCACAGCCGAAAGAAAGACGCAAAAATACAAGAACTTCCGATACTGAAACAGGGAGATTCTGTAAGCATCTCTTCCATGAGAGTGCGCAGAGACAATACAAAGCCTCCCGCATCCCATACGGAAGCTTCCCTGCTTGCCGCAATGGAACATGCCGGAAAGATCATTGCCGAAGACAGCCAGGAAGACCGGGAAACGGAATTCGGTATCGGCACCCCGGCCACAAGAGCGGCCACCATTGAGAAGATGATCGATAAGGGAATGGCAAAGCGGAAGAACCGGGCACTGATTCCGACCGAATACGGGATTGCCCTGATCCGCATCTTACCGGAGGTACTGCAGTCTCCTTCCCTTACCGGACAATGGGAAGCCAGGCTTTCCCGCATGAACCGGGGAGAAGAATCCCCGGAACGGTTTATGAAAGACATCCGTGAATTAACAAGAGATGTGATCAGCCATGCAGTACAGCAGGGAGATACGGGAATTAAAAATGCCAACTCCCTGGGACAGTGTCCATTGTGCGGATCGCCTGTCTATGAGTCAGAGAAAACCTATTACTGCCGAAACAGGGACTGTGACTTCAGGATCTTTAAGGCGGCGAAAAACTCTCATCCGACGCTGGATCCCAATACCATGAGAGAGCTGCTGGAAACAGGCACTGCCGCAACAGTGAAGGGAACCTACAGGATCGGGAAGGAGAAGCCTTATCTCGTATTTACCTATGCCGAAAAACAGAAGCCGGATTATAAAGCACTTTCCGCTTTGATCAATGACTATGGATTCTTCCCTGTAAACAAAGTTCCCAGCGGCGGAGCCCTCTGGATCCCGGGCGAAAGAGACGATGAACTTTTACGGGATTTTGTCAGAGACGCGCAGGAGATCGGATGCCACTTTGATTTCTTTCCGGATTCGAAAGCTCTGAAACATCGGTGCGGGTATTGTCACCGGGTGGAACCGGAATACAAAGCCGCGTTTGAGAAATGCTTTCCTTCTGAAGAGAAGCAGACTGTATCTTCTGAACCGGCAGAAGAACCATTGCCTGATTCGAACGAGGATCCGATCCTGAATCTGGTACAGAACTCCGGCTTTGAATATTCTGACAAACGGGCAAACGGAGGCAGTCTCTGGATCATTGCCTCGGAAGAAGAAGGGAAAGAACTGATCGAACAATGCCGAAAGCTCGGCGTCTCTTTTGCCTTTTCCCCAAACGGAGGAAAAGCCAGCAAAAAGCGGCCGGCCTGGTATTCTCTGAAATCATCCCGCTGAGGAAAAGATCTCTGAAGAGAAGATCCGGATCGTTCGATTCCTCTCTGCATCCTGAAATCTTCCGGTATGTATTGTGAATTCCTTTTTCCCGTTCTGAGCTCTGCGGGAGTACCTGCTGTACCTCTGGTGTTATGAGCTTTGCGCTGCATAGAAACCAGCGATGGGACAGGGATGACAATCTCACATCCGGAAGGGATGTGTTCAGCTCCTTTGCAAGGGACAACCGGTCTTGCCTTCCTGCGGCTTACCCATGAAAACCGAATCTATCCCCTGCCGGGAGTACCGCGAGTGATCTATGACTCAGTCTCTGGTGAATCGAGGATCTTCTGATTCTGGATATGTTGCTTTACAGCTTCTGTAGTTCGTTAACTTACTGTTCCGATGAAATACGACAGACTCCGGAAATATGGCTTCCGGTAACAGCGATTTACTTCATCTGGAAATTCTGCCCGCATTCTTCCTGAGGAAGCGGATTTATAAGCGTTGATAAAATCTGCCATATTGATCTGCGGCGGCGCATCAAACAGGATGTGAATGTGATCCGGCATGAATTCCAGGGCAGGAATCACACAGCTCCTGTCTCTGAAGTACTTCAGGGCATTCCTTTCATCGTTTCCCGAGGGCATCCGTAATCACCGGATGCCTGTATTTCGTTACCAGTACCGGATGTGGTAATTCATGACGGTCGGTAGGAAGAAACGGCGGAAGAGGCACTGAAACAGCATTACCGTCTGGTATACCGCGGCGAAACGACCAGAACGAAACTGGCAGTCAGAGAATAAGCTGGAGCTTTCTTTCGCGTTAAAAACACCGGAAGTGATTCTGAGGTTTTCCATCAGAGACCATCCGGTGTTTTCTTCGATTTCAGGATCAATGCCGCCTCATCGGGGATGCATCTCTCCCCGCATTTCTTTTTCACCGTCTGCCGGCTTATCGGGCTTCTTCGCCGGATCTTTTGTTTTGGACGTTATGTTTTACCAGAAGAATCTTCACCGTGCGTGCTTCGATTTCGATATAGCCGCATCAGTTCTGTGATCGCAAAAAAACACCGGAGGTGAATCCAATGCAGGTAAGTTAAGCCGCACCGCATTTTTATCATTGGGGTGAACCCTATGCCTGATGATCCCATCGGGATCTTTCGGTCATACTATCCGGAAGCTTTCTCTTTTCACCT
>JAFWCM010000134.1 GCA_017536885.1 Solobacterium sp.
CCAAAAACCCGACAGAAACCGTGATTATCAATGTATGCCGGGAGACCGGAACCGAAGATATGTCCCGGGATGAACAGATTGCCCTTGTCAATAAACGACTGAAAGAGCACTTTGACAGGTATAAGGACATCATATACGGAAACGGTGTATTTACCGGAATTCCGACGATGGGGGAATGCCGGGGTAAGGTGGTCGTGCTTTCCGAAAATCCGGACAAAGTCGGATACGGAACCAACTACTGGGGAGCGTGGGAATCCAGCAGTGTGGATGACGGCTCCCGCAAGCCGATGATGAACATCGCCGGTCATGATTTCTATTATGAAAATCACTATGGGGCATTGGAAGGCGATAAGGAAAATTGGATCAGGAGTTTTTACAATGAACTGGGCGGTGAAGCTCTGCCGATCGATCCGAACAATCATCTTGACCACGGGATATTGGTGCAGTCTTCTTCCAATGTAATCCTGAAGGATACGCCGGAGATGGTTGCCAACTATATCAATCCGATTCTTTATACCGGGAAGAATGCGCTGTTTAAAAAACGGGGTATCTTTAACGGCTGGGTTCTGTCGGATTTTGTCACTGCCGAAACGGCAAAAACGCTCTGGATTACAAACTTCCCGGAATGCGTTCATGACATGAACGTCTTTGAGGTAAAACCCGCCACGTGAACGGAAGACGGCAGAAAACGATACTACGAGTGCAACGTTAACTTCCCGCTGATTTTACGTCTAAGTGAAACAAACAATTGAAAAACCTTATGAAAAGTGCAGAAATATTTACAGCATATAATCCGATTCATACATTTCCGCATGCCAAACACTCCGGTTCATGATGCGGCAGCTGTCTCTGATGCAGAAATGATACCTGCAATCCTTGCGGCAATAATCCTTTTTCCCGGAAATAAAACAGGAAAAGAAGCTTCATCTCGAAAGATGTCTTTTTTTCGCAGTGCTTTGACTTTATGCGTATAAATGCCGGTAATTCAAAGAGGCATGATCAGACAAAGAAGAAACTGCCATCTGCAGCGCTGATCTTTCCTGCATGCGGTATTTGCCGGAAAAGGAAATCAGAAAGACAGCGGATGTTCATAAGAATGTGACGGATGCACTGAGAACAAGCATAATGCAGGCTTTCTTCCGATGTGCATCATACAGTTTTCTTATTCTGGTCTGATTCATATCGTTTTCCGATATAAACGATCAGAAGGCATGCTGAGAAATTGAGAAGAACAGCTGTGATTGTGCCTTCCATTCCGAATGCCGCACTGTAAAAGACGCTGTTTTTATGCACCGAGGTCTGGAAAAAAGAAATAACAGCAGGCTGTCCGCTGTCGGGCAGTCCAAGAATAAAATCCATCGTATAGTTCCACATGGTATGACAGAGAAATGCAAACCACGGCGTTTTGAAAAAATGGTACGAAAGGGCAAACTGCATTCCGATCATTGTAATGCACAGAAAAGGAAGAAAACCATATCCCGGCGCAGCCGCATGCAGAAGGGAAAAGAACAGCGAACTGATCAGTGCTGCCGGCAGATACGGCACGCCTTCTCCGCACATCTTCGAAAACAGAAAAGAACGGAACAGAAGTTCCTCCGATGAAGCCTGAAGAAACACCGTAATCAGGGAAAGGAACAGAAGCGGAAGAGGAAGAAATGAAAAAGAATGAATGAAAAGATCACCGTGCAGGACAGCGATGCCGGCGGAGGCTGCCGCCATGATGAACCCGGCTGCTGCACCGCATAATGCATATTTCATATTACGGGTTATCCTGCCGTGCAGAAATGAAAAGATATAGTTACGCTCTGCTTCTGTCAGCCATGCATACAGAAACAGTGTTACGGCGTAAAAACCGATGCCAAGATATTCCAGACAGTGCAGGACTGCCTGATCGCCGGACTGACTGAACAGCCATGTCTCATAAGGTGCTCTCAGCTTATCTGAGAGAAAAACAAACCCCGATGCCATGACGACGGCAGCACAGATTACTTTCGTTTTAATTTCTTTTTTCATGCGATTGCATACAGAAACCGCGCGTGATTTTTTGCATGGATGAATCGCTGAATCATGGCATGCTGTTTCTGTACTTCTCCTTTCTGATTCGGACTGCAGTCACTTCAGATCAATGAAACTGAATTGCCTGCATTGGAGCGACATGCATGCTGGAGGGCTTCTGCAGCTATGCATTCATTGATTCTGTCATGCTACGGACTGTGTCCGAAACAAACCTGCAAACCTTATTGATGCATCAGATACCTGATATTCATGCATCTGAAGACCGGCGGAAGCTGATGATCGCTTCATCGCGGCAAAGCTTCCGGTTCGAATCACGGGCTGAATAAAAATGAGAGATATGGTTCAGCTGAACCGGAATGAAAAGGAAAAAGTACAGAGCCGGTTACGTGAAAATGGCCGGGTTTGTTTCATCGCGGGTCAAAGTGGATTGTTCTGCTTTGCGGGCGGTTCAATACGCGTCAGTATAGACAGCCTTTATGATTTTGCTTCAGCGCGTGAGAAGAATCAGCAGCGGATCCTTGCGGCAGTCAGTTCTGATACCAGACCTTTGCTTCTTCTTTAAACTGAGCGAGGGATTCCTGATTCAGATAGATCATATGACCGGAAGGATAATAAGTGAACTGAAGCTGATGCGCATTTTCTTCATTCAGAAAAATGTGGTCATAGGTCCATTCTGCACAGAAGAACGGGGTTGCGAGGTCATAGTATCCGCACATTACCCATACTTTCAGATGACTGTTTTTGGAAATTGTTTTATACAGGATATCTTCCTGCGCAAGCTTGACATTCTCTCCCTGGAAGGTCCACTTGCCTTCCAGATCAGGATTCAGTACGAGGTATGGAATATCTGTCTGATAGCCCAGTTCTTCGGTCAGATAGCGATTGAGGGCACTGGAAAATGCGGCATCTGTTTCGTATTCAGATGGATCTGCGGAACCATCTCCAAGTTCGGTTCCGGTGGAGGGGCCGATAAAACGTCCGTCGATTCTTCCGACTGTTTTGTTCTCATCCGCAAGCATTCTGAAAAACTCTGTGAAAGAGCCGTTGAGATCATCGCTCAGACTTTCGAATGCGGCACACATCTGGATCCGCTCGTATCCTTCCAGTTCGGGATCGGGAAGCTCTTCACATCTTTTCGTGAGCGGAAATCCATCATGGTATGGATGCTCATGTCTCTCAGAAGATTCAGTTCCTCCTCATTCATGAGGCCCGGAGCGCTGCTGCGGTACAGCAGTCCGTTCCTGACGGCTCTTCCGTCGATCGCGGTATATCCGCCGAGATCCTGGAAGTTGATTTCCGGCCGAAAGCCCTTCACCGCTGTCATTCCATTTTTCCTTCCTTTCGGCTGCCTCCGCACGGCTCAGCGGTCTGCGGTATCCGGTATCTGCAGAACATAGCTCGTCGTCGGATCGGTAATGCCGTACTTCTTTTTGAGTTCGTCAAATGCATCGACTTTTTCGTCGAGAAAGCGATTGAAGTCCTCATAGGGGATAAGACCGTCAGAGTTCGGCGTCAGGCCGGGGATATCAAGCGGAAGAGAAGACGGCGGATTGTCCGGGGTGAGAAGCGGCATTCCCCGAAGTTGGTCCTTGTTCTGATAAACCAGGCGCAGCTTAATGTAGTCCGAGCCGTTCGCATCTTCCCACTTTTCAAACACCAGTTTTCCGCCGATCGGCGTTTTGGTTTCGATGGAGTTTTCCGAGGCGTAGTCACGGATGCCGAGGCTTGCGAGTACGCTGGCGATATTGGAGTCATGACCGCAGAGAAAGGTGAACTTGCGGTCATTGCGGCCAAGCTCCGCATCGATCACCTGGAGCAGCGGATTGGCGATCTGCACGGAAACGGAAGGGGCGCTGAACAGAACGTCTGTATACAGATCCTTGATTCCGCCGATTTCACGCCACTGATCATAGGTGAGATTCTTGCCGAACGCAGCGGCGGTTTCATCCGGTTCCTCATAATACTGAAGCACCAGCGCATCACTGATCGAGGTGGCGGTTTTCAGCGAACCGGTCATCCCCGGTTCCTTCCCGATTTCGAGCATAATTTCGGTATCGCCGTTTGCGAAATCCTTCAGCTTTCCGTTTTTGTATCCATCGGAGTCGCTATAATCGATCACATCGCTGAGCAGGGCATACGACTGAGAAAGGTCATCCGGAATCATTCCCAGCATCTCCTGTTCCGCAGCCTTGCGGTATTCCTCGTTCATGGCCGTAATCTGCGGATTGAATACGGGATCCATCGTATCGTAAGGCGCATTTACCTCGATGGGGACATTCGCAGCGGGAAGAAATCCGGCTGAGAAGTAATTGGCGGTCGCGATCGTGCGCTGCTTGGCATTGGCGTAAAAGCGCACCTCGTTTTTTTCGGGTTGATAATTTTCGCTCATCAGCTCTTCGCTTACCACCCATTTGCGGAAGTATTCTCCCATTTCGGTTTCGAGGATGCCGCCGCGAAGAGACAACTCGCTGGCCGCGCTCGACCAGTGAAACCATTCATGCTTTGTTGCAAGATCCAGTATCGATCCGTTTCCGGAAAGGGGCGAGCGGATATTATGACGGCTCAGAACTACCACTTCCTTAAGGGTATAGTCATCTGCCTCCGCGTTCGCCGGGATCCCGGAAGTAAACAGCATCGCAATGACGAAAAAAGAAAGCAGAGATTTTCTGAAGTGTTTCATAAGCTCCTCCATGTTGTTCCCGGACCGGGATGTTGTTTTTTTCATTATAGCGTTAACTTCCCGCTGATTTTACGTCTAAGTGAAACAAACAATTGAAAAACCGTTACTGTTCACACGGGTATATCAATGAGTAACAGAGATGTGTAAAGCGCACATCTCTTTTACTATCGACTTCATCTCGTTTGGAAGCTTTCTGTAGTTGGAAATCAATTCGAATTCATCAGAAGTGATTTGTTGATTCACAGGATGTCTCTTTTTCTTCTGAGTATACCGTTCATCACCTTCAACCAAGTCAGATGCTTTACATCCAAGCGTATCAGCGAGTTTATTAATCAATTCAATTGGGACATATGAAATAACACCCGTTTCATACCGGGTTAACAGACTCTGATAGATGCCAACCTTTTCAGCCAGATTGGAGATCGTCATATTCTTTTCTTTTCGCAGAATGCGGATTTTTTGATTGACTGTCATAATCACCCTATTCACAAATATTTTAATGAAACCTGAATTATTCATAGCACATGGGATGCCAAAAGAAAACGACTGAATTCTGTTAATTCAACCGTACCTGGATGGTATTTATTGCATATTGGCATTATGAAACTGAGCAGCCTTCACCGCTGCCCGGTTACCTATGGTATTGGAGGTCACATCAGAAGTACTGCGTTCCAGTAATTCATGAATCTGTGCTTCCGCATATAAGCACTGCTGAAACACAGAGAAATATTACCGGCATGCCGCACTACCTTTACCGCTATCTTCTGAAACAGGGATCGGAAGGTATTCATCGTAATGGACTTATCGGAATCCTTCAGGATCATATTCTGAAACAAGTGAAATATGTTATAGGCAAAAGCACTGATCAGAAAATCCATCTCGTTTGCCCAGAACTCTTTATGAGATACCCGAGCACCGTCAAAGTCATTCTTGAATTCTTTGGTGAAATTCTCAGAAGCTCCACGGAGCTCATAGAAATGCATTCCATCTTTTGGCACGATATTTTTATCGTTTGTAACGACGCAGTATACTACCGGGAATAAAGATACCTGACCGTCATCCATAACGGAATACGCTTTGTACAGAATTCTTCTGTGGGCCTTTCTTTTAATGGAATACTGAAACTCTCCATAGTATGGATGCGTTGCAGTATAGGATGACCAGTCTATACCGCTGGATATCATGTCATCTATTGCCTCACTGCGAAGACTCTCAAATCCTTTACAGCGGATATAGTAGGTAATGTCTTCTTTCTCAAGGAACTCTAACAGTTCTGTGTCAAAGAAAGCACTGTCACCCCGGAATCGGATCGTACCGCGGTTGTACATATAGGCAAGCACAGTCTTAAGCTCTTCTATAATGACGTTGGCAGAGTATGAGCTTCCGGTTCTCAGTACCGCAGAAAGAAGAAGCTTTGAATGAAACTCATTGATCATTAAAGGATGATATCCCGTTTCATCATAGTGATGGATATAAGCACTGGCTTCCTGATTGCCATAGGTCTCAATCATTGTTGAATCCGCATCGATGATAGGATCAGGAACGTTCTTGTTAACATACTGGCAGGCCATTTCGATCAGCTGTTCACGGAATACAACATTGGTCTGATTGAGGAACCGGTCAAAGAATCTTGATACAGTAGGCTGAGAACAGGGAGAAAAGTACTTGGACAGCAGAGGATCTTCCAAAAGAACTTTCTGATCATCCTGATTGAAATATCCGAGCAGAGCTCTGGATATCAGCTGTGACAGGATCTCACTGTTTGAGTATATGGAAGCTGCCCGAAGATCGTAAAACGGGATATGCCTGAACTTATCCGGAGTTATTAACGAATTAGTGTATAAGTTAGTCACTGTACCATTTTTGGGACAGTAAAATCGAGTCGCTGGCCTATGCTGTGTCCAGGAGGACACAGAGATGATGAGCGAAGCCACCAAATACCTGAATGAAGAAACAGC
>JAFWCM010000135.1 GCA_017536885.1 Solobacterium sp.
AAGGCTGTGCATTCGGGAAGAAACGGGCAATGCCGGCACTTTTTACGAACTCTCTCCACACTGCAGAACAAGCGGCGGGCGTCTTCGTCCGTGACGCCGTACTGAACGTTTCCGAACCGGCTGGACTTCGTGAGACAGCCGCACGCATACAGATCTCCGTCGGAATTGATCGTCACGTTTCCCCCGTCCGCCATACAATGGAAAATACGAAACCGGGATTCGGACATAAGGGAACCCTTGACACGAAACCCCGCCTCTTCGATCGCGGATCTCGCCGCAATGATCTTTTTCCAGAGTGCAAGATCATCTTTTCCGCAGCGAACCTGGAACAAGGGAGCGAAATAGACCCAGACGTTTGTTCTGTCAGAAATCACCGCCTTCAAATCATTTAAAAAAGCAGGAATTCCGTTCCAGTTCTCTTCATCCACATTGCACCGGACGATTACCCGGATGCCGCTGTCTGTGAGCAGGTTAATTCCTTCCATTACGGAACGGTACGCATCCTGAGAAGCGGGGTATCGCTTTCTTGCAATGCAGTCCGCTTCGCAGCCGTCCATCGAAATCTGAATCTGCTTCAGATTCCAGTCTTCCCTCATTTTCCGCACGATCCCGGGCGTGACCAGGCTGCCGTTTGAAATCATGGTTGATTTGTATTCCACCCCGGCTTCCCGCAGTCCCAGAGAGATCTCATCGATGATCCCGGGGCAAAGCAGCGGTTCCCCGCCGACCCATTTGATGCGGACCCTGCCGCCTTCGCGGGAGTTCAGGATATACTCTATCGTATGCCGGACAGTTTCCGGTGTCATGGCTGCCTGTCTGAAGTCCTTTCCATAGCAGTAGGCACATCTCGCGTTGCAGGCTGAAGTTGGCAGGATCGTGTAGAGCCGGTGCATTTCTTTTTTTCTGCATCTGCGCATCAAAGCTGAAACATTCTGATAAAAGGCACACTCATCTGTACCCGCAGGAACCAGAAAACTGCTTTCGATGAGACTGTCCCAGCCCTCGCCTGCCCGGCATCGTTCGGGAAGCACGCCTTCCAGAAGCTCCCGGGTCATGGTATGAAACAGAAACTCTCTGCCTTTATGCGTAAACCGAAGAACAAACTGCGAGGGCCTGTATTCCATGCCCGAAATTATGTTCTGCAGTTCAATGTTTTTGCAAAGCTCGCGATCCGGCGCCTGTAATACTCTCATTCTCTGTCCTCAGATGGATTTTCGTTTTTCTTTTCAAAGAGCCCGGCTGAGCGGAAAATCATGCAATACCGGGTCTCTTTGATCCGATCAATGAATTCAAGCCCTATCTTATCAGTATCCAAAAGGGTTCGCAAACGTTTTCCCGGTATGCGGAACATAACAGATTCTTCTCTTCATAAACACAGCGTGAACCCAATGTATGGCATTTCTTCCGTACAGCTGACAAATCCTCCTGCAGTATAATGAAGGAAAGAAGGATTCTTTTTATGCACAAACCGGTTTTATATATTGCGATCGGACTTCCCGCTTCCGGTAAGTCGACCTATTTTTCCCGCATAAAAACTTTTCCCATTGTTTCTTCGGACCGGATTCGGGCAGAGCTGTTCGGAAATGAGGACATGCAGTATTCGGATAACTATCTGAGTTCCCATGGTCTGCCGGCACACCTCATGAGCCTGAAAGAAAAAATCGATCACTCCAATCGTGTGATCCATTCGGAAATGCTGGAGAGAGCGCTGAAGTATCTGAAGGAAGGAATGGATACCGTTTATGACGGAACCAATCTTATGAAGAAAAACAGAGCGAGGCTGATCCGCATCTTCTCACCGCTCTGTTTCATTCACGGCATCTATTTTCGCACCTCCATAGAGGTATGCATTCAGCGTGACCGCGAAAGAACTTCCCACATCGTCGGTGAATCCGGCATCCGGCGGATGGCCGCAGAATTTGATCTTCCGGAGATCAGCGAAGGCTTTGATGTTCTGGAAACACTGGATGAAAACGGAATCCGCCTGTCGGTCCAGTACCGCAATCCCCCTTCCCAGTGACGCAGTCTCCTGCGTCTTTTTTTATTCTGATACTTCCTCCAGCTTCTGAACAATCCTTACCATGGCAAGCGTGTCCAAAGCGCAATAGGCAAGGAGTTCTTTCCTGCATTCCTCTCTCTCTTCTTCGCTCATCGTCTCCATCGCAGGAAACGCACCGGAAGCCGCACGTCCCTCATGAATTCCGGAAAGATTGTCATAATTCAGTTCGGGATCCTCGGGAAACAGCGCCGGCAGGACATATTTGAGGGAATACTTTCCGTGCATGGCTTTGCTGTAATACCACTTTGACGCAAAGACCACGGCAAGATCCGCAATATTGCCGGCAATGGCCAGCAGGTGTCCGCTGAGATCCGGGTAAAGCTCCGCCAGCTCTTTGATCCGCGTTTTTTCAAACTGGGCGTTGTATACCAGAACACACCCGTCTTCCCGAATGTGTTCACAAAGCGATTCGGCCAGAGGGCGTCTTGGGTCGGCACCGGGTTCGGCGAGAAATTCCTCATGTTCCAAAACTCCGCCTTTTTCCTTAAGGATATGCAGGGAATACTGGAAGACGATCTGATCATACGGGCGGGTGTGATCAAAGCGGGGAACTGCCGGCTGAAAGGATTCAAAGTCGAGAAAATACAGCGGATAATTCAAAGATGCAAGGAAGCCTCTGATCTTCTCCGTTTCAATCAGATCCGGAAGATCTTCGAGTTCATATCTTGCCTGCAGCGTCTGGTTCCTGTTCAGTTTTCCCTTCTCGAGAAGAACCCGCAGATCCTTCATGCCCAGACGTGCCAGTTCAAATTTCTGATTCAGTCCCATGTTGTTGAGAACAAATACCGTATTCTCTTCCGGTGCCTCAAAGCAGCTGTCGTGATACCGGCAGACAACCATGCCGGCACAGCGGTCTCCCGCTTCTTCCTGCGGGCATTGTCCGCTTTCCAGCACACTGCGGATCACATCGAGCTTCCGGGCTGTCTTCGGAATTCTCTTCTGAACCGGCTTCATCATCTTTACTGTTGTAAACAGTGCACAGAGATCCAGGTCTCCGGTTCGGATATAACTGCGGTTGAGATGCATGACAAAACAGCCGCTCACCCGAAAGCCGAGCTCTTTGAGCACATACGCCTGAAACGTAAGATCCTCCAGATAGGATTCGCGTACGCTCAGCGCGCTTTTGATGAGATACAGCTCCAGGCTTTCGTCTTCTCTGCAATGCAGAAGATCAGCAGTAATAAAACAGTCCTCCTGCCGGAAGGATGCGTCTTCGATCCATTCGGTTTTTTCCGCGATCAGCGCCGCGGTTGTTTCGCACTGCCGGTTCAGATCCGTTTCCCGCACCGGTACTCTTCCTTCAAAAAGAGACAGTCCAAGGGTTCTGACTTCCTCCGCCTGCTGTTTCATCACCGGGTCTGTTTCTTCCCGCCTTGCCTCTTCCGGTGTATATCTGTCCTTCCAGATCAGCTTCGAACATCGCTGCCCGTCAAGATACAGTCTTCTGGTAATCAGCCGTTCTTCCTTCTGCCGGCCGGCTTCTTTTTCCTCATTCATACCCTTCATCCTTCTGCCTCATCCTAGCACAGCAGCGTTCTCTTTTTCCTCTTTTGCCTTTCCCGATCGATTGGCTTTTCTTCCTAAACCCGGGTACAATCATACATATGGAAAATTACAGCGAAGTCAGAAGACATATTGAATATCCGAAACTAACCATGTTTCAGATGATAGAACGGATCGCCAGAGAGAACCCGAATTCTCCTGCGTACGAATTCTTCGGAAGAAAAACCACATACCGTCAGTTTGTTCAGAAAATCGAGCGTGCGGCAAGAGCATTTAAAGCAGCGGGAATCCGCCGCGGTGATGCCGTTACCATCTGTATGCCGAACACCCCTCAGGCACTGGACTGTTTTTACGCCCTGAACCGGATCGGCGCCGTATGCAATATGGTCCATCCCCTCAGCGCCCAGAAGGAGATCACCTTCTATCTTGATTTCTCCGAATCCCGCATGATTCTCACCATGGACATGTTCTATGAAAAGGTCAATGCGGCAATCGAAGAATGTTCCCACCCGGTCACGATCCTGACCGCCCGCATGCAGGATGAACTCGACCTGATCAAAGGGATCGGCTTTTTCCTGACCCAGGGAAGAAAATACTCGAAGTTCCCGAACAGCCAGCGCGGCATGTTGTGGTCGGCGTTTCTGAACAAGGGCGTACCGAGCGAAAAGCTGTTCGAACCGATCTATGATCCCTCCGCTACAGCAGCCATTCTCTACAGCGGCGGCACCAGCGGTACACCGAAAGGCATCTGCCTGTCCGATCAGAACTTCAACGCGACCGCCCTGCAGGCAAAAGAGGCAATCCAGATGCCGCTCGGCCCCGGGGACAGGATGCTGTCATGCATGCCGGTATTCCACGGATTCGGTCTCGGCATCAATATTCACACGGCACTGATTGCCGGAGCGGAATGCATCCTGATGCCGTCGTTCAACGGCAAGACCTATGCCGAAATGCTCGTGAAGAAACAGCCGAACTTCATCGCCGGCGTACCGACGATCTTCGAGGCACTGCTTCACATCGAGCAGCTCAACGTTGCCGATCTCTCCTTCCTCAAGGGAGTGTTCTGCGGCGGCGATGCGCTTTCCGTCGAACTCAAGAAAAAGGTGGATGCGTTCCTGCATGAGCACAACGCCTCCATTCAGATCCGCGAGGGCTACGGCCTCACCGAATGCGTTACCGCCAGCTGTCTCACCCCGCGCGATACCTACCGCGAAAATTCCATCGGTCTTCCCTTCCCGGATACCGAATACTGCATCGTCCAGCCCGGCACCGATGAAGAGGTGCCTGCCGGGACGGAAGGCGAAATCATCCTGAAGGGTCCTTCGGTGATGATCGGCTATCTCAAGAATCCCGAAGAAACCGCACAGACCCTGCGCCGCCTTGCGGACGGCGATATCTGGCTGTTTACCGGCGACCTCGGATACATGGATGAGGACGGATACATCTACTTCCGTCAGCGCATCAAACGGATGATCATCACCAACGGCTACAACGTCTATCCCGGCCAGATCGAAAACATCATCGACTCCGTGGATGAGGTTGCCTACAGCTGTGTGATCGGCGTCAGGGATCCCCGCCGGATGCAGAGAGTCAAGGCCTATGTGGTTCTTAAGCCCGGCTTCAGGGGTGACAATGCGATGAAGGAGAAAATTCTCAAAGAGCTGAACATGCATGTCGCCAGATACGCCATCCCGAGAGAAATCGAATTCCGGGATGATCTTCCCAAGACCCTGGTAGGAAAGGTTGCCTACCGGAAGCTCGAAGAAGAAGCCAACAGCGAAGAAGAGAAAAAAGCGGAGTAAAACCAGGTATGAGTGAAGGAAGAAAACGCAGGTGGGGAGACCGCCGGGACGGATTCAAAGTCAAGGTTCCCGGTCTGCAGACAGTCATGGCCTGCCTGATGCCCAACCGAACGGATTGCGAATGCTATATGAATCTGAATCTCGATGTCACCGAGCTTCTGAAATTCATCGAAGAGAGAAATGCGTCACATCCGGAATACAAGCTGACCATGTTTCACTGCATGGTTGCGGCCTTGGCAAAGATGTTTCGCGAACGGCCTTCCATGAACCGCTTCATTCAGGGCGGAACCATGTATGAGCGCTATGAGATCTCCTTTGCCTTCGTGGCGAGGAGGCGCTTCACGGATCATTCCGAAGAGGCGCTGATGTTTATGGTTCCGGCTGCGGAGGACAATGTGGAATCCATCGCGAAGAAAATTATCGGCGATGTGAAGGAGACGAGAAAAAGCGAGCACGCCACCGGCGGAATCGATGAGCTTCTCGATAAGTTTGCGGCCATGCCCAAACTGCTCATGATGTTTCTGATCTGGATTATCCGATGCATGGATTTCTGGGGTATCAACCCGAAATTCCTGACCGACGGAGATCCGAACTACAGTTCCATCTTTCTTTCCAATCTCGGCAGTATCAAAGCACCGGCGGTGTATCACCACCTGAACAACTACGGCACCAATTCCTTTATGATCACGATCGGAACCATTCATAAGGAAAAGGTTCTGATGGAGGACGAAAGCGAACAGATCCGTGATCTTGTGGATGTCGGTGTTACGGTCGATGAAAGAATCGGTGACGGATTCTACTTCGCAAGAAGCCTGAAGCTGGTCAACTACCTGTTCAGTCATCCAGAAATTCTCCTGGAGCCGCTCGATAATCCCACCGGCTACGACTATAAGTAATCCTTCCCTGCAGGAAATCCCTGCAGGTTTTTTTCGGAACCGCTCCGATGTTTTTGATGCGGAATGAGAAAAGGCGCAGCCTCTGACAGCTGCACCCATGGATGAAATTGTTTTTACTGTTCCGGTCTTTAGAGCAGACCCTGAATGAATACCGCAAGAATCAGAAGCGGAAGAACAAACTGCAGATACGGCTTCAGCTTCGCGGAGAATTTCATGCCTTCGCCTTTGTTGCATTCCTTCAGCCAGCCTTCAAAGCCCCAGCCGGACTTCCAGGTGCAGAAGAGCACATAGACCAGCGATCCGAGAGGAAGCAGGAAATTCGATACGATGTAGTCCTCGCTGTCGAGAATATCCTTGCCCGGGAACGGATGCACGCCGCTCCAGAGATTATATCCGAGCGCGCACGGCAGCGAAGCGATGAGCAGAAAAACGCAGTTGATCATAACTGCCTTTTTCCGGCTCCATCCGAAGTTGTCCACGGAAGTGCTGATCAGATTTTCAAACACCGAGATGACGGTGGAAAAACTCGCAAAGGACATGAACAGGAAGAACAGCGTTCCCCAGATCGTTCCGCCCGGCATGTTCATAAACACCCGCGGCAGGGTCAGGAAGATCAGTGCCGGTCCGGCATCGGGCTGCACGCCGTAACTGAAGCAGGCCGGGAAGATGATCATTCCCGAAAGCAGGGCGACAAAGGTATCCAGTGCCGCAATCCGGATGGATTCTCCGCCCAGGGTAAACTTGTCGGACATGTAGGAACCGAAGATTTCCATCGCCGCAATTCCAAGGCTCAGGGTAAAGAAGGACTGATTCATCGCCGCCGCAATCACATTGCCAAGCCCGGTTTCCCGAACGCGTCCGATATCGGGAAGAAGGTAGAACTTCACGCCTTCCATTCCGCCCGGAAGCAGAAGGCTGTGAACCGCAAGGACCAGAATCAGAACCAGAAGCGCCGACATCATATAGGTGGAGATGCGCTCAAGTCCTTTCTGTATGCCGAGGGAACACACAAGGAATCCAAGCACCACGGTCACCGCCATAAAGCCGATCAGCTCCAGCGGGCTTGCGAGCATGTTTCCGAACACGGCATCCGCGCCCTCCGGCCCGATTCCGGAGAACACTCCGGTCAGAAACTTGAAGAAATACGAAAGCATCCAGCCGCTGACCACGGTATAGTACATCATCAGAAGATAACATCCGGCGATCGCAAACCATCCGTGAATATGCCATTTACTGCCGGCGGGCTCCAGGGCCTGATACCCCTTCACCGCACTCTGCCGGCTGGCTCTTCCTACCGCCAGTTCCATTGCCATGACCGGAATACCCATCAGAATCAGAAACAGAAAATAGAACAGCACAAAGATCCCGCCGCCGTACTGACCGCAGAGATAAGGGAACTTCCACACATTACCGATGCCGATCGCGCATCCCGCACTGACCAGGATAAACCCCAGTCTTGATCCGAATTTTTCTCTTTCCATACCGAATATTTTACCACCGTACAAAATGAAAATGCGCCGAAGCACAGGGTTCTTTCACAATTTCAAAAATTTTCGAAGATCCAAAACTGGACGGGATTTGAAACCCGCTCCAAAATTACGCGGAACAGAAAAACAGTCAGATCTGAATTAACTCTAAAGTTGATTGGACCTGACTTTCTTTTCATGAAGCGTTACCCATATCATATATGTATGGA
>JAFWCM010000136.1 GCA_017536885.1 Solobacterium sp.
TATTCGACGATGATTGCGGAAGAAGACCGCGAGCGCTTTCTGGAAGCGGTAAAGCCGGAGAATATCGACAGGAATACGCAGAACAAACAGCTGTATTCCATTCTCTTCCGACGGATATTCAATGATGCCGTCCGTTATTACCGGGTGGAGTTTGTCGATCTCGATCTCAGAGAAAATGAGCGGAAAATCGTCGTCGGATTCAAAAATGTCGACGATGAAGTAAGAGGTGAACAGCGGATCAGGCATACGCTTGATCTTCGCTCTGCCGTGATCGAAGCGCTGACTCAGGTGTATGACAGTGTCTGGCTGATCAGCGATATCCGGACCCAGGCATTTGAACTGTTCCGGATCGATGATGAAATGGCACATCTTCTGCCGGCGGAAGAAGCAGTGAAGATCACAAAGTTCTCGGATGCCTTTGCCTTTTATTCCGGTCTGGTACTGGAAGAAGACCGGCAGAAATTCCTGAGTGCTGTGACAAAGGAAAGCATCGTCAGGAATACGGAAGACCGGAAGATCTATTCGGTGCCCTTCCGGCGTGTTTTCAGCAGCGGCATTCGCTATTACCGTCTGGAATTTGCGAAGCTGGATCTTGAAAACGGAGAACGCGGGATCGTTGCCGGTTTCAAGGACGTGGATGAAGAAGTGCGGAAGGAACAGCAGATCCAGCGTTCCCTGAGCCTGCGTTCCGCTGTCATCGAAGCTCTGACCCAGGTGTATGACAGTGTCTGGCTGATCAATGATCTTGAAAATCAGCGGTTTGAACTGTTCCGGATCGATGAGACGCTTTCCCATCTTCTGCCGGCAAGCGAAGCGGTAAAGATCACGCGGTTCTCGGATGCCTTTGCCTTCTATTCCAATCTGGTGCTGAAAGAGGATCAGGAAAAATTCCTCGAAGCCGTGACAAAGGAAAACATCGTAAAGAACACCGAAGACCGAAGAATTTATTCGGTGCCGTTCCGGCGGGTATTCAAGGACGGTGTCCGGTATTATCGTCTGGAATTTGCGAAACTCATCCTCGACAGCGGGGAAACCAATATTGTCGCCGGTTTCAAGGATGTGGATGATGAAGTCAGAAAGGAACAGACAATTCAAAGCTCACTCAACCTGCGGGCAGCCGTGATCGAAGCGCTGACAAAGGTCTATGACAGCGTCTGGCTGATCAACGATGTCGAGAATCAGCGGTTTGAACTGTACCGGATCGATGAGACACTCTCTCATCTTCTGCCGGCGAGCGAAGCGGTGAAAATCACCCGCTATTCCGATGCTTTCACCTTCTATTCCAAACTGGTTCTGGAAGAAGACCGGCCGGCTTTTCTGGCGGCGGTCACTCCCGAAAATATCCTGAAAAATGTTGAAGGCCGCCTGATCTACTCGGTGCCGTTCCGGCGGGTGTTCAAAGACGGCGTCCGGTATTATCGTCTGGAATTTGCGAAGCTCGATCTTGGAAACGGGGAACGCGGGATCGTTGCCGGCTTCAAGGATGTGGATGAAGAAGTGCGGAAGGAACAGCAGATCCAGCAGGCATTGCGGGAAGCGATCGATACTGCCAATGCGTCCAGCAAGGCGAAGAGCGATTTCCTCTCCAGCATGAGTCATGACATCCGCACGCCGATGAACGGCATTATCGGAATGACTTCCATTGCGGCCAAGAATCTCGATGACCGGGAGCGGGTGGCAGACTGCCTGCGCAAAATCCAGGAGTCTTCCGGGCACCTTCTGTCGCTGATCAACGAAGTGCTGGATATGAACAAGATCGAATCCGGAAAGGTGGAACTCGTGGAAGAGGAGTTCAATCTGGCCGAACTCATCGACGCGATGCTTGCGATGACAAGACCCCAGATGCAGGCACATGGCCATTCCTTCCGGGTCAATACACTGAATGTGGAACATGAACAGCTGATCGGCGACAGCCGCCGGATTCAGCAGATCTTCGTCAACATCATGAGCAACGCCATCAAGTACACCCCTGACGGAGGAAAGATCTCCCTGAGTGTCAGAGAGAATCCCACCAGGACACAGGACTTCGGTCACTTTGAATTCATCTTTGAGGATAACGGCTACGGCATGACGCAGGAATTCCTGAATCATCTCTTTGAGCCCTTCGCAAGAGCCAATGACAAGCAGACCGCCGGCATACAGGGGACGGGCCTCGGCATGGCGATCACCAGGAATCTGGTCCGCATGATGGGCGGAGATATTACGGTGAAAAGCGTCTATGGCCAGGGATCGAAGTTTACCGTCAGCCTGTATCTGAAACTTCAGAACAGACAGCCCATCAACTATGACAATTTCATCAACCTCCGCATCCTTGTCGCGGATGATGATCCGGTGTGCTGTGAATCGACCTGCGAGATGCTGAATGACATGGGAATGACGAGCGAATGGGTGCTCTCGGGCCATGCGGCGGTGGACAGAGTCAGAACAAGAATCGAACAGGGCAGAGGGTTCTTCGCTGTCTTTGTCGACTGGAAGCTTCCGGATCTTGGCGGTGTGGAAACTGTACGCCAGATCCGCACGCTCGTCGGAGAAGAGGTGCCGATCATCATCTTCTCCGCCTATGACTGGACGGAAATCGAACAGGAGGCAAGAGATGCGGGAGCGACTTCCTTTGTGTCAAAGCCGCTGTTTCGAACCAAGCTCGCATCTCTGTTTGACGCCCTGGTGAATCACAGTCCGCAGGAGGATGATCTCGAAGCGCCGCTCAGGGATCTTGAGGCAATGCATCTCGACGGAAGGAGAATTCTTCTGGCCGAGGATCAGGAGATGAATGCGGAAATCGCCATGGACTTCATGGAGATGGCGGGCCTCGAAGTGGATTGGGCAAAGGACGGCGAACAGGCGGTGGAACTTCTGAAAAACTCACCGGACGGCTATTATGCGATGTTCTTTACGGATATTCAGATGCCGGTCATGAACGGCTACGAGGCGGCTCAGGTGATCCGGGCGATGGATCGCCCCTATGCGAGAAATATTCCCATCGTAGCCATGACCGCCAATGCGTTCAACGATGATATCATCCGCGCCAAACAGGCGGGAATGAACGAGCACATCGCCAAGCCGATCGATGTTGAAGCGCTGGCGAGAGTTCTGTCTCTATACATTAAGTAACAGAATTAAAAAAGGATGAACAGAAGGTCCGTTTCGGGGAGCTTTCTTTCTGTGATATAAATAGTAGCGTGAGACGGACAACACCTTCATGCAGGTGACGGACGGATCGGGAAAGACAGAAGGAAATCATGAATGATTTCAAAAAGACGGAAAAAAACCGTACATCGTCATGGAAAGACGGTTCCTTTATGAGGCGGATTCTGATCATCCTGACCGCTTTCTTTTCAGTTTTGTCTTTTGCCGGATGCGCTTCTTCCAGCAACAGGAAAATCCCTGTCAAACTTCTGATCCTGCCGAAATTTGAAGTGGGAGACATGAATGGGGATTTCCCGGGGGAGGGACAGTATTTCTTTGAGGAGTATGTCGCCGGCGGAAAGGAATACACACTCCCCGGCTGTAATGGTGATATCTCCATCTATTACCGGGACGGGACTGCCCTGGCACTTCTGGGCGAGGGGAAAGTGTGCGCTGCGGTGAATACATCCGCGATTCTTGAGGATGACCGCTTTGATTTTTCCAATGCATATATTCTGTCTGTGGGATGTGCCGGAGGGGCGAGAGGAAGAACGGTTCAGGGAGATGTCTGCGTGGTTACGGCATCTGCGGACTATGATCTCGGCCATCATGCGGATCCCCGTGATATGGAAGTGAAAAGCGATGTGTCCTGGTTTCATGCTGAGGAGTTTGATCGCTCTTCCAATGTTGTGATGGACGCTGCCCTTGCGGACTGGGCATATGAACTGGTGAAAGATGTGCCTCTTGAAACCACGGAACTGACAAGGCAGCAGATGCGGAATGCCTTTCCGAATGAAACCTGGGCAGACAGGGAACCGATGGTGATAAAAGGCACTTCCGTGTCCGGAGATAATTTCTGGAAGGGAGAGTATGATCATGCCAATGCGGAGAAGATCGTCGATACCTATCACTGCCCGGATCCCTATACGCTGACCGAAATGGAAGATGTTGCGGTTGCTCTTACCGTTCAGAGATTCGGCATGCTGGATAAAACAATCAATCTTCGTGTGTCGGTGAACATGGATGTTTTCCCGCCGGGAATAGGACCGGAAAACCTCTGGGGACCGGAAAGCAGCGATGCTCTCGCCTCGGATAACAGTGCAGAATCCGGAGATATATTCAAGGTCGCAATGAAAAACAATTTCCTTGTAGGCAAGCGGATCGCTGACGCGATTCTGAACGGTGAAGTGCCGGGAAAATAACCCGGAAATGATGCATGCATGACATAACCGGTATGCGTGCATGATTCCGGGAGTGAGTGAGCGGAGGATTATGATCGGACAGGGGACACTGATTAACTGCATATGTATACTTGCCGGCGGTGCGGCCGGCTATTTTACGGGCAAACTGTTTCGCGAAGACCAGCAGGATTCCATCACGAAAGCGTGCGGAATCAGTGTTCTGTTTATCGCCATTGCCGGTGCGATGGAAGGAATGCTGAGGATTGAAAACAATGCGCTGGTCAGCGGAAAGGCGATGCTTGTCGTTCTGACGCTGGCCATCGGAACAATCATCGGCGAACTGATCGGGATCGAAAACGGGTTTGAAACATTCGGCATCTGGCTTCAGAAAAAATCCGGAAACTCCCAGGATCAGAAATTTGTCGGAGCGTTTGTGACCGCATCTCTTACGGTATGCATCGGTGCGATGGCAATTGTCGGAGCGATTCAGGACGGAGTGCTCGGAGATTATTCCACGCTTGCTGTAAAGGGAGTTCTCGATTTTATCATCATCGCCGTGATGACCTCTTCCATGGGAAAGGGATGTGTGTTTTCGGTAATTCCCATCTTCCTCTTTGAGGGATCGATCACTGTGCTGGCGCGCTTCCTCGCCCCGCTGATGACGGAACTTGCGATCTCCTATCTCTCTCTTGTCGGATCGGTTCTGATCTTCTGTGTCGGAATCAATCTGGTATTCGGGAAGACGATCAAGGTTGCGAATATGCTGCCGGGGATCCTGCTTGCCGTACTTGCGGCATATCTTCCGTGGGGATTCTGAACCGGAGCAGAGAAAGGGTATTATTTCGATTCAAAGAAAAAGGATTCGAAGGAATTTTTGAAGAACACCGAGAAGGACAGAGAACAATGAACCTTAATGCATTTCATGGAAAACATGTCAGTGTAACAGACCGCCTCGGAAACTGTTATACGGGGATTGCGGACTTCTTCCCTGCCAGGCACTGCATGCATGAATACGATATTGACGAAGACAGCCTCATCATCGATCATCAGCTGATCCCTTTATCGATGATCACGTCGATCGAAGAAATTGAGATGCACGGTACGGCGGAACTGAGAACCGAGCGCATGGCTCTGCGCCGCTATCGAGCGGAAGATGCGCAGGACCTGTATCATGCGATCGGAACAGATCCCGAAGCAGACCGCTATTCCGGCTGGAATCCTTATGCCACAGAAGAACTGGCGGAAGAAACCGTACAAAGATTTATCAGCAGTTACAAAGATGAGCATTTCTACGGCTGGGTGATGGACGCAGACGACGTTGTGATCGGAACAATCGGTGCGTACGATTTCCAGGAGGATACGATCGAAGTCGGATTCAGTGTCGCAAAGGCCTGGCAGGGCAGAGGATATGCAGGAGAGGCACTGAAGAAAGTGCTGGAATACCTTACGGAAAACGAAGGGATCGCCTGTGCCACTGCGTGGTGTGCCGGGGAGAACATCGCTTCGAAAAAGGTACTGGAAAAATCGGGCATGACATTTGTCAGAAGTGAACCGGACGGCATTGAGGCCAAGGGACAACGCTTTGACAAACTGTTTTATGAATACCGGCCGAAGACTGATCTGTCTAAATCGCAGCCGGAGGAACTTCACATTTCGCTCAGGGATGAGGAATGGCCCTGGGAGGGAGCTGACCATGACCGCAGGATTGTCCGGGCGATTGTCGCGGATGAGGGCGGATATTACTATTTTGTTCGGGCGGACAGAGATGACGAGTTCGGCAGGTGCACATGTATCGAAACTTCCGGAGGCGGCGCGGAAGAAGGAGAAGACCTTCAGGAGGCGCTTCAGCGCGAGCTGCGGGAAGAACTCGGAGCCGAAGTAAAGATCCTGTGCAGGATCGGCATTGTGGACGATTATTACAATCTGATTCATCGTCACAATATCAATCATTATTATCTCTGCCGGCCGCTTTTCTTCGGAAAGAGACATCTTACAGAAGATGAAACGGAACGCTTTCATCTTTCGCTGCTGAAGCTGACCTATGAAGAAGCGATGCGCAAATATGAAAAAAACAGATCCAGCCGTCTGGGCCGGCTGATTTATCAGCGGGAAGCGGTGATTCTTCGGCGGGCAAAAGAGATCCTTGATTCCTGTGCCAATACGGCGCAAAGCAAAGAACCATGATTCATGCATGGCTTTCCGAATTGTCTTAAAACATGCATACATACAAAAAGACGGAGATCTGATGCTTGAGGCATGGATCTCCGTCTTCTGTTATTATGCGGAACCGACGAACATTCATGAATGTGATGATGAAGGAAAGGAAGATGACTTATATATTCATGAGCCGGAATCCTGCTTTGGTTTTTTTGCAAAGCCGAGAAGAACTGCGGTAATCGCCGATCCGATCAGCAATGCAATTGCGTAAAGAAGGGCGTGCGTCATTACCGGGAATACAAAGATGCCTCCATGGGGAGCAGGCAAATGACAGCCGCATACTGCCGAAAGGATTCCGGCAGCCGCAGATCCTGCCATACAGCAGGGGATCACCCGAAGCGGATCGGTAAATACATAGGGCAGAGCACCTTCGGTGATAAATGACAGTCCCATAAACAGAACACCGGCACCTCTCTCCCGTTCTTCATTCGTGTATTTGCCGGGGAACAGCAGCATGGATAAGAAGATGCCGATCGGCGGAACCATACCGCCGATCATGACCGAAGCCATGATCTTAGTACGGTTTGCCAGCAGTCCGTTTACACCGTAGTTATAAGCGACTTTATTGACAATGCCTCCCATATCCACCGCCATCATCATGGCGGAAAGCCCGCCTGCCGCAGCTTCGCTGAAAAGCTCGGCTTTGGAAAGAAGATCGGAGAACAGATGTCCGATCATGGCGGAAACCGGTGTGATCATTAATGTGGTGATCGCCTGCATCAGAATCAGATTGAAGACGGGATAGATCACAATCGGCGCGGCTTTGCGGATAAAAGCAGGAAGCCTGCCGGTGAACTGCTGTATCTCATTTGCGATTAACCCTGCCGCAAGACCCGCGATCATTGCCCCGACGAATCCGGAGTTGCTTTCGATCGTCATATATCCGCCGACAAATCCCGCCATGAAAGCATCCTCCCCGGCGAGTCCCGCGGCCATGAATCCGGCGAATACCGGCAGCATGAAATTGAATGTGACTCCTCCGAGATCCTTCAGCGCTGCGGCAAGCGGAGTGATTGAGCCGAACTGCGCCCGGGCTTCGACAGACAGGGAAGAAAGATCCACCGATGCCGCATCAAACAGGAAGGCGAGGGCGATCAGAATTCCTCCGCCTGCGACAAACGGAGCCATCCAGTGCACGCCGGAAAGAATACTCGGAATCAGTTTTGTCCGGATGATTTCGGAGAACTTTTTCCGGACCTGTTCCGGTTCGATGGTTTCTTCGGTTTCATTCAATTGGTCTGTCCCGGAATCCGGCATGCTTTCGGGCCGAAGAACCGATTCCGTTTTTCTGCTTTCCGAAGGCATTGCGGATTCGCTGACGGAAACGGTCTCTGACATCATGCCCTTCTGATAGAGCTTCGCCTGATTTCTTCCGTTTTCCTTGGCGGTATAGAGAGCCGCATCCGCCTTTTCGGATAAGGCTGTAAACTCCGTTTCTTTCCCGAAATCCGCAGTTCCGGCACTGATGGTCATGCGCAGACCTTCGGGCAGTTCAGATCGCTCGATGGTGCGGCATAGCTGTTCAAGAGAACGCAGGGCATTCGTTCCGTCCTGGTTCAGAACTCCGATGAATTCATCACCGCCCCATCGCCCGGCAAAGCCGCCGCAGCTCTGAATCATTTCCTGAATCCGGTCTGCGAGAAAGCGCAGGGCATGATCACCGGCAGCGTGGCCTTTCGAATCGTTGATCTGTTTGAAGAAATCGATATCGAGAAGGAAGAGTGACGCATCTTTATGATCGCTTTCGAAGAAACGTGAGATCTCGGCGTTAAACGCCTTTCGGTTCATCAGCCCGGTGAGCTCATCCGTGGTTGCCATGCGAATCAGCTGGGTGCGGTAGTTATTGATGAGATTGGCGATCAGAACCGTAACGAGCAGAAGCAGAGTCACCATCACGCCGAGGAACATTGCGGCCTGTTTTCGCTGCAGGGCATGCGCCTCCACGCAGTAGTTCAGAATCACCAGATCTGCTTTACCCTCAAAGAGCGGACGGATGACGTAATAATTCTTTCTCAGAAGCAATAGTTCCTGAGTTCCGAGCCACCCTTCTTCGGCGCCGGATTCCCCGGCAGTCTGAAGCGCTCTCGCTGCGCCGTCTGCGTTTCGGATGGACTGATCCTCGGAAAGAATGGTGCCGTCAGAAGAAAAGACCCAGATATCGAGATCGGCGATTTCCTCTTCATGTTCATTGATTGTTTTCTGAATGACTGCGGAAGCTTTCTCTTTGTCAAATGCATCAAAGCCGGGAAACTCATGAACGAGGGTATTGTGCAGAAGCGAGGCAAACAGGTTGGTTTCCGCTTCGATGGAACTTTTCAAAACAGAGGTGTGAATACGGAAAAACAGCACGGTGCTGCCTAAGAATGCAGCGATGATCACCGCGTAAATGGAAATAATCTGAATGTTCCGTTTTTTATGCTTCATATATGCATGCGCTGAGAGATCTCAGTCTGTCCCTGATGGAAGAATAAGATAATCATATTACATCTCAGAATCTTAATAAATTACAATTCACAAAAATCAGACGGACTTATGAGGTAACGAACTGTCGGACCTGGAAGGAAGAGACGGTATCCCGGCGGGCGGGGATCAGTGTAAGATTAGGATGGAAACAGTAAAAGGAGAATAAAAGAATGACCGATAACAGAATAGAAGAGTTCCTTGATGAGGATGAAAAAGAACTGGTACAGGCTGCCGGAGGAGGCTGCTGGGCAAGTGCGAGATTTGTCGCGCCGGATGGCCATGATGTCGGATGTGCAGTGTCGTGGTACCGCGTCCAGTTCAATGATCTGGACTTCTGTGCAAAGTTTCCCGAAATCTGTCCGATCGACGGCAAGGCGCATGACAATACCGGCCGGCAATACTGCGGCAACGGAAGATACCTCATCACCTGCAAAAAATGCGGACATTACCTCGAAAAGGACGGTACTTATCACAGCGGCTGGGGTGTGGTCGCCGATTGAACTGCAATCCTGACGCAGTCCCGGTTCTCTGCGGGGATCGGACAGGAAAACAATTACTTTTGTCTTTTTGAAACGCCTCGGTCCCAGAATGCCGAAGAAGAGCAGGTGCTCTTTCCGGTTTCGTGAGCCGGACGGCGTTTTGATTCTTCCGCCAGGGGAAGATCCGCGAAGGAAACGGAACCCGAGTGACAACAGCTGATACAGGAGACGATCGGAAAAAACTATGACAAATGTGATAGAGAAAAACAGGCGATTCTATGAAAAGCATGTCGCGGAGCTGATCCGCAGAAAATTTCCCGCATATGAAACCAGGATTGCGGTCGGAATTGCGGGCGAGGGATCGGACTGCTTCGGGTATGATGATGAGATTTCCAGAGATCATGATTTCGGTACGGGAGTCTGTTTATGGGTGAGCGATGAGGATATGGATCGCTTCGGTTATCTGCTTTCCATCGCCTACAACGAACTTGTCGACAGTGTGGAGAGATCGTATTACACCGAGCGCCTCCGGGAAAGAAGAGGGGTTATGACCATTCATGACTTCTATTCGGATATCCTGCGCATCGACTGTGATGTCGAACACTGCAGGATCAGTGAAGAAGACTGGCTGCACCTGGATCATTCGTGTCTGAAAACAGCTGTCAACGGCGAGGTCTTCCGCGATGATGCCGGAGTGTTCACTTCCTTTCGCAATCTTCTTCTGGCTTACTACCCCGATCGGATCTGGAAGCGGAGAATTGCGGATCAGCTTCACATCTATGCCTCCGCGCTTCAGGTGAATTACGCCCGCTGTATGAGCCGCAGGGATCTGGTGGCGGCAGAACTCTGCCGGGCGGAGGGACTGAAATCCGCAATGGAACTGTTTTTTCTGCTGCACCGGGAATATCCGCCTTACTATAAGTGGACGTTTCGGGCTCTGAAAGAACTGGATCAGGAAGGGGAGCTCTCTTTGAAAATCCAGGAGCTGGCCGAAGAGAAAATTAATCCGGATGCCTGGAACGGGACAAGATATCATCCCAACCGTTCGAATTTCAAGGATCGGATTGTCTCACTTTCGGAGGAGATCGCTTCCTGGATCGAAGGAATGATGAAGGAAAGGCAGCTGACGAGTCTTACCGGCAGGTATCTTGAAATTCATGTGAATGAACTTCTGGAGAACGGCGGCCGGTAACCGCGATGTTCAAAACGGCAGAAGATTCCTGCGGGTAAAGGGGGAGAAGGAATGATCAAAGCATATTTCGGAAAAATCATCCTTGTCATGGTCATGGCATTGATGTTGTGCGGCTGTGATGGCAATACGCAGAAAACGAACAAGACCATTGCCGAAAAACTTGCGGAGGCAGATGGCATCATCCGGGTGGATGCGATTGCGGACATCACATCAAATTGGATGCCGGAAAAATATATTCTGACGTTTGAACAGCAGCTGGACTGGAAAAATCCGGATGCGGGAACGTTTGCCCAAAGGGTGGAAATCGGACTTCATCCCGGTGCGAATGTCACCGTGTTTGAAACCTATGGATATGCCCTGCAGGATTCCTCCCTTCCGGTGGATGATCAGCCGGAGGTCTGTACCATTCTTGATGCGAATTATGTCAAGGTGGAACACCGGTTTATGGGAACCTCCTTCCCGGAGGAAACGACGATGTCAAAAGCCAGTGGATGGGAATATGCGACCATAGAAAACGAGGCGGGTGATTTTCACCGCATCTATGAATCGCTCTCCAGGGTGCTGGGCGGCCGATGGGTCTGCTATGGCAGAAGCCGCGGCGGCAGAGCCTGCCTTGATTACGCAATGCTGTATCCCGAAGACCGCTTTGCCGGATATGTTCCCTATGCTGCGCCGGTCTGCAGCATGGACCGTGATCAGAGAGTGGCGGAATTGCTGGATCATCATGTCGGAGATTCCGCATTTGGTGAAGAAAAAGGTGCAGAACTTCGGAATACCGTGCTCGATTTTCAGACGGAAGTGATGCGGAACAAACCGGAGCTGGCACCGGTGGTCTTTGAAACCATAAAAACCGCGGGGCTGAGGTTTAACGGGACAATGACCGAAAGCAGTTTGTTTGATCTTACCGTTTATGAATTTCAGAGCGGTTACTGGGTAGGAGACGGAGATGCCGGTGAACTGCAGACCGTGCTTTCGATGAAGGAAGATACTGCCGAAGAAAAGGAAGCGAAGCTGAAAGCGGAAGCCGATTTGCTGATGAAATACGGGGATCCCTCAACCTATTCGCCGGATTTCTTCGCGGCTCCGTTTTACCTCTGCGCCCTTTTGAATGAGGGAATGTACGATTATGATTTTGCGGTGCTGAGAAACAGACTCAGAGAAGAAGGCCTGGAGGACAGGCTTGAAGTCAGTGAACAGGATCAGAAAGAATATCTGCGCAATGTGCTGCTTACGGAAGAACAGAAGAAGGCATTTCACTTTACTGCCGGAAATTACGAAGCGCTGAACGGCTGGCTGAAAACCGCAAATGCGAACATCATTCACATCGGCGGTGATCTTGATCCGTGGAGCGCAGTCTATCCCGAACCCGGAAACAATCCGAATTTTCATATGTACATCAAAAAAGGAAAATCCCATCATACCCAGATCTCGGACTTCGATGAAAGCACGAGAAATGAGATAATCCGGACGATGAAATCCTGGATTCAGTAAAAAACACTGAGATTCCCAATCCCTGTATCAGTAAGAGAGCGCAGAAGCCGAATCATTGAACTGCGCTCTTTTCTGTGCCCGCCGGGAGAGTCTTCAAAAAATCTTCATGAAAAAAAAGAACATGACACACAGATGTCATGTTCCTTTCGGTATGATGAAATCAGGGAGTACAGCTATGAAAACTGACCGGCTGATTGGAATTCTGTCTGTCCTTCTTCAGAAGGACAAAGTCACCGCACCAGAGCTTGCGGAACAGTTTGAAGTGTCGCGGCGTACGATTCAGCGCGATATCGATGCTTTGTGCCTTGCCGGCATTCCGATTGTTACGGATCAGGGATTTCAGGGCGGCATCCGGATCAAAGAGGGATACCGCATGGACCGCACGGTTCTGACATCGAAGGACATGCGCATGATTCTTGCCGGACTCAGAAGTCTCGACAGCGTCAGCGGCGGCCGGTCGGCGGAACTTCTGATGGAGAAACTGCAGGCCGGATCTTCCGAGTTGATGGCCGGCCGGGATTCGATTCTGATTGATCTTTCTTCCTGGTACGGAAAAACGCTTGCCCCGAAAATCGAACGGATTGACCGGGCAATCGAAACCGGTCATCTTCTGGCGTTCCATTATGTTTCAAAAAACAGTGAGAGCGAGCGGCTGATCGAACCGTATTATCTTCTGTTTCACTGGGCAAACTGGTATGTCTGGGGCTGGTGCACCGAACGGAAAGATTACCGCCTGTTCAAACTGAATCGGATGGAAACGGTGAGGGTAAGTGAACAGACATTTGTTTCCCGGAATGCACCGCTGCCGGATCTTTCGAATGAGAACGTTTTTCCTGGCACGATCAAGGCTGAAGCGCTGTTTGAACCGGAAGTGAAATGGCGGCTTCTGGAGGAGTTTGGAAGAGACAGCTTTACGGAAAGAGAAGACGGAAAACTGCTGTTTCTCGGTGAGTATACGGATATGGAAAATCTCATCTCCTGGCTTCTTTCCTTCGGGGATCAGGCCGAAGTGCTTGTGCCCGAAGAGGCGAGGAAAAAGATGAAGGAAATCTCCGTGAGAATGATGAAACGCTACAAGGGAGGAAAAGGATGAAACTGGATGGATTTGGATTGTTTGTGGATGACATGGGTGTGATGGTCCGCTTCTACAGAGATGTGTTGGGATTTGAGATCCGGGAAGAGGAAAATACTTCCAATGTATTTCTGGAGAAAGACGGAACGCTGTTTCTTCTGTATCGAAAATCGGACTTCGAGAAGATGACAAGCCGTTCGTTCTCCTATTGCCGGGGACTCAACGGCCATTTTGAAATCGCTCTTTCCGTGGAAAACTACAGAGCGGTGGATGAGGCATTTGACAGGGTGATCCGGGCCGGGGCAAAGGAAGTGATGAAACCGATAACGGAGCCCTGGGGACAGAGAACCTGCTATATCGCCGATCCCGAAGGGAATCTCGTGGAAATCGGTTCTTTTGTAAAGGAATGAAATATGGCATTTGATTATAAGAAGGAATACCGGGAGTTTTATCAGCCGGGGAAAAAACCGGAACTCATCACTGTTCCGAAGATGAACTATATCGCCGTAAGAGGGAAAGGAGATCCAAACCGGGAAGACGGAGATTACAAGAGCGCGCTTTCGCTTCTCTACGGCATTGCATTTACGATCAAAATGAGCAAACGCGGAGCACATCCGATCGAAGGATATTTCGACTATGTGGTTCCGCCGCTGGAGGGATTCTGGCACCAGGACGGGATTGACGGCATTGATTACAGCCGCAAGGAAGACTTCCAATGGATCTCCGTTATCCGCCTTCCGGATTTTGTCAGCGAAGAGGACTTTGCATGGGCAAGGGAAGAAGCGTCCCGCAAAAAACAGCAGGATTTTTCCAAAGCGGAATTTCTGAGCATTGAGGAAGGTCTTTGCGTTCAGTGCATGCATGTCGGCTCCTATGATGAGGAACCGGAGACAACCACGCTGATGGACGCATATATCGAATCCCTTGGCTATGAGAATGACTTCGGGGAAGCGCGGCTTCACCATGAAATCTATCTCTCTGACCCAAGGCGTGTTTCAAAGGAAAAACTGAGGACTGTGATCCGCCATCCGATCCGGAAAAAGGAAGGGTAAGCAATGCATTTTGTCGAGGCGAAGGGAATCCTCAACGGAACCGGCAGCGGATACGGGATGAACATTTACCGCGGATGCACGCATGGATGCATTTACTGCGACAGCCGGAGTGCCTGTTATCAGTTTTCCCACCCCTTTGAAGATGTGGAGGTAAAACAGAATGCCCCGCAGCTTCTGCAGAAAGCACTGCGTTCCAAACAGAAGAAATGCATGATCATGACAGGAGCGATGTCCGATCCGTATCTGCCTTGTGAAGAACAGCTCGGTCTGACAAGGCAGTGCCTTGAGATCATCCGCGATTACGGCTTCGGGGCAGCCATACTCACAAAATCCGACCGGATTCTGCGGGACATCGACCTGCTGGAAGAGATCGGAACAAGGTCGAAGTGCATCGTGCAGATGACCCTGACCACCTGGGATGAGAACCTGTGTGGGATTGTGGAACCGAATGTCTGCGGGACAATGCGAAGGCTTGAAGTGCTTCGGGAGATGAATCGGAGAAAGATTCCGACAATGGTCTGGCTTTCGCCGTTATTGCCGTATATCAACGATACGGAAGAAAACCTCTTGGCAATCCTGAATGCCTGTGCCGATGCCGGGGTGAAGGGAATTCTCTGTTTCGGCATGGGGATGACTCTGCGGCAGGGAAACCGGGAGTATTACTATTCGGCATTGGACAGATCTTTTCCCGGATTGAGATCCGTGTATGAGCGCAGATACGGAAACGCCTATGAAATCGAAAGCCCGAATGCGGGAAAACTCATGAATCGGTTTACGGAGTTCTGTGAAACAAACGGAATCCTGCATACCATTGATGCGTGTTTTGCTTATATGCAGGAACTGTCGCCATTGTATGAACAGACCCGTCTGTTTGATTGAGAGAGAGGAAAAATGCATGGCATCTGAAAAGGAATATCTGGAGTTTGTGATGGAGCAGCTTTCCCTGGCGGAGGATGTGAGATACCGCCCGATGATGGGAGAGTATGTCATCTACTGCCGTGACCGGGTGATCGGCGGAATCTATGACAACCGGTTTCTTGTCAAACCGGTGCCTTCAGCTCTGTCAATGATTGAGAATGCAAGAATGGAGCTTCCCTACGAAGGCGCAAAGGAAATGATTCTGGTGGAAGATATGGATGACAAAGTGTTTCTGAAAAAGCTTGCGGAATCCATTGCGGAAGAGGTCCCGGCCGGCAGGTCAAAGAAGAAAAAGGGGAGGTAAATCATGGAATACATTACTGTAACGGAAGACAATATCGCAGAGGAACATATCTGCTGTGCAATCTCAAACAACAGGGATGTTCAGGTAGCTTCGAAGAAGGCATGGCTCACTGACCGTTTCCGGGAAGGTCTCGTTTTTCTGAAAAGCGCCGAGAGGGGAAAGTGCTTTATCGAATACATCCCGGCGGAATACGCGTGGAATCCCATTGAGGCGGAAGGATACATGCATATCAACTGCCTGTGGGTTTCCGGTTCACTGAAAGGACACGGCTATGCGAACGATCTTCTTGAGTCATGCATTGCGGACAGCAGGCAGAAGGGAAGAAAAGGCCTCTGCATTCTCTCTTCCGCAAAGAAAAGACCGTTTCTCGCGGATCCGAAATTTCTGAGCCATAAGGGGTTTCAGGTATGCGATGAGGCAGACAACGGCATAGAGCTCTGGGCGCTTCCCTTTGAAAAGAATGCGGCTCTTCCCCGTTTTAAGGAGTGTGCAAGATACCCGGAGACATCGGAGAACGGATTTGTGCTGTATTACACCAGTCAGTGTCCCTTCAATGCGAAATATGTGCCGATCGTGGAAAAGACCGCAGAAGACAACGGCATTCCGTTTCATGCGATTCATCTGACAAAACGGGAAGACGCGCAGAAGGCGCCGACCCCGGTCACAACGTATGCATTGTTTTACAATGGGAAATATGTGACAAATGAAGAGATGAATGCGGCGAAATTTCTGAAACTGGCAAAAGCGGTAAGAGAGTAACAGCCGCACATTGGAAAGGAACGTTTTCTTCGATGATGAAAAATATTCTGACCGTCTCTTCCAGAGAAGAGTTTCGCGGATGGCTGGAGGAGAACGCTTCAAAGGAATCCGGATGCTGGGTTCATGTCACTCGCGGTATTCCGGGAGATGAACGGGTTTTCTGGTATCTCGATGCGGTGGAAGAAGCGCTTTGTTTCGGATGGATTGACAGCATTCAGAAGCTCATCGAAGGAAAGAGGATGCAGAGATTCACGCCGCGGAAGAAGAACAGTCACTGGACAGAACTCAATAAGGAGCGGGTTCGAAGACTTGAAAAACTCGGCCTGATGAGAGAAGAGGGAAGAGCTGTTCTGCCGCCGATGGGTCCGCGCAGCTTTAAGATCGAAAGCGATCTCGAGCGGGCACTCAAAGATGCCCGGGTCTGGTCGAAATTCCGCTCATTTCCCCCGCTGTATCAGCGGGTCAGAGCGGATAATCTGTCGTATTGCAGAGCGCAGAATCCAAACAGGTATCAAAGCGCGCTGAACCATCTGATTGAAGAGACCGCCCGCGGGCGGATGTATGGAGAATGGAATGATTACGGCAGGCTTCTCGAATACTGAGAAGGCCATACGCGGAAAATGAGGAAAGTGGAATGAAACGGGGCTCGCCCCGTTTTCAGCAGGAAGGCATACATGCATTCATCCTTCCCGCGTGCTGACAGCTATAATGAATGCAGGATGAGGGCAGAATGATGGAAGAGAAGAGTTATCCTACCGATCACGGAGATATCCGTTACTGGATCAGCACAGAGCCGAAAGATGAGAAACCGCAGCTTGTTTTTCTCCCCGGACTTACGGCTGATCACCGGCTGTTCGAAAAGCAGACGGAGTATTTTGAAGGAAAGATTCCGCTTCTGGTATGGGATGCGCCTGGACACAACTTATCATGGCCGTTTGATCTGAATTTCACTCTGAAGGACAAGGCCCGCTGGCTGAACGGAATCCTTGAAACAGAAGGGTTTGATGTGCCGGTGCTGATCGGACAGTCCATGGGCGGATATGTTGCGCAGACCTATGCCGAGCTGTTTCCGGGAAAGATGAAGGGATTCATGTCTATTGATTCCGCGCCCCTGCAGAGAAGCTATGTCACCGGGGCGGAGATCTGGCTGCTGAAGCGGATGGAACCGGTATATCGGTATTATCCCTGGAAAGCATTGCTTAAAACCGGAACGGAAGGCGTTGCCGTCAGTGCGTACGGAAGAAAGCTCATGCATGACATCATGATGGTCTATGACGGCGATCAGGA
>JAFWCM010000137.1 GCA_017536885.1 Solobacterium sp.
AATCTCCGATGTGATCCGATATGTTGCATCTCCAGATACACCAAAATGGGCTAATGTGGTCAGCAACTTGCTTTCGTTTGGGACGATCATTCCGCTGATGATCACTGGTATAGTTGTGTGGTTTAGGCAGAAAACACCTAATCTGTTTTTGTCCGCATTCTTCATGTTTTTCTTTACAGTAATTGGACCTGCGACTGGAAACACTGATCTGCTCTTTTTATCAGTATGATTGGTGAAGCGTTTATGGTGTTCTTCCTGTATCTGTATGCTAAGGAACGGCGTTCATAGAACACGCAGATGGTATGATCAATAATAACTCGCAAAGAGCATAATAATTTTTTCCAAACAATAAAAAAGAGATTGGAATTTGTGAAGGTAAACGAAATGAAAGACGGAATAGTTCCAAATCCGAATAACGTACATCCGATTGCAGGATATGATAAAGAAATATACGTCAAACCAACGATTAAGAATCCGAATATCATCGTCGGAAATTTTACCTACATTGCAGATTCAGAATTTGAAAGCCATGTGACAAACTATTATCCCTGGAGCAGGGATAAGCTGATCATCGGCAAGTTCTGTCAGATTGCGGCAGGCGTCGAGTTCGTGATGAATGATGCCAATCATCAGATGAACGCTGTGACGACATTCCCGTTTTATACGCTCGAAGGATGGGAAATGAACACGCCGGATCCATCTGAAATGCCGTTCAAAGGAGATACTGTGATCGGCAACGATGTATGGATCGGACAGAACGCGGTGATACTTCCCGGCGTTCATATCGGTGACGGCGCAATCATTGGCGCAAACAGTATCGTCGGCAGTGATGTTGATCCTTATACAATCGTTGTTGGAAATCCTGCAAAGCCAATAAGAAAACGTTTCGATGAGGAGCTGATCGAGCTCATGCAGCTTTTTAAGTGGTGGAACAAGAGTATTGATGAGATTGACGAATTAATCCCTCTTCTGACCTGCAGCGACTTGGATAAAGTAAAAAAGGAAATAAAGAAACGGTTAGGGTAATAAAAATCAAGTTTGTCGAGATCACGATAATCGTGATTTATAAGAAAGAATTGTAAGACATGAATCTTCAGTTAATGGAGAGAACAACACTATCCGTGATTGAGAAATGAGAAAACAACTGGTTTATGCGATTTCTTTCTGAAATAGGAAGTAGTTAATAACAGGAAGGTATTCATATGGATAAATCTCTTTTGAAAATCATAATCCGAGCGGCAGTCGTAATTTGTGCTGCTGTGCTTCTGCTGTTTTTTGTTTCGAAGTGCCAGAGGCAATTGCCGGATGCGATAGTTACGGATTCTCCATATACCGATGTAGTATTTCTTTCAACGACGGATATGCATGGCAAATGCTGGGAAACTAATCTTGTGACAGATACCCCGGAAACGCATAACATGCTGAGGGTATCCACTGCGGTAAATACAATGCGGGATGAGTATGGCAAAGAGAATGTCATTGTGATTGATAATGGTGATATCTTCGAGGGCGAAGCTATTTCAGAATTACAGATGTTCAACTATGCAAAAGGATCCTCCGATCTGACTCCGGTCATGGCAGTCTGCCTTGCCAGGATCGGATATGATGCGTTTATCGTCGGAAATCATGAATTTGATTTTAGCTGGGACACAATGAAGCGGATCTATACGTATCTCGAAGAGTACGGAGTATCCGTTCTTTCTGCCAATACGGTCTATGACGGAACTGATGGAATTCACAAAGAAGGGGAGAACGTATTCACTCCCTACATCACCAGAACCGTTACAGTAAACGGAAAAGAACATATAATCGGAATTCTTGGCCTGGAAAATGTTGATATTCCCCGGTGGGAAACAGAAGATAAATACCCTGGTATGCAGTTTGTTCATCCAGGGAATGAAAGCTTTTCGATTGCAGAAGAAACCAAACGCTATATTGCAGAGATGCGTGAAAAGGGATGCGAGTTTATTACCGTCTGTTATCATGGCGGACTTGGGAATCACGAAGGGGAACTGATATACGGTGAGAATACCAATCACCAGGGTTTGCGTCTGGTTGAAGGAACAGAGGGTATTGATCTGTTGATCATCGGTCATGATCATAACAACCAGTATTCCAATTCGTATTATCGAAACAGCAAGGATGAAGATATCCTGCTGGTCAATGGGGGAGGTCAGGATCTTACCCAGAGCATTATTCGTTTTCAGGAAGGTGCCGACGGTAAATTGAAATGGGAAATTCTGGAAAGTGAAAACCTGAAGCTGGACTATTTTGCGGCGGATGAGGAACTGCAGGAAGTTATTCGCCCGTATGCTGAAGAAACCACAATAGCGGTCAATGAGCCAATCGGAACATTGAAGGGAAACTGGGATGGAAACCAGAATCTCTACATCGAACAGACAGATACTATTGACCTTGTGCTCAAGGCAATGATCGAGACTGGCAGTAAGGCACTGGCAAACCAGGCTTTTGGAAATGAACAAGCATTCTATGACCGAAGTCAGACAGATCATACTGATGTTGATATTTCCATCGGGAATGTTTCGGTCCGGGACGGCTATGTCGCTGAGCCCGGAGAGATCAGTCGGAAGGGCACCTATCGGATCTTTCGCCATGCCAACCTGTTAAACGTATTGCCAATGAAGGGAAGCGAAATCCGTGCACTTATGGAAGAGAATGCCAGTAATCGTCTGAAGGCACGCGTATTGAACGGGAAACCTTATATTTATTCATTTGACGACCCCTATACCAATCTGATCTTCGGGGGAATCAATTTCACTTATGATTTCTCAAAGGAATTCGGACAGCGGGTGAATATTACCGGATTGGCGAACGGCAGAGAGTTCCGTGATGAAGCAGTTTATCTCGTTGCGGTAAGCGATTATCTGATTGGAAATGAACAGTGCGGGCTTCGGGATTTTACGGAAGAAGACAGTGTTCTGGATAAGGAAATCCGTATTGTGGACGGTCTCACCGATTATATCAGGGATACTAGTACACAATTTGGCGGTGTTACACCCGATGCCTTTGACTGGCACTGGGAGGCAACTTACAGCTTGGCCACGGAGAACGAAAAACCGTACGAAGGAAGTGTATATGCAACTTTGACAGAGAAGCCGGAAGATGGCAGAACATATGTACTGTATAACGAAGCCGGCGGAAGAGTGGTAGTGGATGATAATGGAAGACCGGGAGCAGTGCCACTGAATGCAGTCAAAAATTACCTTGTGGATCCGCTGCCTGAAAATATACTTCTGTTTACCGTTCAGTATGTGGATGAGGGCTGCATCACCTTGCGCAATGCAGAAGGAAAGTATCTTACATGCGATAAGCTCAGCTGGGTAAATACACCGGAAGAAAATGTGACGGTATGGAGACTGAAAGTTTTTAATGGCGGATGGCAGCTGATCAGTACGGAAGAATCTGCAACAGGCCGCCGGAAGGCCATGCAACTTTATAAGGCGCTGCTTTCAACCTATGATCTAGGTCCAAATACTGGATTCTGTTTCAACTTTTATGAACCGAAGAATTCGTCATCCAGATGAACAGATAAAGAGAACAGTTTTCTTGTCATAGTAAACGTAGCGTTGTGTCAGGAGCAGTCAGTACGAACTCTATATTGTTTTGGAGAGATGAAATAGATTAGAATATCCAAAATTGGTTATAGTCAAGGACCCGCTCCACAATAAGTACAACCAAATAAAGGAGAACAACATGGCAATAACAGAAACATTTCACAACATGGGATTCCGTCTGACATATCCCGATGTGTTTAATCACCCCAAAGGAATAGTTTCACCGATGTCAATCGGAGACACAGGGGACGGCATATATTTCATGATGTACAACTATATTGCTGTTACGGAAGAAGATGTGAAAGCAATGCGCAGCAAATCCGAAACCGGTGAACTGAGTAACGAAGACAGTTTGAAATTGGCGGATGCCATGAGCAGTCTTCTGCAGGTTGCCGGCATCGGCGGTGGACAGGGATCGAAAGAAATTGCAGAAAAACTGAAGATAGAAAAAGGATCCGGAGACAGTTTCACGGAAATCGGAAGATACAATGATATCACGTATTATGCCATCACCAACCGGAATAGCGATGAAAAATATATGAAGACAATCGAGCCCGTGTTTGCAGAAGAATTCCGTATCCTTCAGACATCGCTGATCGATGCGCTGAAGAATGCGGAATATATTGGACCGCAGATTCCCGGAGCGGAACTTGTTGGCAAAACGATTCGTTTTGAAACCAGAGACATCGATGGAAATCCCGTGAAGAGTGAAGATCTTTTCTCTGCTCATGACATAACGATGATCAATATCTGGGCAACCTGGTGCGGTCCGTGCAAAAAAGAACTGGAAGAGCTCGGCAATATTCACCGGCGTTTGGAAAAAAAGAATGCCGCTGTAATCGGTATTTGTGACGATGCAGCGGAAAAGGCGGCTGACTGCAAAGCCCTGATCGCTGAAAAGAATCTTTCGTATATCAATCTGCTGCCGTATGAAGGAATGGACGAACTGGCTGTAGAAAGCTTCCCCACAACATTCTTCGTCAATCGGGAAGGAACGATTATGACATATCCTGTTATTGGTGTTCCAGGGGATATCACGGACTATGAAAAGACGATAGACAGTCTTCTTGCGGAGGGAGCGGCCGATGCGAAGCCTGTTTCTGAAACGAATGCCCCAGAGCAGAGGAATACCTGCCGTGTCATTGTCAGCGATGATATCGGAAATCCGGTTGCCGGCGTAACGGTTCAGTTCTGTTCTGATATTACATGCATGATGGGAAAGACAGACGCAGAAGGAATTGCTTCATTCGCAGCTGAAAAAGGTAAGTATACAGTTCATGTTCAGAAGCTGCCGGAAGGCTATGAAACAAGTGCGGAAGAATTTGCGGTTCCGACTGATCTGACAGATGTAAAGATTACCCTGAAAAAAGCATAAGCCGCATTGAGCAACACTGCGGGATGCAACTTGATGAGGATATAACAGTTGATCGGTTTTAATACCAGATAGACAAGGCTATATCCTTTCTTTCTGCAGATACGCAGAAACCTCGTATTAATGGTCTATTTGGTGCTCGTGCGAGTCCAAAGATGATAAGCGGGTCACCCGGATATCTGAGCAAAAGTACTTCTAATATGATGCTTTGCATGCTTTCTTGGTGGCGTACTCTCGGTCCGGAAAAAACAGTATTTGATGACGATGCCAATGAGGCAACGAAGGATACAGTCGCCCGGAAGCGCAAAAGACTGGATGCTGATTCAGCATAATTGCTGAATGAAAAATCCGGACCTTGACATAATATGAGTTAGTCTATTGACTCCTTCTCTTTTAAACCGTCTAAACGAAAGAACCCTGAGGAAATACTTCATTTTATCGATAATCTTTATTGTCTTATGTTATTCTTAAAGAAATTAAAGGCATTTTGCTGACGCTAATTTACGTTGGAATTTGTCGAGGGTAAATCTCTTACGAGAATGTATATATACCGCAGACAAAACAAAGATTTTGAAATCATTTCCGTCTGCGTGTATATCTAACGGATTTCGTTTTGAGCATGCTAGGCAGGTTGAAGAGATTTGTGAAAAACGTAAAAGTTGTCAGCAGAACCATCTCACTGACATTAAGGAGAGCGAAAAATGAAAGTAGACAAGATCATTAAAAACGCAAAAATCTTTACTTCGAACAAGGATAATATCCTGGCTAGTGCGCTTGTAGTGAAGGATGGAAAGTTCGTCTATGTTGGAGATGAGAACGGACTTTCGGAGTACGAGGGAGAGACAACGGATTTAAACGGAAAATTTATCATGCCCGGCATCATCGACAGCCATGTTCATGTAACCATGGGTGCCGGATATGAACTGGTAGGCACCATGGGAACGATCATCCAGTGCGACAGTAAACAGTCAGCCCTGGATTTTATTGTGGATGATATGAAGAAAAACCCCGGGCAGGACCGTTACTGCTATATCCTCGATAAAAAGCATCTGAAGGGTATGGATCTCACGAAAGAAGATCTGGATGCGATCTGTCCGGATGGAGAACTGCAGATTCAGGAAGCGCAGATGCACAGCATCTGGGTGAATTCCAATATCTTAAAGAAGCATAATATCACAGACGAGACCAAGGATCCGATACCTGGCTTAAGCTTTTATGTGCGTAAGGACGGGCATGTGACCGGAGAAATGAGCGAGGGCGCGACGGAGCTTCCGATCATCCTGGACCGGGCAATGAACAAGGAGGATTCGGAGATCGATGCGGCGATTCAGCGTTGGATTGATTTCTGCATCAGTGTCGGTGTGACAGGAGTTTTTGACGCCGGTATTCCGGGATATCCTGAATTTCATGAGCATGTCTACTCCCGCCTTAAGAGTCTGGATGAGCAGGGAAAGCTGCCCATCTATGTTGACGGCTGCTATGTAATCTCTGCAGCCTGGGAGGTGGAAGAAGGCATTAAAGAACTGAAACGCATGCAGAAGGAATATAATACCGAGCACCTGAAAGTTCATACACTGAAGCTGTTCATGGACGGCACCCTGAAGCTGCATTCCGGTGCCATGGTTACGCCGTATGCGGACACCGGTGAACTGGGATGCACTGCCATGAATCTGGAAGAGCTTGTAGCGCTTCTGAAAGTGCTGAATGAGGAAGGACTGGATTTCCATACCCATTGTGTCGGAGAAGCTTCCTCTCGCCTGGTGCTGGATGCGGTGGAACAGGTCCGGAAAGAACTCGGAGACGATTTCCATGTCCGGGTCGTCAGTGCCCATCTTCAGATTCAGGACACCGCAGATCTCAACCGCTTTGCGCCTTTGGGCGTGATTGCGAACTTTACCCCTTGGTGGCATTGCGATGATGTCAATGTGTACAAAAGGCTCTTCGGCGAGGAACGCGGAAAACTGCTCTATCGCTGCAAGTCTGTCTGGGACAGCGGAGCTCTGGTCACCTGGTCCAGCGATAATATCGTGTTCGCAGACTTTTCAAGCTGGAACCCCTTCCTTGGCATGGAGGTCGGAATGACGCGTTTCGTTTCCGAAAAGTCAAAGCTTATGGAAGGTGGTGACCGCTACAAGGATATATTCCCTCCTCTGGAAGAGCGGATGGGAATTGAAGAGATGATTCTTGGATATACCATCAACGGCGCAATTCAGCTCGGCATCGAAAATAAGAAGGGCTCCATCGAAGCCGGCAAGGATGCGGACTATCTGGTATTCGATACCGATCTTCTTACGGCGGAGCATGATGGCTTCAGCAACATCCTGCCGGCAGAAGTATATTATGCCGGGCAGAAAATGCATTATAACCCCTTCAACCCGGAGGATAAGAGTAAAGAGGATTCGTATTTCAAAGGCCGTCCTGCTCCTTATTTCAGCATGGAAGAAATGTGGATGGAGTTCATGGAGGCAATGTGGAAGGAGTTCTACGGCGAAGCAGCCGAGTGGGACGATTCTCACTGACTCCGTTGAAATCAACACCATTGGCTCGTCTTTACCTTCGTTGACGACAGGAGCTGCAGTTTTCGAATCTGCTGAAATCCTGAGTAACTGACAGTGTAGTAATGAAATTCATCGGCAGGAAAGGCAGAAACCTTTCCTGCCGATGCTGCTTTTTCGCTTTCGTTAACGGTAGTTTCGATTCTGATCTAAAGGTTTTTTTTGTTTTTTCCATTGTCTGATCAGTATCATTTTTTTCGATAGGTGAAGGTAATAGGAGGTGATTTTAGATTGATTATTTCATAACTTCACATTAAAAATTGTCAGTTTAACATCTATGATGCGGACATTGTTCGAGGTGCAGCTTAATTTGATAATGAAAATGATCAAAGAGTCAGGAGGTTTTAATAAATGGAACGTATTTTATGTCCTTCAATGATGTGTGCAAATTACGGTCATCTCGCAGATGAAGTTCGCGCACTGGATGATGCTGGTGCAGACATTTTTCACTGTGATATCATGGATGGCAGTTTTGTTCCAAACTTCACAATGGGTGTTATGGATGTTAAAACCATACGACGCTATACAAACAAAAAAGTGGACTGCCATTTGATGATTGAAAACCCGGGAAATAAAGTTGATTGGTTTGTCGACGCTGGAGCCGATATTATTTATATTCATCCGGAATCAGAGCGGTATGTTGTTAAAACACTGGCGCATATCAAAGAAAAAGGGGCAGATGCGGGTATTGCGGTTAATCCGGACACTAGTGTTGCAAGTATCAGTGAACTGTTGAATCTCTGTGATTACGTAATGGTTATGACTGTGAATCCCGGTTTTGCAGGGCAAGGTTTTATTGATTTTACTGAAAAGAAGATTCGTCAGCTCGTGGAATTGAAAAAAGAATACGGATATAAACTCATGATTGACGGGCACTGTACACCGGAAGTGGTGAATAAAATGTCTGATGCAGGGGTGGATGGCTTTATTCTTGGAACAAGCGGTCTCTTCAAAAAAGGCGAAACCTACGCGGATATGATGCGTGCACTGCGCGGCAACGCATAAGGGAGGACATATGAAAAAGATTGGAATGATTGTACCGACGCTTGATAACTCCTTCTTCTCAGAACTTGCATTCCGTGTTCAGAAGGCATTAGGCGAACGGAATGCGGCGACATATGTTGTCAGCACAAACAATAATGCGGAAACCGAACTGGAATACCTGAACGAATTCCGTAAGGCCGGAATGGATGGCGTGATCAGCGTCAGTGCCCTGCAGGAAATTAATAAAGACGTAATCGGAGATCTCCCGCTTGTATGGATCGATCGTATTCCTGCTTCGAATCATGAAATACCTTATGTTGCGAATGATGATTGTCATGCAATGGAACTTGCGACAGAATGCCTGATTAATAAAGGCTGCCGGAATATACTGTTTATGACAGGATTTGTGAAAGACAGCCAGAATAATCCGCGGCTGGAAGGTTATCGCAAAGCACTCGAAGCACATGGAATTGAGTATGACCCGCGATATGTCATGAAGCGGGAGGGGAAACGTCCTACCGAAGAAGAAACCGGGGGACTTGCGGTTTTCGCAATCAAGAACGGATTAAAAGCAGATGGCATCATCACCAGCAGTGAGCGGGCAGCGTTCGGAGCCACACGTGCATTGCAGAAGATCGGATACTTTGTGCCGGAAGACATTCGCCTGATCTGCTTTGACAACTCTCCGTTTGCGGCAATGACGTCTCCGTCATTAACCACACTGGATCGAAAACCGGAGCGCATGGCAGAAATTGCAAGTGACCTGATACTGGCAAAAGCAGACGGCAGACATGACATCTCCGTTAAGAATACTGTCACAGTAGAACTTATTGAACGCGGATCCACGCGATAGAAAAGGAGTGAATACAGAATATGTCCAAAATCAGTGATATGATCCGAACAAAGTTTGGCGCAACCGATACAGAACGGGACAAGGGGCTTGTCACTCCGGATGATGTTGTGCGTTTTGACAACATTCCATATGGTTCTTTACCGGAACAGCAGCTCGATGTATATCGCCCGAACGATACGGATGGGGTATTGCCTCTGATTATCAGTGTGCACGGCGGAGGCTGGGTTTACGGCGACAAAGAACGGTATCAGTTCTACTGCATGAGTCTTGCCCAGCGGGGTTTTGTGGTCATCAACTATTCCTACCGCCTGGCACCGGAACATAAGTTTCCGGCGGCTCTGGAAGATACCGCGCTTGTATTTGCCTGGGCAAAGGCGCAGGCAGAGACCTATGGATTTGATATGAACCATCTGTTTGCGGTCGGCGATTCTGCCGGGGCAAATCTTCTGGAACTGTATTGTGCTCTGTGCACAAATGAGGCATACCGGCACAGTCTTGGACTTCCGGTAACTGAGTATATAACTCCAAAAGCGGTCGCACTTAACTGTGGCGTGCACTTCATTACGGTATCAGAGAATCCGAATGATCAGTTTACAACTGAACTAATGAAGGATTATCTGAAGAGCGGCGGATCGGAAGAAGAACTGCGACTGGTAAATGTTTCGGATGTTATTGTGGAAGGATTTCCTCCGGCATATATCATGACGGCAGAAAATGATTTTCTGAAATTCCAGGTTCCGCAGTTTTGCGAGCATCTGCTTCAGAAGAATATCCCGTTTATTGTGAAGTATTATAAAGACAAAGAAGAACAGCTCGGTCATGTATTCCATCTTGATATCCGCTCTGCGGCTGCGAAGAAGTGCAATGATGAGGAGTGTGCGTTCTTCAAATCCATGTTGTGAATCAATTGTGAAGAGGGTCTGAAGCAGGCTCTCTTATTTCATTTCTCCGCGTTAAAAAATGTCAATTTTACATCCTCGATATGCACCTGTTGCATGTTCTCGCAAACACCTAGGATAGAGTCAGGAAAAGAAAAAGGAGTAAAAAAAGATGGCTAAGTACACAGAATTATGCAACA
>JAFWCM010000138.1 GCA_017536885.1 Solobacterium sp.
CCCATGCACGGACCGGAGTGTGCGGGCAGAAAACACCGGGGCATGTCAAGGGAAGGCATGCTTGTGATCATCAGCGAATATCCCAACGGGGTGCGGCAGAAGGAACTTGCGGAATATGCGGGCATTAACGCCTCTTCTGCTTCGGAGGTTGTCAACAAGCTCGAAGATGACGGATATATCGTAAGGACAATCGATGAAACCGACCGCCGCGCAACGATCCTGAAGCTCACGGAGCTCGGCGAAGCCAGAGCCAATGAGATCCGGGATGAAAGGGAGGCGATGTTCGATGAAGTCTTCGGCAAGCTCAGCGAAGAAGAAAAAGAGACGCTTTCCGCACTTCTTGACAAAATCCTGGAAGACTGACAGGGGCTGATCTCTGAGATTGAAGATCGGAGGGAAGATCGCAGAACATGCGGTCTTTTTTTCATGTCTATGGGCAAAAGAAAACAGGCACTTCGCCTGTTTCAATGAAGATCGGAATCCGGTCACATCCAGCCGTTTTCCGTACGGGCGATGATTGCCTCCTGTGCTTCCGGCATCAGAGAGACAAACTGCGCGCAGTAGCCGGCAACCCGGACGATGAGATCGGTGTAGTCTTCCGGATGTTCCTGCGCAAGGCGCAGGGTATCGGAAGAGATGACGTTGAACTGATTGTGATAGATTCCCTTTTTCTGGGATACCCGCAGGAAGGAGATAAACCGCTCCAGGTTTTCCTCATTCGCCAGCGCATCCGGAGAGAACCGCATGTTGAGCAGCTGACCGGCCGCGACTTTGCGGTTGGGCAGTCTTGAAACGGAGTTGATCACTGCGGTAGGGCCGAAGACATCGGTGCCCTGAACCGGGGAACATCCTTCGTTCAGAGGACTGGCGGCGTACCGGCCGTCAGGCGTCGCACCGACCGCAAGCCCGTTGGGAACGTAGCTCGTGATGTTGGAAGTGGACATGGTATAGCAGCTCAGCGCCGGTCCTCTTCCTTTTCGTTCGGTCTCGTATTCCGGAAGAAGCTTCAGATAGGATTCAAAGACATCACGGACGATTTCATCCACGGATTCAATGTCGTTTCCGAACTTCTCGACGGAATTGACCATGGCGCGGATCTTCCGGGAAGAATCACTCTGCCAGTTGTCCTTCATCGCTTCGAGAAGATCGTGGTAGGAAAGTTTCTTCTGGTCAAAGACCAGCTTTTTCAGAACCATCAGGGAATTTCCGACCACACTCGGTCCGATGTTGGACTGCGAGATCACATCATACCGGCATCCTCCGGCCTTGAGGGTTTTTCCCTTTGCCATACTGTCGTAGATAAAGCACGACGCAAAGGGATCGGCGTCATATACTTCAAGGCTGCGGTCGCAGATCTTATCGCACTCCACGGAGATATCGGAGTAGTATTTCAGAAATCTCTCCCAGGCAGCCCAGACTTCCTCATAAGAGGAGAAGCGGGATTCCAATTCCATGTCGTCATTGACGGAGATCATACGTATTCCGGTTTTGGGATCATAGCCGTTGTAAAGCATGACCTCGAGGACCTTGCCCCAGTTGACGTAGGTCATGCCGGTGGCACGGTGTCCGTATTTTCCCGGAACCCCGGTTTCCACACAGCCGATCGGGCAGTAATCGCGGGCATCCTCCATCGGAATGCCGAGATCAACAAGGCCGGCGACTGCTGTTTCATCGTTAAACATCGAAGGCATCCCGCATCCGGTCCGTATCAACATGGCACAGGCTTTCAGAAACTCCTTCGGCGTTTCCGCATGATAGCGGGCAGAGAAATTCGGCTCCGCAAGCGAGGTGAGGTTCATCGCCTCAATGCAGAGATAGGAAAGATCGTTGGTTCCGTCGGTTCCCTGCGGAGTAAGACCGCCGACACAGAGGTTGGAATATAAGGGATAGCCCTGGGAAAAGCGGGTATGGCCATAGGGACGCACCTTGTTGTGAGACGAGTTCATGATGAACATGTGGGTGATGATCTCCAGCGCTTTGTCCCGGTCGATGATTCCTTCTCTCAGGTCTTTCTGATAGAGGTCATACAGATACTGATCAAAGCGGCCGTAACAGAAGGAGTGACCGTTGGATTCGATCATCTGAAGCAAGTGGACCATATAGCAGACCTCAACGCCTTCATAGAAGCTGCGGGCCGGCTGTTCCATCATCGTCGCCGCCATTTCCGCCATGGCCAGAAGTTCCTTTTTTCTCTTTTCATTCATGCAGGTTTCGGCAGCGGATTGAAGAAGCTCCGCATATCTGCCGAACCAGGCAAGAGAAGCTTCGAGAGAGATGATTACGGCATTGTAAAAGTCTCTCTGTTCTTCGGAAAGCGAAGGAGTTTCCAAAGCATGCTTTGCCTCATCGATGATGGAGCGGAATCCGCGGGAAAGAATCATCGGATGATCGGGCACGATGTGGCCGTCCCCCGACATCGAGATGCCGCCGCGGTGGATGATGCCCTGTTTTTCGGCCATCCGGATCGCCATGGTGAGATTGCGGTTGACTTCGTCTTCGTGGGTGTTTCCGTGCCAGTATGCATGAATGGAGCGGAGATCCTGTTTTGTCGCCTCGTCGATATAAAACACATCGCCGCTGCGCTTTTCGAATTCATCCAGCTCATTGATCACCCAGTCAATCGAGTATTCCGGAAAGATCGGAGCCGCGAAATTCCGGCTTGCCTGATTTCCGAAGATCAGCGAATCTTCCTCAATATAGAGAGTCATATTCGCAAGCGTGTGGGCAAACGCCTTTGCCTTGCGGAGAATGTACGGTTCGCCTTCCGTCTTCCGGAAGGATTCCGTGTAGAAAAGAGCCCGCTCGCTGCAGATGGAAGCTCTGCGCTTTTCCATGCGTTTTCTCAGGCGGTCGATTCTTTCCCAGTCGGCGCTCTGTCCCACAGGCTGATAAAAGAGAAACGGTTTCATAGATTACCTCCGGACGAAAATACGGGCAGAGCCCGTATTCGGAAAGATGTCACTTCTTAAGATCGAGTACCACGGGAACGGATTTGTATCCGATGCCCATGCGGTCGATTCCCATGTCGATCAGCTGAAGGAAGTGTTCTCTGGTGCGGATACAGCCGCTGCCCTTGATCTTCTTTCTGCCTTTGTTCTGATCCATGATCATCGCGATGACATCGACCGCGGCTCCTTTTGCCTCATAGCCGGTCAGAAAACCGGTGCTGGTCTTGATGAAGTCGGCGTCGGCGGCGATGATGCATTCCACGCCTTTGCGGATCTGTTCTTCATTCAGCGCATCGGTCTCGAGGATGACCTTGAGCTCATGGCCGCCCTCATGGGCCGCGGCCGCACAGGCACTGAGATCCTTTGTGACCTCGTCATACTGTCCCGCTCTGAGCTTGCCGAAATTGACGACAACGTCAATCTCCTTCACATACTCCGATTTTCCGGCCTCTTTGATCTGGGCAACGCGGCTTTCGGTGCTGGCGGTGCCGAAGGGGAAATCCGCAACCGGGCAGATCGTCGTGTCGGAGCCCTTTACATACGGCTCGCACAGTTTGATATACCCCGGGTTGATACAGATGGTCGCACAGCCAAGCGCCACACCGTCTTTGGTGAGTTCGATGATCTGGTCTTCGGTGAATTCCGGTTTGAGTACGGAATAGTCAATGTATTTTGCGAGTTCGCTGACGGTCATCTCCGCAGCTTTTTTCTCTGGCTTCATTAAAAATCCTCCTGATTGATTTCATCTACCCAAAGAATACTATGTTCTTTTCCCTGTTTACAATCGTTTGCCCGTAAAAAGGGTTGAATACATGGGCGGGTTCTTTCTCAGAATAAGGTGTCACGCACCCTGCACCAAAGACCGAAGCTGTTTCATTGACAAAGATTCTGACTGGTTTAAAATTAGTCTAAACAAACTTATATGTCATTTTGACGGCATGAAGGAGGCATTATGAGCTGGGCAAAAGCAAAATTGATTACCTATGGATTTCTGCTGGGAACGGCAGGGGTTAAGATTCTGACCTCACCGGAGGCGAAGAAGGTTTATACCGGTGTTACCTCCCTGGGATTCCGCTGTGCGGATGATCTTATGAAGACGGTTCAGACCGTCCGGGAAAACTGCGAAGATATCGTGGCCGATGCCAAAGCGATCAACGAGGCAAAATACCGCGAACAGGATGCCCACCGGATCGAAGAAGCCAAAGCGATTCTTGAATCCGCGAAAGAGAAGAACGCGTAAACCGGGATCTGACTTATGAAATATTCTGTACTTCACTCTTCGCCGCGGCGGATGCGCGTACATCTTTTTGTTGTGCGCCTGAGCGCTGTTCAGGCAGAGCAGCTGGAAGAATATCTCTTCTCCCTGGAAAACGTTGACAAGGTCCGGGCAGATGAGCGTACGGGCAACGTCACCGTCAATTTTACCGGCGGCCGGGAGGATATTTTAAATGCCCTTTCCGAATATCGGTATGATAGGGAAACAGAAAAAAATGAGATTTCCCACGGAAGACGGCTGAGTCGTGATTTTGAGCAGGATCTGCTTGCCCATGTTACAAACAGAGTGCTTCGCTGGCTCTTTGTGCCGGATGTTCTCAAACCCTTTGTCGCCGCTGTGCAGGCGATCCCTTTCATCGTGAAGGGACTTAAGAGCCTGCTGCATGGGAAACTCGATGTATCGGTGCTTGATGCGGCTTCGATCACGGTGTCTCTTCTGGCAAGTGATCATTCGACATCGACCTCGATCATGTTCCTGCTTGGCCTCAGTGAAATCCTCGAAGATTATACGCACCGGAAATCCGTTGATGATCTGGCCCGGTCGATGGAACTCAATATCGATAAGGTATGGATGCTGGATGAAAACGGCAAGCAGGTGCTTGCCCATGTGTACTCCGTAAAAGAAGGAGACACCGTCATCGTCCGCACCGCCACCACCATCCCGCTGGACGGAATCGTGATCTCCGGGGAGATGATGGTCAATCAGTCCTCCTTTACCGGCGAGTCTCTGCCGGTTCTGAAAAAGGCCGGAGCGACAGTCTATGCCGGCACGGTGGTGGAAGAGGGCGAGTGCTGCATCCGCGTCATCCATACCACCGGCCAGGGACGCTATGACCGCATCGTGCGGATGATCGAAGAATCCGAAAAACTGAAGTCGGAGACGGAAACTCAGGCCCTGCATCTGGCAGACCGCCTGGTTCCCTACAGCTTCCTGTTCACCGGCGCGGTGTATCTTCTGACCCGTAACTGGGCAAGAGCCATATCGGTTCTGATGGTGGATTACTCCTGTGCCCTGAAGCTCTCAATGCCGATCGCGGTGCTTTCGGCGATGCGGGAATGCGCAAGACACAGCATCTCCGTCAAGGGAGGCCAGTTCCTGGAAAATATCGCAGGTGCCGATACCGTGGTGCTCGACAAGACCGGAACCCTGACGTGTTCAAGACCTACGGTTGCGGAAGTCATCCCCTTCAACGGATATGAAGAGGCGGAAGCTCTGCGGCTTGCGGCGTGCCTGGAAGAACATTATCCCCATTCGATTGCCAATGCGGTCGTAAAGGAAGCGGAGAACCGACAGCTCTTCCATGAGGAGCGCCATTCGCGGGTGGAGTACATCGTCGCCCACGGCATCGCCAGTTCGATCGAAGGAAAGAAGACCGTCATCGGCAGTCATCACTTTGTCTTCGAGGATGAGCACTGCATCGTGCCGGAAGAGGAGAAGGAAAAATTCGCCCGGATCAGCGATTCCTGCAGTCATCTCTACCTTGCGGTAGGAGGCGTTCTTGCGGCGGTGATTCTCATCGAAGATCCCCTGCGGCCCGAAGCACCGGCGATTATCAGGGATCTTCGGCAGAGAAAGATCGACAGGATTGTGATGTTAACCGGAGATTCGGAGAGGACGGCAGCTGCGATCGCCGCGAAGGTCGGGGTCGATGACTACCGCTCCGAAGTGCTTCCGGAAGACAAGTCAGCGTATATCAAAGAAGCGCATGCGGAAGGAAGAACCGTGATCATGGTCGGTGACGGGGTTAATGATTCTCCCGCCCTTTCCGAAGCCGACTGCGGCATCGCGGTCAGCGACGGTGCGGCCATCGCCCGCGAGATCGCGGATGTGACAATCGCCGATGATGACCTTTATACTCTGGTTACCCTGAAGGATATCTCCGATCTTCTGACCCGCCGCATCCAGCGGAATTACCGTTTCATCATGACCTTCAACTCCGCCCTGATTCTGCTCGGCGCATTCGGGGTTTTGCCGGCTTCGACTTCGGCCTGGCTGCACAATCTTTCCACCCTTGCGATCAGCGCCGATTCGATGAGCAATCTGCTTCCCGAAGAAGGGCCGCGAAACGCAGTTCGGGTGAAGGCATAAATAGAGGATGGATAAGAAGACAGGAAACGGTATAATAACTGTCATATGGTAAAGCGTTACATCTCTTCCTTCATTTCGATGAAGTATGTATTTGTTCTTCCCGGGATTGCCCTGGCGGTGTTTGCCTGTGCGTTTATGTATGTATCCACCGGCAATGCCGTGGCCCGCTATATCGGGATCGCCTTCGGCGCCGTGCTTGCGGTTGTGATGTTCTTCTACTACCGGGAGAAGATCACCGTGAACCTGCAGTTAAGGAAGGTGAAGGACCTCGATGACTTTTCCGATGCGGTGATGATCGGCCAGGCATTCTTTCTCGAAAACCGGATGCTCGGATACGGAAATCACAGAATCTTTGTTCTGGAAAACGGAGATATCACATCGGTTGCCTGCAGAACCGACAATCGGGGAAGAATGTTTCTGGATCTCACCTCTTCCCAGGGGGTTCTTCCGGTTGAGATGGCACTCAAGGATCAGGCAAGACGTGTCGCGGCGTTTCTGAAACAGAGAAACCCAAAGGCAGAAGTCACGGGCATTGAAGCAGCGGGCGACGGAACCCTTCATTCCATCGATCCCTACCGGAATGAAAAATGAGCGGGGAGAAAAAAAGAGAGACAGGGAATGAATCAGGCGGCAGAGCGACTGCCGCCTTTTGTCTGCGGCTTCCGGAATGGCATGAATGCATGTCTTTTCGCCGTCTTCGGCAATGAGTCCCCGGGCAATAGAAGCCGCTATTTGTGCTACACTACAGACATGAACAATACGATCGGCGCAATCGCGACCGCAACCGGCGGCGCCCTGGCTGTGATAAGGGTCAGCGGAGATGAGGCGGTTTCGCGGGTAAACAGCATTTTTTCCAGGGATATCCTCGAAGCGAGGGGATATACCGTTCATTACGGGGAAATCCTCGACGGCAGAGAGACCGCGGATCAGGTCCTGGTTACGGTATTCCGGGCACCGAAGTCATATACCGGAGAGGATATGTGCGAAATCTCCTGTCATGGCGGAAAGTATACCGCGGAAAAGGTGCTTTCCCTGCTGTACGGGGCGGGAGTAATTCCGGCAAGACGCGGGGAATTCACCGAGCGGGCGTTTCTCAACGGCAAGATGGATCTCTCCCAGGCGGAGTCGGTCAATGATCTCGTCACCGCAAAGGATGAAGTCAACGCAAGATCCGCACTGTCGGGACTCAAGGGCAGTGTGCGGAAGCTGCTGGAGCCGCTTCTGGAATCGCTGAGTCAGATTGTGGCGCTGATCGAAGTGAATATCGACTATCCCGAATATGACGATGTGGAACAGCTGAGTGAAGAGGAGCTGCTTCCCCGCGTCAATGCGTGGATTGAAGAGATCAGCCGGCTGATCGAAAAAGCGGAGGCGGCCGTTACGGTAAGAAACGGTCTCAATACGGTTCTTGCCGGAAGGCCCAACGTCGGAAAGTCCTCTCTGCTCAATGCCCTTCTCGAAGAGGATAAGGCAATTGTGACGGACATCGCCGGAACGACCCGCGATGTCGTAGAGGGAACGGTGCGCATCGATGACATCACCCTGCATCTCTATGATACTGCCGGGATCCGGGAATCAAGCGATACGATCGAGGCGATCGGAATCGAAAAATCCAGGAAGGCGCTGGCCAAAGCGGATCTTGTCATCGTCGTGATCGACGCCAATGAAGGGATCACCCCCGAGGATCAGGATCTGCTGGATCTTACCGAGGGCTATCCGCGCATCGTGGTATACAACAAGAAAGATCAGAAGGATACCGGCGATGAACTGTCGATCTCGGCCCTGAATCACGATATCGAACCGCTGATTCAGAGAATCCGAAAGATGTATGCCGAAGGGATTCTTGCCTCAAAGGAAGATACCTTAAACAACAGCCGGCAGATCGGCCTTGCGAGAAGTGCGAGGGAAAGCATGATGGAAGTCAGGAAATCCCTTGAGAACGGAGATGAGATCGATCTTGTGACGGTTGATCTGCAGAATGCCTGGTATGCACTGAAGGAGATAACGGGAGAAACCGGGCGGGAAGATCTTCTGGATGAAATCTTCTCACGGTTCTGCCTTGGAAAGTGAATGCAATATGAGCGAAGTGTATTATCTTGACAGCCACTGTCATCTGTTCAGTGAGGAGTTTCAGGAAGATTTTGACGAAGTGATCGAAAGATCCCGGAAGAAAGGGGTCGTCTTTCTCAATATCATGTGCACGGAAGAGGAAGAGGCTTATCGGGCTATGGACTTTTCGGAAACGGATCGAGACCATATTTCCGTAAGTTACGGTATTTTTCCCACCGACGCAGAAGATGCCGAAAAAAGATGGGGCGAACTTGAGAAGATTGCGGAAGATCCCCGCTGCACCTGCATCGGCGAGATCGGACTGGATTACTACTGGGAAAAGGACCCGGCCATGCATGATCTGCAGAAAGAGGTTTTTGCCCGGCAGATCGAACTGGCGAGAAAGCTCAATAAGCCGTTCTGCGTGCACAGCCGGGATGCGATCCAGGATACCTATGATCTCATGAAGGCGCATCACTGGAAAGGACTCATGCATTCCTTTTCGGGAAGCGCGGAGATGGGAAGGGAGTTTGTAAAACTCGGATACTATCTTTCTCTCGGCGGACCGGTGACGTTTAAAAACGCAAGGCATGCGGCGAATGTCGCAAGGGAAATGGATGTGAATTTTCTGCTTACGGAAACCGACAGCCCGTATATGGCGCCGGTACCGGTGCGGGGAAAGCGCAATGAGCCTTCCTATATTCCCCATATCGTAAAGAAGATCGCCGAGCTGCGGCAGATGAAGGAAGAAATTCTCGCGGCAGTCCTGGTTGAAAACTGGCGGCGGTTCCGGAGTCTTCAATGAAACCGCGGATCAAAGAAGTGATTGTTGTGGAAGGGACCCACGACAGCGAGCGGCTGAAGCGGTATTTCGACTGCGAGACGATTGTGACCCACGGCCGGGGAATCAAAAAGCAGGTCATCGAAGAAATCCGCAGAGCAGCGGAAACCGTCGGCGTGATCGTCTTTACCGATCCCGATACCCCGGGCGAGGCGCTGCGAAGAATCATCGGCACAGAAGTCCCCGGCTGTAAACACGCCTATATCCCGAAGGAGAAAGCCCGGACAACCCGCAAGGTCGGGGTGGAACATGCCGGGTATGAAGATCTGAAGGAAGCGCTCGGCCATGTGAGCACCGAATGCGAAACAGATGCGGAAGTGTTCAGCCCGCAAACCATGTTGGAACTCGGACTGCTCGGGGCAAAGGAAAGCAGCCGGCGGCGAAAGAAACTCGCCGAGGCGCTTCATATCAGTTATGGAAGCGCTGCGAAGATGAGAAAGGAAATGAACCGGTTCGGCATCAGGAAAGAAACGGTCAGAGAGATACTGAATGGATAAGCCGATTGCGAGCGTCAGCCGTACGAGATCAATCCTGAATACCTATGATCTGAAAGCGAAGAAAACCTTCGGCCAGAATTTTCTGACGGATGTTTCGGTGGTGGCCCGGGCGGCGGAGAGTTCGCACTGCGAAGGGGCGGTGATCGAGATCGGGCCCGGAATCGGTGCCCTCACCGAACAGCTGGCGATGCGCTCGGCGCATGTGCGGTGCTATGAGGTGGATGAGCGTCTGATTCCCGTCCTGGAAGCGGAGCTCAGGGAATATGACAATGTGGAAATCCTCCTGCAGGATTTTCTCGAATGCGATCTCGAGGCTGCGGTTTCCATTCTGCTTGAAAGATACGGAAGCGTATCCGTATGCGCCAACCTGCCGTACTATGTGACGACCCCGATTCTCTTCCGCCTGTTTGAAGGGCCCCAGGAGATCGAATGGATTACGGTCATGGTGCAGAAGGAGGTCGGAGAGCGGTTCAGTGCCGAACCCGGCTCGCCGGAATACAGCGCCCTTTCGGCGGAAGCGCAGTATCTCTATGAGGTGAAAAAACTCTTCTCTGTCCCCGGCAGTGCGTTTACCCCGCCGCCGAAGGTGGACAGTGCCGTGATCCGCTTTCACAGAAAAAAAGGAGTGCACACGGAACCGGGGCTCTTCGAGTTCATCCGCGCCTGCTTTGCCCAGCGCCGCAAAACGCTGTACAACAATCTGAAGGAATATCTCGGAAGCGGTGAACAGGCAGGAGAACTTCTCGCCGCAGAGGGAATTGCCGGAAATCCGCGGGCCCAGCAGCTTGACTGCGAAGTGTTTGTGCATCTGTATGAACGTTTAAAACAAGGAGAATGTGTATGAAAGAGCGAGCATATGCGAAGATCAATCTCTGTCTGGATGTGATCCGCCGCAGGGAAGACGGATACCATAATCTCAGGATGGTGATGGTTCCGATTGACTTTTACGATGTGTTGGAGATGATTCCGAGCACCGAGACTACCATGGTTCTGAACCGGTCGTATCTGCCGGTAGATGACAAGAACACGGTGGTCAAGGCAATACACGTCATGCAGGAGAGATACGGGTTCACGCAGAACTTTGCCTGCACGCTGCAGAAGCACATTCCCACCCAGGCCGGACTCGCCGGCGGCAGTGCCGATGCGGCGGCGGCGATCCGCATGATGAACCGAATCATGCGGCTGAATCTCAGCGAATCGGAACTGATCGAAACCGCCCGGATGGTCGGAGCGGATGTGCCGTTCTGCACGCTGAACAAACCGGCTCTGGTAGAGGGAATCGGCGAGATCATCACCCCGTTTGAATGCCGGTGCGACTTCGGAATTCTGCTGGTAAAACCAAGGCGGGGCGTATCCACAAAAGCCGCATTCGGCGGCCTGAACTTCGATACGCTGGTTCATCCCGATGTGGACGGGATGAAAACGGCGCTTGAAACCGGCGATTATGACGGGGTGGTAAACCATCTCGGAAACAGTCTCGAAGAGGTTTCCCTGGGCCTGGTGGAGGAAATCCGGGATGTGCGCGAGAGCCTTGCGGAACTGGGATTTGACGGCGTTCTGATGTCGGGAAGCGGATCGACGGTCTTCGGGATTACCCGGAGTCCGCGCCTTCTGAAGGACGCGATGGGCTTAATGCGGGCCAACGGGTATTTTGTGCGCTCGACGAAAATCCTTGATCAGTAAAAAAAGCTGCCCGGGGGCAGCTCAGAACATGGAATTGAATTCTTTCGGAACCGGTGCGTAGAAGCGCATCGGTTTTCTGGTGACGGGATGATCAAATTCGAGCGTCGATGCGTGCAGGCAGAGGCGATTGATCGGAGAGGGAAGATTGGCGTATTTGTCATCCCCGAGAATCGGATGGCCGAGATAATCCATCTGAGCGCGGATCTGATTCTTTTTTCCGGTGTCGATCTCCACTCTGAGCATGGACATCGCATCGTTTTCCCGGACTACCTCATAGCGCGTGACCGCTTTCTTCCCTTTGGGATTCTTTGTCACAAACACATGATGGTTCGTGTTTTCCATGAGGTAGGAGATGACCTCCTTCTGTTTCTCTTCCATAACGCCGTCGACGACAGCGTAGTATTCCCGCAGAGACACAAAGTCGTTCCAGCGCATCTTCATCATCGACTGGATGCGGATATCCTTGGCGAAGACGAGCACGCCGGAGGTCTCCTTGTCGATTCTGTGGATGATATAGGGCCTGGACTGGCTGCCGTTTTTCTTCAGATATTCCGCTGCCAGGGCATAAGCACTGGTGCGGCTCTTGTCGGATTCCACAGAAAGCAGACCGGCGGGCTTGTTGATCGCAAGAAAATCATCATCCTCATAGATGATGTAAGGCTTCAGGGATCCCCCGGAGGTGCCGGGCATTCCCGCATCTTTGCGTACGGGTTTTGCCCGCACGGGATTTCTTGCGATTTTAACCTCGTCATCCTTTGCCAGGGGATAGTTGAACTGGCTGGTCATCGATCCGTTGACGAGAACCTTGTGATCGGAAAGAAGTCCCTTGACGCTGTTGCGGGAGAGCTTTCCCTCAAAGCGCGCAAGCAGAAAATTCAGCAGTTCGTCACTGCGCTTTACGACAAAGGTATGCGTCACCGGCAGGGATGAGGATTGTTCGCTCTGTTTCTTTCTCTGCATGTGTATTATTTCCAGGGGGTATCATCCTGAAGAGAACTCTTGATAATGCGCATGAACTCACTGTCGTTCATTGCGCCCTGATTTCTCTCTTCGGTATATTTTTTGATTTCCTCTCTGATTTCTTCCGGAACCTCCTGGTCCATAACTGCCTTGCAGTTGGGACAAACCGGTTTTTCCATCCTCATGGTAGTGCCGCAGACACTGCAGTCACATTCGGGAAGATAGAAAAATCCATTGATCGAAGATTTTGAATTGCGGATGTGATGAAGCCAGAAACCATGTCTTTCACTCATATAAAAACCCTTTCAAGAAAAGCGTTTTTATTTTATCACACCCGAAGGGATTTGCGACTTTTCGTCCAGAACTTATAATGATAACGGAGGCTGAAAATGAAAAACGCTATAATTCTTGCGGCGGGAAAGGGAACCCGCATGCACAGTGATCTTCCCAAGGTGCTTCATAAAATCGCCGGCATGCCCATGGCGGAACTGATTGTAAGGAATCTTAAGGAATGCGGAGCCGAGCGCATTGTCGCGGTGGTAGGCTACCGGCATGAACTGGTTGAAAAAGCCCTGGACGGGCTCTGTGAGTTTGCGGTTCAGGAACCTCAGCTCGGTACGGGACACGCGGTCATGTGCGCCGAACAGCTCAAAGGCGAAAAGGGAAAGACGCTAGTGGTCAACGGCGATGCGGCAACGATCTCTTCCGCAACGCTCACCGCTCTCTATGATTCCCTGAATGACGCGGATATGGCAGTGCTTACCGTCTCGCTCAAAGATGCGGCGGCCTATGGCCGGGTGATCCGTGACAAAGACGGCAATGTCGTCAAAATCGTGGAATTCAAGGACTGTTCGGAAGAAGAAAAGAACGTTCATGAGATCAATACCGGCATTTATGCCTTTGACAACGAAAAGCTCTTCGAAGCACTGAAGGAACTGAACAACAACAATGCCCAGAAGGAATACTACATCACCGACCTGGTGGAGATCTTCCGCCGGAAAGGCTGGAAGGCAGCCGCAGTGATGGCGGAAGATGAAAATGAAGTGCAGGGGGTCAATGACTGTCTCGAGCTTGCCCGCTCGGAGAAATGGCTGCGGAAACAGATCAATGCGAAATGGCTGAAGGCAGGCGTTCAGATGGTCAATCCGGCCAATACCTGCATCGGACCTTTTGTGAAAATCGGGCATGATGTTCTGATTTATCCCGGTGCCTGTATTTACGGGAATTCCGCGATCGGCGATAATGTGACTGTGTACCCCGGTGTTTTCCTGAACAATGCGCGTGTTGAAAACGGCACGGAAGTGCGCCCGGGGTTCTATGAAAACTGCGTGGTGCAGTGAAAATCTGTTGGACAATATCGGTAATCCGTTGTAGCATTCAAACGCATGGGGAAAGCAGAGGTAGTGAAACATGGTTAAGGAAACGGTCATCTTCGCTCTTACTTCCAGTACAGACCTGGCATCGCGAATTGCCAAGGATCTGGGACTCAGTCTCGGAAAAATCAAGGTAGAACATTTCGCTGACGGAGAGATCATGGTCACTCCGCAGGAAACCGTCCGGGGCCGTTCGGTCTTCATCATTCAGAGCACCTGTCCTCCGGTTACGGAGAGACTTATGGAAGTGCTCGTATGCATCGATGCGTGCAAACGCGCATCTGCCGGAGAAATCAATCTGGTCATGCCGTATTACGGCTATGCGCGTCAGGACCGCAAGGCGGCGAGCCGCCAGCCGATCACATCGAAGCTGGTAGCCGACCTTCTGCAGGTTGCCGGAGCCAACCGTATTGTGACGGTTGATCTGCACGCTTCGCAGATTCAGGGATTCTTCGATATCCCGATCGATGATCAGACCGCGATTCCCATGCTCGGAAGATATTTCCGCAGCAAGAATTTCCCCGATGACAAGGTTGTTGTCGTATCGCCGGACCACGGCGGCGTGGTGCGGGCAAGACGTCTCGCCGAGGCGGTCAACGGAGCGCCGATCGCGATTGTCGACAAGCGGCGTCCGCGTCCCAACGAGGTGGAAGCCCAGAATGTCATCGGTGATGTCAGCGGAAAGAACTGCATTGTGGTCGACGATATCTGCGATACCGCCGGCAGTCTCTGTGCCGCATGCCGGATCCTCAAGGACCATGGCGCCAGAGATATCTATGTGGGAGTGACGCACGGCGTCTTCTCGCGGGATGCGATCGAGAAGATCGAGGCATCTCCGATTACGGAAATGGTCATTTCCGATTCGATCCCTCTTTCCGATGTCAACCGGAAAAAGACAACAAAAATAACACAGCTTACGATTGCGGACATGTTGGCGGAAACCATTGATGCGATTCAGAATCACACCAGTGTGAGCCGTGTCTATGACATGTACGATAATAAGCTTGTTTAGGACCGGGGGCGGTGGTTATCACCGTCCTTTTCCAACCTGATCGGAACACGGAGGAAAAAACAGTGAGAACAGAAGACAGAAATCCCGACACGATGAATCTCTCCGAAATGAGCGCCCAGGAAGTGGTGGATGTCATGAACCGGTATGATGAGACGATCGCCGAAAAAGTGCGTGAAAGCCGCAGGGAGATCGCGGAAGCGGCGGAACTCTATGCCAGGGTGATCCGCAGCGGCGGCCGGGTGTTTTATCTCGGCGCCGGAACCAGCGGCGGCCTCGCCCTGCTGGATGCGGCCGAGGTGCCGCCAACCTTCGGACTTAAGGAAGGCACGGTGATCGCCCTGACGGCGGAAGACGGCATCCGCTATCTCTCCGACGATGAAGACGACCCGGAAAAAGCTATTTCCCAGCTGAAAGAGCACGGCTGTAATGAAAACGACTTCGTGATCGGCGTTGCGGCCAGCGGAAGCACGCCCTATGTTCTTGCGGGGATGAAGTATGCGCGAAGCCTTGGGGCGAAGACCGCGGCGATCGTATGCAATGAAAATACCCCGATGGAGGACGCTGCCGATCTTACGATGAAGGCGCTGACCGGGGCCGAGGTGCTCACCGGCTCTACCCGGTTACGGGCCGGGACGGCAGAGAAGATGATCCTCAACATGTTAAGCACGGCGGCGATGGTATTGCTTGGAATGACGTGGTCCAATCTGATGGTCAATGTGATTCCGATGAATGAAAAACTGGTCCGCCGCGCGGTTTCCATCATCGCTCAGGCAGCGCAGTGCAGTGAAGAAGAAGCGGAAGCGGCGCTGTCCGAAACAGAGGGTTCGGTGCGGAAGGCGATCGTTAATCTGATTGAATCGAAAGAAAAATAAAGGTATAACAGAAGGTAAAGGAGGTCTGATTATGCCTAATTTCAGTGATCAGAACACAAAAGCAACCAACGCAGCAAAGCCGAACGCAGAGAATAAGGAGAAGAAAGACGTTCTCCACACCATTCTCGATGCATTCGCTCCCAAAGCAGGCAAACCGAAAGAGGAAGCCAAGCCTGCCGCAGCTCCCGCTCAGTCTGTTAAGCCTGCCGCAGCTCCCGCTCAGTCTGTTAAGCCCGCGGCAGCTCCCGCTCAGTCTGTAAAACCTGCCGCAAGCCCGGCACAGTTTGCTCAGAAGCCGGCTGCGAAGCCCGCCGGAATGCCGAGCAATATTCCGACCCAGCAGAAACCCGCACCTAAACCCGCAGGTATGCCCAGCAACATCCCGGCCCAGCAGAAGCCTGCCGCAGCCGCAGCACCCAAGGCCGGTCTCAAGGCAAACGATGTCGTCGCCAAAGAAGTCATCCGCGGTGACTGGGGCAACGGTGCCGAGCGCAAAGCGAAGCTCGAAGCAGCCGGATACAACTATGACGCTGTTCAGTCTGAGGTCAACCGTCAGCTCAGCGGAAAACCCGCAGCTCCGGCCGGAAATCTCGATGACGTCGCCCGCCGTGTCATCCGCGGCGACTTCGGCAACGGTGCCGAGCGCAAGGCGAAGCTCGAGGCAGCCGGATATGACTACAATGCCGTTCAGGCAAGAGTCAACCAGCTTCTGAAGTAAGAAAGCCCGGGAACGCAGAAAACCCTGCGTTCCTTTTCATTTGGCCTTCGGGAAGATGAGCGTCGGACCGGTACATACGGAAGGATATTGCAGAGAGCTGGGAAACCGGAGACGGGGATTATGGCCCGGATCGATGGATTGAAGGTTGTGCCGCGAATTTTGCGTTTCGCAATCTTCCCTCATGAATCGGCTGTGCTATACTGAGACATGGAATATTGAAATAAAAAAACGGAGGAAAATCATGAGCGAAAATAACAATGCACAGGCCCAGGCACAGCAGCAGGAAATCACCCTGACTCTGAATCCGAAAGACGAGCTGGAAAAGCTTGAACAGAGTCAGGCTGCCCAGAGTGTACAGCAGCCGGCAAAGACCGTAGAGGAAATGTATTCGGATGCCAAGCTGACGGCCGCCGAGCGCAAGACAGTAGATGAGTTCTCCAAGAAGATCGACATCACCGAGTCCAGCACTGTTCTCGAATACGGAAGCGCAGCTCAGAAAAAGATCAGTGACTTCTCCGATTCGGCACTGAAGAATGTTCGCACCAAGGATCTCGGTGAGATCGGAACCCTGCTTTCGGATCTGGTCGTCGAACTGAAGACCACCGAGACAAAGGAAGAGAACAAGGGCTTCTTCGGAAATCTGTTCAAAAAGGGATCTGATTCCGTCGTCAAATACAAGGCGAAGTATGACAAGGCAGAGGCCAATGTCGATAAGATTGCCGCGATTCTGGAAGATCATCAGATCACCCTTCTGAAGGATATCGCTCTGCTCGATCAGCTCTATGAGCGCAATGCCCAGAATACCAAGGAACTCTCGATGTACATCATCGCCGGCAAGAAGAAGCTCCAGGAAGTCAGATCAAACGAACTTCCCGCACTTGTCAAACGGGCACAGGAGAGCGGACTTCCGGAAGATGCACAGGCCGCCAATGACCTCGCACAGGCATGCGACAGATTTGAGAAGAAGCTGTATGACCTGGAACTGACCCGTCAGATCTCCATTCAGATGGCACCGCAGATCCGTCTTATTCAGAACAACGACACCCTGATGACGCAGAAGATTCAGAGCACAATCGTCAATACCATTCCGCTCTGGAAGAACCAGATCGTCCTTGCCCTGGGCATCAACCATTCCAAGGAAGCACTCGAGGCAGAGCGCGAAGTTACCAACATGACCAACGATCTGCTCAAGAAGAATGCGGAAACCCTGCATCAGGCAACGGTGGAAACCGCAAGAGAAGCAGAGCGCGGCATCGTCGATATCGAAACACTCCAGCATACCAACCAGGAGCTCATCAATACACTCGATGAGGTGATCGCGATCCAGAAGGACGGCCATGAGAAGCGCATGGCAGCCGAAGCCGAACTGACCCGGATCGAGAACCAGCTGAATCAGAAGCTGCTTCAGGTCAACATGGAAGCGGATGTGACCCGCAGACGTTAATCGGAAACAGAATTGCATTCCCCAAAGACCGCGGGTTCTTTACGAAGAACTGCGGTTTTTCTCCGCTCAAAAAACCGGCGCAGCGGCGCCGGGGATTCATGAAACCCATGTATGCATGGCTTTTACTGCGGCCGGAAGCGGTAGAGGACAATGCCCGCCGCGATGGAAACATTCAGGGAATCGTAGTTTTCCATTTCGATCCGGCACAGCACGTCCGCTTCCTGAAGCACTTCTTCCGAGGCACCCTGCGCCTCATTTCCGAAGATGATCGCCATTTTGTCCCTTGCGGGAATCTCTGAAAGCGGAAGGGCGTTTTGAAGACTGGTTCCCACACAGGTGAATCCGCAGCCTTTCAGCCGCCGGATCAGAGCAGGCAGATTCTCTTCCAGAACGGGAAGATGAAACAGCGTGCCCTGGGACGATTCCGCTGCCGTCTGGCCGAACGGATTGACCGTTCCGTCATCGGGAAGATAAACGGCATCGGCCCCGCACAGATATGCGTAATGGAGAATGGTGCCGATATTGATCTGATAGTGGAGGTGATCGAGGATCACGATCCGATGCATCGTCTCGGGATTGACGTTCCGGACGGGTTTTTCGCAGATTGCCGCAACCGTATCTTCCGAGCCGTAGGTGAGAAAATCCATCACTTCCCGGGATACTTCAACGGCATTGTCAAAGCGGACCGGACAGGAAGAGACATACAGCACTTCTCTGACAATGCCCGCATTGACCGCATGCCGGACGATTTTCTGACCGTGGATGCCGAACTGTTTCCTGGTCCGGAAGTCTCTGTTCTGGAAGGCTTCTTTCCATGCTTTGGCTCTTTTGCCGGTGATACTGCGGATCATAACGGTTCTCCTTTCAGGTTTCGGCATGCATGCATCAGGATGGATGCGGTGAGGGAGACAAGCACAGGATCGGCGCAGTTGAAATCCATGCGGCAGAAGAGATCCGCAGCACTGAGAATCTCGGGCGAAGTTCCCCCGGCTGCCGAAATCATGACGGCGATCTTATTGTCCAATGGAAGGTCTTCGATCGTGCCGGCCTTGAAGAAGCCGGGGGTTACCAGCGTACATCCTTCCCGTTTCAGAAGGCTGACTGCCTCGGGAAAGGGAAGAGACAGGACCGGCAGAGCGAAGAGATTTGCCTGGGCAGCCCGGGATGCGTAACGGTCAAAGGGATCGATGGAAGTGCCGGTGAGGATCACGCCGTCAAAGCCGAAGCTGCGCGCAGTCCGGATTATGGTTCCGAGCGGTCCCGGCTCCCGGATACTGTCGATCAGAAGGATTCTGTCATAGTTCTCAATGGATAGACATGGTCTTTGAATCAGAGCCATGTGATTGTGATGCAGGCCGATGAAGGATCTGACTTCTTCATTGATGAAGAAACCTTCGGGTCTGCCAAGTATGTCCCACGAGCCTGAGTTTTCCGGAAAGATGAGTTCCTTCACCAGGCCGTGATCCAGGGCGTATTGAATGATGCGGAAGTGATCGCTCCAGAAAACGCCTTTTTCCTGCCGCTCGCCGGCGATCATCTGTTTCCATTTTTTCGCATAGGGATGATTGATGGATGTGATTTTCATAAAACATTGTCTTCCTGTTTCGGTTTTCCTCATTCCATTTATATCACAGGTTTTTTACAGACGGGGCATCAAACCGGAGCGGACGGGCTTTGATCCGGGTTGAGAGAAAGAACAAAAACGATACAATGAGAGAGAACGAAAAGAAAGAACGCGGAAAATGATAGGAATCCAATGCTTTGTCAGGGCTGATCAAAGAAGCCTGTTCAAAGACGGGACAGGTGCAATTTGAAACAGCCGAATGGAATTCCTTTCATGAGGAAGCGGGGGAAGAGAGAATGAAATACGATTTTACAACCATACTGGACCGAAGAGGACATGACTCCATCGCCGTGGAGCCGACTGCCTGGTACAACATCAATACCGAGACAAAACCGGGATTTCAGAGAATACCGATGTGGGTGGCGGATATGAGTTTTCCGACCTGCCCTTCGGTCACGAAAGCGATCGCCGACCGGCTTTCGCATCCGTGCTTCGGCTACTTTGAGCCGCGGGAAGAGTATTATGAGGCAATCCGCTTCTGGCAGAAGGAACGCAATCACACGGATGTCACAAAGGAAGACATCGGATATCAGAACGGTGTATTGGGCGGGGTGCTTTCCGCTCTGCGGGTGCTGTGCTCGCCCGGGGACAATGTCCTGTTTCATTCGCCGACCTATATCGGTTTTACCAACTCGGCAGGCAGCTATGGCTATCATATGATCCACTCGCCGCTGAAAAAGGACGAACAGGGAATCTGGCGCATGGACTTTGCGGATATGGAACGGAAGATCATCGAAAACAACATCCATGCCGCAGTGGTATGCAATCCCTACAATCCCTGCGGAAGAGTCTGGACAAGGGAAGAGCTCACCGAAATGATGGCGCTGTTTGAAAAGCATCAGGTCTGGGTGATCGCGGATGAGATCTGGAGCGATATCCTTCTCAACGGGCATGTCCATGTGCCGTGCCATTCGGTGTCGGAGTATGCACGCATGCATACGGTCACCCAGTATGCCCCAAGCAAGACCTTTTCGCTTGCCGGCATTGTCGGAAGCTATCATGTCTGCTTCAATCCCTGGCTCAATGACCGGGTGAAAAAGGAATCGCAGATCACCCACTACAACCAGATGAGCGTTCTCTGGATGTATGCGATGATCGGCGGCTTCTCGAAAGAAGGCACGGAATGGGTGGATGAGCTCTGCGCGGTGCTCAGCGAAAACATCAACTATGCATGCGGGTTCATCGAAGAGCACTTCGAAGGCGTGAAGGTCATGAAGCCGGAAGGCACCTATATGTTATTGCTGGACTGCAGAGACTACTGCACGAAAACCGGCACCGATCTTCTGAGCCTTCTCAAGCGCGGCGTGGAATACGGCGTGCTCTGGCAGGACGGACGCCCCTTCCATGAGGAATACGGCATCCGCATGAATCTTGCGGTTCCCTTTACCCTGGTGAAAGAGGCCTTTGACCGTCTGGACCGTTATGTCTTCATTGGAGGAAATGAATGATGTTTACGCAGATCTATTCCCTGCAGAGTGCGGAAGAGGCACTGGCATGCATTGAAGCGAGAGCCGACCGCATCGGCGTGCTCACCGAAGAGCCCGGCGGCCCGTATCCGTGCGGAGTGACCACGGAAGAATGCCGGAAGATTTTTGCGGCGGTGAAGGACAGAGCGGTGAAAGTTCTGATCTCGACGAAGAAAAGCGAAGAGGAAGCGATCGAAGAAGCTGCGGATCTTCTGCCGGATGTGCTTCATCTCTGTGCCGAATTCCGCGGCAGTCCGGAATTCCGAAGGAAGCTGAAAGAACGCGTGCCCTCGGTAAAACTCATGGAGGCGATCGGGGTGTGTGATGAATCCAGCATCGAAGATGCGATTGTCCGCAGCGAATATGCGGATATCCTTCTGCTCGATACGATCGCGGATGATGTGCCGGGAATCGGCGCGGCGGGAAAGGTTCATGACTGGTCGATCGACCGAAGAATCGTCGAAGCGGTGAATATCCCGGTGGTGCTGGCCGGCGGGCTTGGACCGGATAATGTGCTGGAGGCGATTGAAACCGTTCACCCCAGCGGTGTGGATTCTCTGACAAAGACAAGCATTAAGGAAAACGGAAAACTGGTACGAAAGGATATAGATGCGGTAAGAGCGTTCTGCGCGCTTGCCCATTCTGTAAAGGACTGATGGAACTGTGCTGTATCGGAGATCTCTGTGCGGATCTGCTTCTTCCCTATGGAGAAGTCAAACAACATCTTCGCCGGCTGAAAAGCGGCTCCGTGGATTATTCGGAGGTGATTTTTCAGTACGGCGGCACGGTCGGAAATACCTGTGCCGTACTTGGCAAACTCGGTGCCCGTCCGCATCTTGTGAGTGATCTCTGCGGGGACCGGATCGGAAAATTTCTCTCCCGGTCGATGGCGGAACTCGGTGTTGATCTTTCCTGGTCGATGGAAAACAGCGAGAAGTCGAATATGATCTGCGTTGCGGTCATTGAGGAAAACAACGAGCGGGTGATCTTCCCCTGGCTTCCGCCGGGCAGCGGCTATCCGACCTTTTCGAAGGAAAACCTCGCCCTGATTCCGAGGGAGAAGATGATGGTATTCACCGGCGGAATGGTGATGAACAACGATCCTTCCAGCATGGCGGCGGTGTGCCGGGTATGTGAAGAACTGAAGGATGCGGGATCTCTGATCGTCTTTGATCTCAACGTGCGCTCGGAGACCTATGGGATGAACCGGGTGCGGAAGGAAAACTACCTGCGCATGATCCGCTGTGCCGATATCATCCTCGGCGCAAGGGAGGAGTTTGCGGCAGTCACCGGAAGCGAATCGCTCGAGGAAGCGGTTGACCCATTGCGCAAAGAGGGAAAAACGGTCATCGTCCGCAGCGGCGCGGATCCGGTGTGCATTTTTGAAAAGGACTCCTGCCGTCTGATCCCGGTGGAGAAAGTGCCGGTCTATCACACGATCGGTGCCGGCGATACCTTCAATGCGGCGTTTCTCTATGCCCTGAACCGGGACTGCACGTTTGCCCAGGCGGTGAGGTTCGCCAATGCGGCGGCGGGATATATGATCTCGCATCCGGGACAGCTGGCGGTGATGCCGGATGCACAGCTGCGCCTTGAAACAATCAGATCAGCGATCGAATGAGAGTTCGATCCTTTTTTTTGCGGCCAAACCGGGAAAAATCCGTCTGTGTGAACACTGTCTGAAGGTTTGGAAAACGAAGGATGAATTCGGGGATAAACTGCTTACATGCCCGAAAAAAGAAGGGTAGAATACGAAAATGCGGATGGCAGTCCGCGTTACAAATCACTCCGCAGACGAAAAAGGAGGAACAGAAATGAAAGTAAGAAAAGGATGGATCCCGGCAATGATCCTGGCATTGAGCCTTGCGGGGTGCGGAAAATCGCAGACACCGGAAAATGCACAGACGTCCGAACCTGCCGTTTCGGACACAACAGGCGCCGAAGAAAGCGCATCGCCTGTTTCCTCAGGCTTCTATGAGCTGGCCGAAGAGAAGGAAACATTGATCAGAGACTATGTCGGCGCATTTGAACAGAAGACCTATGAAGACAGTGAAAGCGGACTTTCGATCACCTATAATCTCTGTCTTCCGGAAGGGTATGACACATCGGCTTCCTATCCGATGGTGGTATTCATCGCCGATTCGAGCACGGTCGGAAGTGATCCGACGGTTTCCCTGAGTCAGGGGCGGGGAGCTCTTGTCTGGGCAAGCGGCGCATGGCAGAGCCGGTATCCGACGATTGTCGCGGTGCCGACGTATCCCGAAACGATCCTCGATGATCATAACGGCTATACCACCACGGAATATGTGGAACTGACGAAGCGCTTCATTGATTCCCTTTCACAGGAGTATGCGGTGGATCAGAAGCGGATTTACGGAACCGGGCAGTCCATGGGCTGTATGACAACCCTGATCCTCGCCTCGGAATATCCCGATCTCTTCGCCGCATGCATGTTCGTCGACGGCCAGTGGGACAGCAGTGCGCTGAAAGGACTCGAGGGAGAGACCTTCGTGTACTTTGCGGCGGAAGATGATACCAGCGCCTGGAACGGGATGCAGGAAGTGATGACCATGTTTGAAAACGACGGGACGTCTTATAAATATGCGCAATGGGACGGAACCTGGAGCAGTGAACAGCTGACCTCTGCCGCAGAGAAATTGTTTCAGCCGGAAGAAACCAGGTATTTCATCTCCTGGTCATCCGGAACGATTGAAGCACAGTCCGGTTCGATGGGCGGCGGGAACAGACCGTCGTTCGGCGGAGAAGCGATGGCTGAAAAAGAAGGAAACAGAGGTCCGAAGGGAACCGGAGAAATTGGCGGAATGGCGGGCAATGGCGGAAGTGTGTCCTATCACATGGCGAGCTTTGACTATGCCTATCGCTGCATCGCCGTCATGGAATGGCTCTTTGCAAACCATGGATAACCGCGGTTTGTCAGGAATGGTAAACCACTGCCGGAGGCAGGAAAACGAGAATGTGAAAATTGTAACATTTGCATTTCTGTGATAAAATGCAATCGCTTATGAGTTTCAGAAAGACGAAAAAACTGATTGCGGTCCTGCTCGCGGGAGTTCTTGTGACGGGCTGGATGACCTCGGTTTCTCCTTCGGTCCATGCGGAAGGGGAAAACGAAGACTATCACCTCGACTATGCACCGGTAAATCCGTATTACGGCGGCTGGGGCAACTGTACCTGGTCGGCGTGGCAGCTCTGCCTGCAGTATACCGGTGTCGCATTGCCGCGCCTTGGCAATGCGGGAGCCTGGTACGCTTCGGCGGCGGCCATGGGAATGGCAGTCGGCCAGACGCCGGCGGTCAATTCGATCGGAGTATGGTCGAATCACGTCGTATTTGTGACACAGGTCAGCGAAGACGGATCGCAGGTATACATGAAGGAAGGCGGATACTGCGGCGGGTATAACGAAGGATGGATCGATGCCATGTCCAGCCGCAACGG
>JAFWCM010000001.1 GCA_017536885.1 Solobacterium sp.
ATCAGCACGCTTTCTTCTTCCCGGCCGAACTCATGCAGTCCGTATTCCGGAGAAAACATTGCGGCATAACCGGTAAAGATATACCCGTCTTTATCGAATACACGGACGATTTTCCCTTCATACTTCGACAGGTTCATGACTTGCCAGTTCCTCCAATGTCTTTCCGCTCAGCCGGTAGGCAGTCCATTCCTCCATCGGCTGTGCACCTAGGGAAAGGTAGAAACCGATGCTGGGACGATTCCAGTCGAGACAGGACCATTCCAGCCGTCCGCATCCCCGCTCTTTTGTGATCTGTGCCAACTTGATCAGCAATGCTTTGCCATATCCCCTGTTCCGATATTCCGGAAGGACAAAGAGATCTTCGAGATAGATGCCTGCCCGTCCGAGAAATGTGGAAAAATTATGGAAGAACAGGGCAAATCCGGCTTCCTTCTCTCCTTCCAGAACAAAAAGCACCTCAGCCTTCTGTTTTTCAAAAATCCATTCTCTCAGCATCTCTTCATCGGCCACCACCTGATCGGAGAGTTTTTCATACTCCGCAAGCTGACGAATGAAGTACAGAATCAGAGCACAGTCTTCTTCTCTGGCAAATCGGAATGTCATATATCTTCTCCTTTACTCATGAATCTCGATCGGAAGGTTATCCGGATCTTTGAAAAAAGTCATCGGTTTCTTCGTAAAGTCATCGATTCGAATCGGTTCACAGGCAATCCCGAGACTCTCTAATTCCCGTACGGTATCCTTTACGGAAGAAACGCAGAAAGCAAGATGTCTCAGACCGCAGGCTTCGGGATTGGAAACTCTCTCGGGATGTCCAGGCATGATAAACAATTCCAGTTCGGTCTCTTCGTTGATTCTGAGATCAATCTTCCAGTCATTTCGTTCCTCTCGGTAATGGGAACGGATGATTTCAAATCCCAGCTTGTCATGGTAAAACTCCAGTGCCTTCTCCCGGTCGGAACAGATGATTGCAATGTGGTGAATTCTGTTTAATTTCATGGCCTTCCTCCCCTGTTGACATCGATTCGAAGATTTTTATGGCGTCGGCAGTTCAATCAGCCGGTACTGCGCCGCGCTCTTTCCTTAAACAGCCCGGAAATCCGCATGCATGTCAGGCCGCATCACGGTGCGTTCGGATTCATTCTCTCAAAGCACGGTATGATACGGAAATTCCTCTTCCTTTCCCTGATCCATCAGCCAGATCAGATCCAGGAGCTGTGCATACAGTTTTTCTCCGACTGTTTCGATCCTGGGAATCCCCCTTCTGCCCGCATATCTGATATTCCCGCTTCCGTGATACCGGCCCTGGCGAAGATCGAGTATATACCAGAAGATGTCCTGGATCCGCATCAGATAAGGAAGATCGAAATCCCTGAATTCAGGAGTTTCCTCTGTGCCGTCATGCCGGTTCCTGCAGTCTGTGTAATACAGATCATAAACGTGATCCGTCATCTGACTGAACTGTTCTTCCAGAGCATCCAGGCACTGTTCCAGGAAAGGCATTTTTTCATATTCGACCTGATCTTTATCATCCATGTAATAGCATGCCCTGGCTTCTTTGACCTTGCCGTCCTTCAGCAGATGCGCAGCATACAGACATGCTTTCACCGGCACAAAACGGGAAGAAACAAGTAATCCTTCAGACTCTTCACAGGTTTTGCGCCCATACCTGATCATACGCCGGTCACTGATTGTAAATGCGTATGCGTTGAGTCCGATCAGAACCGTCTCCGTATGGATGACTCCGTTTTTCTCATCGATCATGATTCTTTCTTCTCCTTCCGGCCTGCCGGCATAGAATTTTTTAAACGAGACTCTTTTTGATAATACCTCCTTCGTATCTCCTTTACTGCGGAAAGATCCTCATGATCATTCAGCCGGCCCTCATATTCACGAAGGTTTTTATGAGTGGACTTCAGCAGAAATCTGTACTGAGAAAAAAGATTCATAATCCTGTACTCCGGAAGTTCTCTGTCCTTCAGTTCCCTGCGGATTTCCTTCAGAAAAATGGTTTTGTATTTTCTCTCTCTGAAACGATCATTGAGAATATGCCGGATCAGATCCGAGCCCTTGAGATATTTTTACAGGAAATACATCTCCGGAAACCAGGAAAACATTTCATCCTTCTCTTTTTCATATGCAATCTTTATGATCCTTTTCCATAAGCTCCTGATTCTTCCCTCTATGGTTCCGTATTCTCCGAAAGAACCCTTTCGATCAATCGAACTGCATCAAATACTGCTTAAAAGAGCAGACATGCGCTTACCCGGCAGTCCGGACCGCTTCGCCGTTCTCCTTCGCAGGCCTCATGATTTCATCTGCGGAGGACAGTCCGATGACAAGGAAAATGAACGGGGTACAGAGTATGTTCTGAAACGTGAAAAAGTTATGGGTAAAATACGCCGCAACCGCACATGCCCCGAAAAGATACCATGGCTTCTTTCTTCGGATCAAAGAGATAAACGCAGTCAGAAAGATTCCGAGATACAGTAATCCGCCCACAATCCCGTAATTCACGATCGCTGTCAGCCACTCGTTGTGTGCATTGGTCAGAAACGCTCCTTCGTAGGTCTCCCGGATAATATCTTCAAAGTACCGATAGATCATCACAAAATACCCGTCCGGTCCAAATCCAGTAAGAAGCCTCCTGGGATTATCCTTTCCGGTGAGCTCCAGTCCTTCGACGGTAATTCTCCAGAGCATTCCGCGGTTGTTTCCCCAGCTGTCATCAAATTTCAGATAGCTGCGAATTTTTCTGGCTACAGGATTTTCATCTCCCTGAGAAAGAATCAGTCCGGCCGCACAGCCGGCAAACAGAAGAACCGCTGCCGCTGCAGCAATACCTTTTTTTCCATTCATTTTCTCTTTCAGATCAGGCTTGCGGATCAGCAGAAAATCCGCTCCCAGACACGCTGCGGCGATGGCAATCGGAAGAGTGCCTCTGGATACGACTGTTCCGATGGAACTGCTCACAATATTATAGCCATGCGCATAAAACTGAAGCTCTCCGGACACTCTGAACGTCAGGAAAGTGATCGCAGTGATTTCCAGTGCTCTGGAAAGATGTGCAGAAGAATCGAGAGACATGCAGAAAAAAACCAGAAGAAGAATGAGGATTGCCGCAATAATCGCATCGGTTCTCGCAAATATTACCGACATCATACAGAGAATGATATAAACCGCACAGAGAATTCTGATCGGGATATGATCGGTCTTTCGATAGACAAACATTCCGGCCGGAATCATTACCGCAAGATAGGAACAATACCAGTTCACATTTCCGAGCGTTGACATATACATGCTGTAAGCTTCTTTTTCCGCTTCCGAGAGATTCATAAGCGGATAAATCCCGAAATTATTGCATACGCCAAACATCGCAGCAATCCCGGAGGTGACCAGAAATCCCGCAAGAATGATCTTTCTGCAGTGGTAATCGCTCACTGCCCTGGCAAGGAAGTACAGCATGATAAATGACATCTGTGAAAGCATGCCCATATTCCATCCCGGATACCCCTGCAGGGCCAGCTCATGGTCCGTGCTGAAATAAGAAGAAATAAGAACAAAAACACCATAGCCGATGATCACAAAATCCAGCGCTTCCCATTTTCTTCTTTTGAAATAAAAAGCAACAAGCAAAAGGATCAGAAGAAGCCACGGAAATACCAGACCGGCTATTTCAAACTGCCCTGTAAGTACTTTGAATACTTTCATTTTGTACATACCGGTTCCGGAATATCCTTTCCCTTCCGTACATAAAGGCAGAACAAATGAGAATACAGTGATATACAGCGTAAGTATGATATCCGTAATAAAGCCACGCATTTCTGTTTTATCAATCTGACTATGCATCGTTTTTTTTCCTGTTCTGAATAAAAACCGGCAGAACTCTGTCGGCGGAAAATTCCGTACAGATCTGACAGCCCGAAAAAAGGCAGCACCTCTCCGGATATGATCTATCATACTCCAGAAAAGATACTGCCTGATGATTCATTCCATGATTATGCAGAAGTACATACTGCAGCGATTGTCTGCGGTCAGTTTTCGGCTTCCGTGACAGATATTCCGTTCCCGCTGATCGTGTATTCTCCGTTGCCGCTGATCGTGTATTCTCCGTTTCCGCTGATCGTATCATCCTCTCCGAGTTTCCACACCGCATAGAGGGTGGTATCTTCCATAAAGGAATAATCATCCAGCTCATCTTCCGTGATTTCCACTTCATTGCCGGCAGGATCCGTTGTAAATCCGATCAGGGTATATCCGCTGCGGCGGATCACTCCTTCTCTGTGAATCCAGTTGTCGACCCCTGATCCCTGGACAGTTTTGCGGACAATCTTATTGACAGAGTAACTGCGGTTGAAGAGTTCATCCTCACAGCGCCTCTGGAAGGTTATCGTGATCGGATCTTTCCAGACTGCATAATAGGTTGCCTCTTTTTCCGGACGAATTGTGTCATGCAGACGGAACTCCGGGTCAGCAGCACCCGAAACTGTACTGAATCCCGCAAGCGCTTTGCCGTCTACCAGTTTGTCTCTGTCATAGAATTCCCATATCTCATTCAACCCGATGCTGAAATTAAACTGAGTGCCGGCATAAATGTATTCCGTATAGGTATAATTCTTCCCTGTCTGATCGAGATCTTTCTGATAATCCAATACTATGGCGATCTCTTCACCCCATACTCCGTAATAGGTTTTGTTTTCCTCGGCGACGATCTCAGTTGAATCATCATATACGACCGTATGTGATGAGAGATCTTCATTCCACCCGACAAAATAATAGGTATGCCCGTCTTTGGTTTTACTGCCCGGCCAGATACTCATCCCTACGTTTTCTCCGTATTTCACTCCGATTGTCTGAATGGTCGACTGAGCTTCCCCGGTAAACTGACTGTCATTGTAATCAAAGGTAATGACCGCACCGTCACCGAATACAGGATACAGCGTTGTATCAGTCTCAAATCTGTAGGCATGCCCCGGCAGATACTCGGGGCTTGATGCGTTGGCTTTTTTACTCCACCCAAGGAAGGCTTTCTGCGGATGGTTGAGAGGGTTAAATACCACATCTTCTACATTCCAGAATTCAAATTCTCCGGAAGCAGTCTCATCATAATATCCATCCGGCCACCACCAGTCGGTTCCGATCAGAGTAATAGTAATCTTATTGCCCCAGATTGCCTTGAGATTATAATCTCCGTATTCATAACTATACATCTGGATTTCATTTTCATATGCCCTGAGGTCGGGATATTTCCCATTCGCATCAGCCCAGCCATAAAATTCATAGCCTTCTTTTTCAGGAATCTCAAAATAGATCTGATCGTTATCGGATTCCACCGTTATCTTTGTCTGATTCGGATTTGAGAAATGCCCGCCGTTGGCGTCCATTTCCAGATGATATCCTTTTGCCCAGCATGCCCAGTATTCTTTGTCTTCACCGATATCGGAATACTCTGTGGCATATACATATCCGCTGTTGCTGAAATCATAGAATTCATCCTCAGCCTCCTCCGGGCTGGAAGACCAGCCAAGGAGAATCTTCTGATTCGGTTTTGAACTGAAGCGATATCCGATGATCACAGGATCATCCGGATCCAGTCCGCAGATCGTATCGGTCTCTTTGTCAGAGGAGAGATCATATCCGTTTGCGAAAACACCTCCGTTGGCGTGAAAAATCAGTTTCGGATGTACCGTAAGAGATGCCCAGTCACTCGTCAGTGCAGTTTCGTACCGATCTGTCACAGTACAGCGGTATACATACTGATTCAGTGCTGAATCCGCAGGAACGGAAAGAGTCTTTGTCTTCGCCGACCTGTTGTCATCACTGAAGATATGCCAATAGGAGCCATCTTCACTGTACTGCCACTGGTAGCTCAGTCCGTTTCCTTCCGCGCTCACCGTGAACTCGGCTGTTTCTCCCGAGTTGACCGCAGTGTCCTGAGGATCCGCGAGAATCTTCAGGACTTTGTAAGTCTCAAGACGCGCGCTGCCGCTGGTCAGACTGACGCCGCTTTGATCACTCACAACACAGCGGAACAGATATCCGTCCACGGATTTGCTGGCTTTGATTTCAAAATCCGCAGAGAGTGCACTCGGGAATTTTGTGCTGTTCAGGTTCGCCCAGTTGATGCCGTTGTCTCTTGACAACTGCCATTGATAGCTCAGCCCTTCTCCGTTTGCGGTGACATGGAACTGCGCAGTCTCGCCGCTGGTTACAACGGTATCCTCAGGCTGCGAGGTGATTACCAATGCGATCGGACTCTCCACGGTCAGCTTCGCACCGCTGCTTTCTGCTTTCTGTCCGGACTGATCGGTGACGATACAGCGGAAGAGAAACCCGTTATTCGATTTACTGCCTTTGATCGCAAAATCCGCAGTGACTGCACTCGGGAATTTTGTCTTGTTCAGGTTCACCCAGTTGATGCCATTGTCTCTGCTTAACTGCCATTGATAGCTCAGCCCTTCTCCGCTGGCGCGCACACTGAACAGTGCGTTTTCACCGACGGTTACCGTGGTATCTTCCGGCTGTGAAGTAATCTCCCATGTGACGGGAATCTCCACCGTGAGTTTTGCTCTGTCGCTTTCCGCACTCTGCCCGTTCTGGTCAGTGACGGCACAGCGGAAAAGATATCCGTTATTCGATTTACTGCCTTTGATCGCAAAATCCGCAGTGACTGCACTCGGGAATTTTGTTTTCTTCAGGTTCACCCAGTTAATGCCGTTGTCTCTTGACAACTGCCATTGATAGCTCAGCCCTTCTCCGTCTGCACGAACATGGAACTGCGCAGTCTCGCCGATGGTTACAACGGTATCTTCCGGCTGTGAAGTAATCTGCCATGACAGGGGAATCTCCACCGTGAGTTTTGCTCTGTCGCTTTCAGCACTCTGCCCGTTCTGGTCGGTGACGATGCAGCGGAAGAGATATCCGTTCATGGATTTGCTGGCTTTGATTTCAAAATCCGCAGTAAGAGCACTCGGGAATTTTGTTTTGTTCAGGTTCACCCAGTTGATGCCGTTGTCTCTGCTTAACTGCCACTGATAACTCAGGCCTTCGCCGCTGGCACGTACACTGAACTGCGCGTTCTCTCCGTTGGTTACAACGGCATCCTCAGGCTGAGAGGTGATTGCCGGGGCAGAAGTCTGTTCTTTCAGAGTCAGCTTTGCGCTTTCGCTGGTAACTGTCTGTCCGTTCTGATCACTCACGACACAGCGGAAGGAATTTCCGTTACTCGATTTACTTCCTCTGATCTCAAAGTCCGCAGTCAGGGCACTCGGGAATTTTGTCCCGCTCAGGCTTACCCAGCTGACTCCGTTGTCTTTGCTTAACTGCCACTGATAGCTCAGACCTTCTCCGGTTGCGCGTACACTGAACTGTGCATTCTCTCCGGCGGTTACTTCGGCATCTTCCGGCTGCGAGGTGATTTCAAATGGAATCGAAATATCCACGGTCAGCTTTGCGCTTCCGCTGGTGAGGGTTTCTCCGTTCTGATCTGTAACGACGCAGCGGAAGAGATATCCGTTATTCGATTTACTGCCCGTGATTTCAAAGTCCGCAGTCAATGCACTCGGGAATTTCGTCCCATTCAGGTTCACCCAGTTAATGCCGTTGTCTCGGCTTAACTGCCACTGATAGCTCAGACCTTCGCCGCTTGCGCGTACACTGAACTCTGCTTTCTCGCCGATGGTTACTGCGGCATCCTCGGGATCACCGGTGATCTCAGGTGCTTCCGGATCATCTCCCGGATCTGCATAATTACTGTCGGAAAGCTCCAGTTCACTTTCTGTGTAAATGCTCTTCGTGTCGCTGTCATAGACATAGGACATCGTCTTTCCTTTTTGGATCGTTCCGTTTCCAAGCGGTGTATCACCCCATTGGATGATGTATCCGTCTGCTACAGAGCCGCCGGTCGCTCCCGCCAGGAACAGGTTATGAC
>JAFWCM010000139.1 GCA_017536885.1 Solobacterium sp.
CACAGCCTGAGGGATGCGGAACTTACTGTCATCCTGAGCAAAGAGGATCTCTTTGCCAGAAACTGGAAAGAGGCGGAACGGAACCGGAACCGCCATGGCACAGCGGTCAGGGAGCCGGTGTATCTGAATTCCCGCTCCCACGGTTTCCAGAATATCAATGCCGGACAGGTGAGGGATCGTCTGCTGGAACAGCTTCATTTCTTCGATAAAAATAACAGTTCAGAACACACGGATGCCAGAGCGATCCCGGTCAAGGCATGGACCATACGGTTCACAGCGTTCGATCCGGGATCGTTTTGAGAAGGAGAAAATTCTGAAAAGAGCACAGAAAAACGCCAGTTTATAACCGGCGTTACGTCTGCTGCACCTGGGGAATTAGTTCAGTGCAGTGATTCAGGCTTGTTTCTCAGCGGGCTGTTCCACTGTGGTCTGAGGAAGCGTGAACTTGTCAAACTTCGGTATCTCGAGTCCGTCGATCTTCCAGATCTTTTCCTCACGGATCATGTTCATGTCGATCGTTCCGACCATCTTGTCCTGATAGTCGAATTTGACGATCGCTTTGGAGTTTTCGGATCCCTTCATCATTTCTTTGATGGTCCATTCGCATTCCGAAAGCTTGTCGAGGAGAACCTTGACTGCGTTTCCGCCAATAAATGCGGTGGTGAGCAGGGAGACTTCCGGCCTGCCGGCGATGGATTCGATCGTATTCAGATTTTTGAGAGCATTTGATGTGAGATGCTTCTTCAGTCCGTCAACGCCCGATTTCCTCATGTCTTCAAAGGCATTGTTGAGAGCGTATTCCGGGCTCCAGCGTTCAAAAAGAGTAATTCCCATAGTTTATTTCTCCTTTATCTATAGGTCAGAACCTGTGATGACTGGCTTCTGACTCCAGGTTCATTTTAACCACAGAGTGATATGAATACAACAGTTTGTTGATGTTCTGCGGTTGGCAGGCCGGTCCCTGCGGTGCGTCAGCCTCGATCGGGGTATCTGTTATCGCTTTGACAGAGGGGATAAAATTACCGATTCCATTACATTGATGAATTCGTGATCTCTGCCGCAAAACAGTCCGGACACTGAAACGGAAAAGAGAACCGCATGTACTGCGGTTCTCAGAGATCAGTTCGGATAGGGCTGGTTGATGAAATGCGAACCGGTGTCGACGGGGATCAGTCCGTTCTGGCTCTTTGCCATCTCCTTCAGGACCCGAATCGCGCCGTCGCGGTCCACCACGGCATTTTCGAGAAGCCGGTCGGTTTCCATCCAGGCGACAAAGGGATTTTCAAGACTGCCCGGGGGAGCATTTCTCGTCGCATTGTACTGCGGGACGCTTACGAGAAGCGTCTCGGCTTTCTCATCGATGTTCCATTTCCCGTGTGCGTAAAGGGGAACGCCGTCTTTTACGATCGCATCGACATCACGGTCCACGAAATAGACATCAACGCCTGACATGACGGTGAGGTTATTCGCCCCCGCATCGGTCAATGCGTACTTCAGGACTTCCATGAATTCCTCATAGGAGAGACGGAATTTGCACAGAATGTTTCCGAACGGAAACAAATCGTATATATCGCTCACCGTGATGGTCCGGGAATCCGATCCGACGGGAATCGTGAGATCTGCCCGCATGCCGTAGCGGTTGAAGAAACCGACGTCCGCATCGACCGACTTCCGGATCAGATCGCAATAGAAGTTGGCGCCGGAAGAACTTCGGTTCCCGCTTCCGGAGTAGTAGGTGTGGCGGATGACCGGTACGGTGATAAACCCGATTTTGGCGGCCAGAAGATCACCGATGGCTTCGAGCGCTCTGTCCGACACGGCGATGATCTCCAGATCCTGCCCGCTTTGATGGATGCCGTCGAAGTATTCCTTCGGGGATTCATCATACGCCACAGGTCTCAGAAAGGCTGTTTTTTCATACACGGGCTTTCCGCCGGCATCTTTGGTGAAGACCAGTTCTCCATAGCAGTAGGAGTCCGAATTGCCGGCCGGAACCACATAGGGAACGCCGTTGGAATTACTGCCGACATCATTCTTATGGATATGACCGGCAAGGACCAGATCAATCTTCGCTTCCGGCGGAATCCGTTCCGAAACAATCTCTCCGTCGGTATGAGACAACAGGATCACAACATCGCAGTTTTCCTGTTCCTTCAGCTTCCGCGAGAGTTCGGTAAGCACGGCGGGATCATCTTTGATGGAATATCCGAGGCCGGAAAACTTGATGGCTTCAACAGTGTGGGAGAAATCGTCGGAATACCCGATGACCCCGATCCGGACGGGCAGTTCATTGTCTGCCTCATCCACTGCGGTCTTTTCGAGGATCACATAGTCTTTCGTAAAGGGAACCCGAACACCGTTCTGATAAAGATTGCAGAAAGTGATCGGTATTGTATTTGCGATGGTGCCCTCAGCCGTGGTGTAATCCGCCATGGTCTGATCATCGTCGGCGAGCGTATGGATGTCCCAGTCAAATTCATGATTGCCGAGGGTGACGGCATCATATCTCATATCGTGGAACGCTTCGAGCATCGGAGCACCATGGGTGAGTTCGGAAAGGGTTGTCCCCTGGTAAATATCACCGCCGTCGAGCAGAACGGCGATATCATCTCTTGGTGTGCCGAGGCGGCTGCGGCTGTCATTGACCCGGCTGGCGATATCAGCCAGGCGGTATATGTTTTCCGCACCCGGGTTATAGACGATATGGCCGTGGATATCGGAGGTCTCAAAGACCGGCAGGCGATAGCCTTTGCCGTCGTCTTTAGGGAATTCGAATCCTTCTTCGATCAGAAACGGTCTGATCTGTGCGTCCCCAAGCGAGTCTTCGTAAAGCGTCAGAACCTGAAAGATGTTCTTATCATCATAATAGGTCATGGCCATGGGGAAAGCCTGATCTTCGGGATTTACGGGGACGGCATTGCAGTTGACAAGGGTACCGTCACTCATGGCTTTCCATAAGCTGTACTCATCCCTGTCTTTAAACTGAAGCGTCAGTCCGTTGGGACTTGTTGTGAGATACCCTTTCTCTCCCCGCAGCCGGAACGCGCCGTCCGGGGCGCTTTCATAAACCAGAATGGAAGAAGCTTCCGGAACCGAAGTCATATTCTCATTGGTGAGATGAACAGACAGACCGTTGATATAAGAGAGATAGGTCACCGTGGAAACAACCCGGTTTTTAACGGGCGACATCAGGAAGATCCGGTCGTTGTCCTTCAGCGTACTGAAATCGACGGGACGCGCGATGACTTCATTCTTTACGGCTGCGGTCTTTGGGGCAGTGCTGTTCTGCGGTACTTCCGGCGGTACGGGTTCCTGTCCGGCGGCAGGATTACCGGCACAGCCCGCCAGAAGCAAAGCGCAAAGACCCGCCGTGATTATCCTGTATATCAGTCTTTTCTTCATGGAAATCACCTCTTTGGTGTTTAATCACATTCACGGAAAACTACTGATGTAAGTATATACGAATTCGAATCATTCAAATGTTTTTTCATGGCAGACAAAAGTTGGAAAAGAGTATTTTCGGGCTGAAGATTCTGCTGATAACAGAGTACATCGCCCTGTGTAAGAGAACTGCGGAAAAGTTCGGTTGACCGATGCAGGGATCATGCGTATATGATTCTGTAGTGAGATCCGGGGTCTCTCGGACGGAACGATATCCGGGAACCCGTAGTTCAGAGGAAGGAGAAAATCAATTCATGGAATCTAGGACAGCGAGAGAAGCGGGATGGAATTACTCAAATTACAATCTTTTCGCCGAAGAACCGGAACTCGGAAAAATCGCATGGCTGAACACTTTCAGCGGAAGCTGCTCGGAGTTCTCCAGAGAGGAGTACCTGCAGACACAGCAGATCCTGGATTTTCCGGAAGATGATCCGCTGGTCGGCCATTATGCAAAGAGAGGTCTTATCACCCGGAAGGATGAGAAAGAAGAACTCCGGAAAATATTTTCGGAAGCGTGTGAAAGAGAGAATGCTCTGCTTCTTACGATCTGTCCGACGCTGGCCTGTAATTATGACTGTCCGTACTGCTTTGAAAAACATATTCCCGGACGGATGACACCGGAAGTCATGGACAATGTTGTCCGGTTTGTGCAGCGCCTGACGGAAAAGCATTCCTTCCATACGCTGTCGGTTCTCTGGTTCGGGGGAGAGCCGCTGCTTGGCCTCGATATTATCGAATCGCTTTCTGAAAGACTCATTGCCCTTGCGGAAGAACATGGCATGGAGTATCAGGCGCAGATTATCACAAACGGATATCTCCTCGATGAACATGCCGTAGATGTTCTGGTACGGGGCAGGGTGAACAAGGTGCAGATTACCCTGGACGGCCTTGCCGAATCGCACAATAAAACCAGGCATCTGACAAACGGGGGAGGAACATTTGATGTCATTACGGAGAATATCCGCAGGCAGAAGATTCCTTTTCTGGTGGATGTCCGCTTTAATGTGATCCGTGAAAACCGCTCGGAAGTCGAACCGCTCTGGCGTTTTCTAGATGAGCTGGCAGAGAAAAGCGGAAACGATATCACTTACTATGCCTCACCTGCATTTGAAAGTGATGCGGCGAAGGAAAGAAACAGCAGGGATGTGTCCCTGCTGCAGGGAGAGGAGAATTCCGAGTATGTATACAAGGATGCGCTGAAAACCTTTCTCAGCAGGCGCATGGGATTGTGCGATGCTCTGAAGAAGTATGCTCTGACGTTCGATCATGAGGGGAATGTGTACTGCTGCGGACAGAAAGTCGGAGATCCTTCGGAACTGTATGCGAATATCCGGGACTATGATCCCGATGACGGTGACAGAACCTCTGTTCATCCGGAAATCAACCACTATTATCAGAATCTCGGCGATATCTTTGCAGACTGCGGAGACTGTGTCTTCCTGCCGAGATGCCGCGGGGAATGCCCGGCAAAAAGGCGGACGGGAGCTCCGGAATGTCCGGAATACAAAGATCATCCGGACGCCTATGTGCTTCATATTGTCAGGTCGCTGAAGGAGAGGAAGAAAAAACGGAAGTCATCCTCAGAGAATAACGGCTGATCCTTCGGCAAACCGAAGAAAATCCGGAGGGTGACAAATCAACAGAATCTGGTGGAACGCGGAAAGCGGATCACATCAGAATTCTGTGGATCAACCCGCTGCACAGCGTATAAAATGGTGATAACAGAAAAAGGAGAAAGAAAATGGAAGAAAAAGCTGTGGTAGAAAACAAGATGGAAGAGTTGGCAGAGGATCTGGCCGATGATGTAACAGGCGGCGATGCAGATCAGGCAAATTGCGGAGAATTGATCCTTCGCGATTGTCAGGGCTCTTCACTGATCCTTCGCAAATGTCAGGGTTTTGAGAAGATTCTCAGAGATGGAGAGAACGAATGCACATTTCGGACGAGATTTATCCGCTCTGAACTGGCAGAGGATCTGGCCGATGATGTAACAGGCGGCGATGCGGATCAGGCAAATTGCGGAGCATTGATCCTTCGTGATTGTCAGGGCTCACAACAGATCCTTCGCAAATGTCATGGTTTTGAGAAGATTCTCAGAGATGGAGAGAACGAATGCACGTTCCGGACGAGATTTATCCGTTCCGACGCGGGAAAAGAGTAATTAAACCGCGCAGTTCGAGCCCTTCGCGAAGATAATTACCATTGTCATGAATGCATGGGAGTGCGCCGGGTTCACTGAAAGATGAAGCACAGGACAGCGTAAGCTGCCGGAAGGAAAGAAAATAAGAGTTCGGAAATTGTCCGAACTCTTTTCTGATGGCTGCGGAATGGAAGGGAGAATGCGGTATCCCATGCAGGAAAAAATTCTCTGGTCTGATTACAGCAATGTACCGACAGATTCCGCCGGCGGAAAAGGAAAGTGATATGATTATGCGTTGAAAAGAATGGTCCGGAAACGGTCAGGAGGAATACCGGTATGTATGAAGAACTGAAAGAACAGGCTGCTGCGGTGTGCAGAGAGCTGTGTGAGAAAGCAAATCTGCGGAAAGGGCAGATCCTTGTGGTGGGATGCTCTTCCTCGGAAGTGGTCGGAGAGCGGATCGGCCACGGGTCGAGTCTTGAAGCGGCGGAAGCGGTATTCCGGGGAATTTATGAAGTGACGGAAGAGCTCGGCCTGTATCTCGCGGCGCAGTGCTGCGAACATCTCAACCGGGCCATTATCATCGAGAGCGAAGCTGCCAAAGGCATGGAAATCGTCAACGTGGTTCCTCAGCCCAAGGCCGGCGGCTCCTTTGCGGCAACGGCATACCGGGCATTTCATCACCCGGTGGCTCTCGAGGAGATCAAAGCCGATGCGGGCCTGGATATCGGAGATACATTGATTGGAATGCATCTTCGCCGGGTTGCGGTTCCGGTGCGCCTCGAACATCATGAGATCGGAAAAGCGCATATCACCGCCGCAAGAGTTCGTCCGAAGTATATCGGCGGCGAACGTGCTCACTATGATGAATCGCTGATGTGACAAAAAGAGCCATTCCCCGGAAGATCTCTTCCGGTCCGGTTTATTCCCGGATCCTGCAGGAATGGCGTTTCTGTTTTTTCAGCCCATGGGAACGCTTCGGAAACGGAGCCGGACAAGGGTTAACCGGCTGGGCTTTTTCGATGTCAGATCAAACCATGCATGAAGGGGAATCCGGTGCGATATGATAAGAATACATGCATTACAAAGAATACAGGAGGCAAAGATGAGTGTATTAATCGACAGGGAAAAATGTATCGGCTGCGGCCTTTGCGTAAAGGACTGCCCGAATGCATGCCTGACAATGAATGAGGGCAGGGCATGCGTGAATGACGGCGCGTGCATTCAGTGCGGTCACTGCTATGCGGTCTGCCCAGGGAATGCGGTAAGCATGCCGGGTCTGAACTGCACCGATGAGCCGGTGAGGGCCATGAGCGAACTCGACAGCGATACGCTGCTTTCGGCGATGCGCAGCCGGCGCACGATCCGCCAGTTTACGGATCAGCCGGTGGAGGAAGAAAAACTCATAAAGATTCTGCAGGCAGGAAGATACTGTCCGACGGGAGGAAATTCACAGACGGTGGAGTTCACGATTCTCGGAAGCAGGCAGGCGGAAGCCGAACAGATCTGTGTGGATCTGTTCCGGACAGGGCAGAAGATCGCCGCTCCGTTTGCGGAGTTTCTGCAGCGGATCAACATTACGGATCACTTCTTCTTCAAGGGCGCCCCGCTGGTCATCGTGGTATCTGCACGAAGCGCTGTTGACGGAGCACTGGCGAGTTCGTATATGGAGATCATGGCGGAAAGCCTCGGGCTCGGCGTGCTGTACAGCGGCTTTTTCAGATCCTGCGCATCCTTCAGTGCGAAGCTGCGGAAGCTGATTCACCTTGCCCCGGGAAAGCAGGTCGTTACCTGTATGGTCATCGGATATCCGGCCGTGAAGTATCAGCGGATTGCGCCGAGAAAAGAGATGCAGGTAAAAGTTCTGTAAGGTTTCCTTCCATGCGGAAAAGGCCATTTATGCATGAAGATCTGCCCGCTTTGTTTCGAAGCAGAAAATGTAAGCATTTACAGATCATTTTCTGCCGAAAATCGCTTGATTAGATGGCAGTCCGTACCTTAAAATAACGACATGCATGATAATATGCATTGAATGCGCGGAAGAATGCCGCATTGAGGGAGGAATGAGAATGCTTTCATTGGAGCCGGTAAAGGAGAAGTACGGCGATTATCTCTGCCGTCAGTGCCTGAATAAAGAATACAATGTTAATCTCGTGCCGCGGGACTGCAATCATTTTTTCTTCGGTGTCTGCAGGTGCTGCAATGAGAATCGAAGGCTGATCACTTCCCTTACGGCGACAGGAAAACTGAAGATGTTAGTGAAGTGAGAAGAGACGAATCATATCCCGGCAGAGGCCGGGATGTTTTATTGAACCGGCTGTGTGATGTTTTTCGATGAGAACCGGTTCGAAGAGGCAAAACTGACAAATCGGGCAGAAAATCATATATGATAAGCAAAGGACAGGTGTCCGGACAGAACTGAAATGCCGTATCCGGTAAAGAATAAACAAAGTGTTGTACGTGCCGGTTTCGTTATGTGTCTGTGGAGGAGAATCAATGGCTTATTACATTCTGAACAAAGGCTTTGAACTGCGCGGGTGGGACGGACTGCCGTTTGCACTTCGCTATCCCAATCCGAATTACACCGATTTCTTTGATAAGGAAACCTATCGGGTCGTTTATGCCCTCGACGGAAGACACGATATCGATGAGGAGAATCTCACCGAGAAACAGAAAAAGATGCTGGAGCGGCTCAAAAAGATTGAGATCGCCCTTCCCGCTGACGGAACACAGCGCCTGGAACCGCATCAGGAATACGTCAAGTATCCCGGCATGTACAAAAAATCGGTGCAGTGGTCAATTACCGGCCGCTGCAACTACAACTGCCGGCACTGCTTCATGAGTGCGCCAGACTACAAGGGGGAAGATCTCACCATAGAAGAATGCAGAAGGATCGTCAACCAGCTGGCGGACAACGGCGTCATGGCCGTTTCGATCACCGGCGGCGAACCGTTTGTAAACCCGCATTTCTATGAGATCCTCGATGAGATAAAGAAACGCGGCATGTATCTTGAGACCCTGTATTCCAACGGCAAGCTGATCGATGATCATCTTCTTGATGAACTCGAGAAGAGAAACATGCATCCGGCATTCCACATCAGCTTTGACGGCATCGGCTGGCATGACTGGCTGCGCGGGGAAAAGGGTGCCGAAGAAGAGGCGGTGCGTGCGTTTAAGCTTCTGAGAGAAAGAGGGTTTCAGACCAGCACCTCCATGTGCCTGCACCGGCATAACTACAAGGATCTTCGTAAGAACATCAACTTCCTGGCCGGACTGGGTCTGGTTCATGTAAAGATCAATGTCGCTTCTCCGACCGGAAGATGGAAGAATGAAACCGAACATTTCCTGAGCCATGATGAAGCATTCGAAGAGATCGTCCGCTATCTCCCGCAGTATTTCGAAGACGGTGCGCCGGTTTCCACCCAGCTGTGCTCCCTGCTCGATCTCAATAAAGAGAGAAGAGCCATTATGATTCCGAGCCAGAAATTCAGCGGAAAGGAAGGCGCGGAAAAACAGAAGGCATGCGGTATGATCAAGACCGGCATGTACATCAGCCCGAAGGGCAAGGTGCTTCCCTGCATGACAATAGGCGGAACCGCGATTGATGCGGCATTTGAATCCGTTCTGGAAAAGGATCTCAGTGAAATCCTGACGAAGTCGCATTACCGCGATATGTGCAATGTCACAATGGGAGAATGCATCCGGCACAATGAGAAATGCCATGACTGCAAATACCGGCTTGCCTGCGGTGCCGGCTGCCGGGCCTGCGGAATCGGAGAGGAAAGCCTCGACTACTACAAAGTTGACGAGGACTGCTGCAGCTTCTTCCTGAACGGCTGGTACGACAAGGCCAATGAGCTCATAGAACTCTACAAAGACAGATTTCCTGAAGTCAAAAAGGAAGAAGCTGAAAAAGCGCCGGTCAGAGAAGACGTCTGCTGAGCGCCAAAGAACAATAAAACGCTGACTTCCTGTTGATCTTACGCCGAAGAATAACAGACAATGAAAACCCATGAGCGGGTTTCCGTAGTTTAGACGTGGAATACGATAGCTGATTGTATTCCTCTGTTCAGCGGAAAGAACTGTTCCAAAGCCAGTTCATGCAGGTTTGATCGAATCCGGATGCCTTGTGCACCCGGTTTTTTTCTTAACGATCCGTATCGGTCTCCGGAACAGAGAAGCTGATCTGAGGGGTTTCTTCTTACATGCATGAATATATCCGTATGGTATCTGAAAAAACAGTTCCATTGCAGTAAACTGTTTCATCATATTCCCGGTTTTGTCTGTTTCTTTCTGATGGCATATGCATGCAGAATAACCCCTTAGCCGATGCGGGAAGTGAGCAGAAGAATTACCGCGATGACAACGGGAACGGTGACGGTATCCAGTTCGCTGGAAGAATACAGCTCCGTAAGCGCGCCGGCGAAAGATGCGAGCATGGTGCAGAGAATCGCCCGGGGCATGGGCAGCTTCTGGATGAACAGAAGAACCGGAAGACCCGCCAGGAAGGAAACAGCGAACATGGCAGCCGTGCCTTCCAGGGATTTCTTTCCGTCGGTGCCGGGAAGGGTGATTTTATGTCTGCCGAGAGGGATCCCGACCAAAGCCGCAGCCGCATCTCCCGCACCCCACATCAGGATGGAAGAAGCCGCAAGGGCAGGCTGATGAAACATCCCCCAGCAGACAGCAGTGAGAAAGGCGAACATGAAGAAGAGCAAAAGCAGGCTTTGCTTGATTTCTCCTGGCCGCTTTTCCGCAAGGATCCTTGCATACAAAGGTTCTTTTTCAAAGATCAGAAGAATGGGATAAATCAATACGGCGATCAGTACCGAGGTGAGAGAAGCCGCCTGCCAGCTCTTTGCAGTGATGATCATCAGGGAGATGCAGGTAAACGCCACGATATGGAGGATCTTCCGGTATACAAAGGAAGGGCAGTCGGTAAAGAAGCGGATCAGAAGGATGACAAGCACACAGGGGATGATATAGGCAAGAAATATCAGAAAGCATTGCAGTGTCTCTGATACCAGGGGAATGGAAAAGAGCACATCCCGGTAGTACAGCACCAGCATCGTTGCGCCGAGGATCGTAAGGACCGCACCTGTGACTAACCCTACGGTGCGGGAGCTGACGCGGTTGGCAAAGCGGGCGGAGAAGAGACTTGCCAGAGTAGCGGTGATCATGCAGAGGAGAAGGACATTCCATTTTTCAAGAACGATTGCCGGGTGGATCAGGATATGGCTGAGGGAAGCGATCAGTGCAGTGAAGGTCATGATAAACGTGCTGGTACCCACCGCGGTTTTTAGTTCCATGCCGAGAAAGGCGGTAAAAACCACTAACATCATCATTCCCCCTCCGGTTCCGACAAACCCGGTGCCGAAGCCGATTGTAATTCCGAAGAACAGGGAGATGAGAACGCCTTTCCAGTCCAGGGCTTCGCCTTTCTTCGCCTGGTTTCTGCGGCTGGTGTCGGGCTTGATGAGAAAGCGGATTCCGATGAAGAAGGTCAGAAAAAGCGTAAAGCTGCTCAGCACGGTATTGCCCGCAAGATAAGCGGCATAGCTGCCGAACGTGCACATGATCACAATGCAGACAAACATGATCCATCCCCGCTTCAGATCGATGTTTCTGTGTTTTGCATAGGTAATGGTTGTCACTAAGGATCCGAGAATATCCGAGGCAAGGGCAATGGCCGTTGCCTGATACGCACCGGTTTCGCCCTGAAACGAGGGACACAGGACAATCAGGATCGGAACCATGACCGTGGCGGCGGACAGACCCGCAAGCCCGGTGCCGATGCCGGCAAGAACCGAAGCGATGATATACCAGAAGAATTCCATCCGTGCCTCCTTTCTCTGAAATACCGATATTCTACTGAATGGCTGAGGAACCTGTCCATACGATCTGCACAAAAACGCACCGATCTTTCATACCGGGGAAAAAAGTGGAAGAAGAGAAGATTACAATGGTGGTAATTACAAAAAGAAAACGCAGAGGAGGAAGCGCACATGCGAATCGAACAGCGGGTCATCGGTGCCTGTCATACCAATGTCTATCTTCTGATCAGCGAGAAGAACAATGCCGTACTGATCGATCCGGCCGACGATGCCGAGGGGATCATACACTGGATCAGGGAGAGCGGAGCGACTCTGAAATACATCTTCATCACCCATGGACATGCGGATCATGTGCTCGCCCTGCCGGCGGTGCGGGACTGTTTCAATGTGCCGGTCATCATCTCGAAGACGGATGCGGAGCGCCTGGTTCATCCCGATCTGATCAATGACCGTCCCTATGTGACAACCCCGTTTCTTTCGATAAATCCCGACCTTCTGGTACAGGAAGGCGATGAACTCTGGATGGATGAGCTGAAGATGAGGTTTTACGGCATGATGGGACATACCGACGGATCGCTGGCTGTGATTGCGGACCGCGTGATCTTCACCGGTGATACGATGCTGAAACACGGACACGGAAAGACCACCCTGCCCGGCGGCGATGAAGAACGGCTGATCGCATCGATCCGAAGAATGACGGAAGAGCTGGAAGGCGACTATCGGATTCTTCCGGGCCACAGGGAAGAGACAACGATGGAAGAGGAGAGGAACTACTGGCACAGCCATTGAAGATACGTACTTTGCGGAATCCGAGGAATAGCGCAGAATAGAGGAGTGGGAAAGGAAAAACATGCATGGCCGAAACGACAGAGAAAAAAGAAGAACAGAGCGGTTCGGATTCCCTCCGGGACCGGTTCAGAACTCTGGGTCAGATAGCAATGGAAACCTGGAAGGTTTTCGACGGCAATGAAATGAGTATCTACTCCGGCAATGCGACGCTGTATATCCTGATGGCCATGGTTCCGTTTTTTACCCTGGCTGCCGGCTCGATCAACTTTCTGCCTTCGGAATATCTGTACAGCTTTAAGCAGTCATTACTGCGCATGATTCCTCAGGTGTCTCTGATTCAGTCCATGGTGAATGATCTGATCAACCTCGTCAATCCGAAGACCGGTACGGTGGTTGTCTCGGTTTCCCTGCTGAGCTTGTTATGGTCCGCATCCAACGGCGTCTTTGCGATCCAGGAGGGTCTGATGCGAATCAGCGCACACAAAAAATCCATCGTCCGGAACCGGCTGGCGGCGATGGTCTATACGGTGCTGTTTATCCTGATGATTGCCTGTCTTCTGATCTTCCGCGTTTTCCGCACCCCGCTCGAAGATGCGGGGCGAAAGATTGCGATCTTTCTGAGGATGCCGGAACTCTATAAGGTGATCCATGAGTTTCTCAAGGACGGCAGCGGAATCACGATCATCGCCATGGGGGTGATGGTATGGCTTACCTACACCTTTCTGCAGGGAACTGTGCATAAGCTCAGAAACCAGGTTCCCGGCGCCGTGTTTACAACGGTGCTGTGGATCATCTTCTCTTCGATCTTCGAATGGTTTATTTCCGGCTTCTGGAATGCCTCGGCGCTGTACGGATCGTTTGCCTCGATCTTCTTAACGGCCATGTGGCTGAAGACCATCATCATGATTCTCTTCCTCGGCGCTTCGCTGAATAAAGCATTGCGGCAGCGGGCAAACCGCCGGGAAATGACAGTGCAGGCAGTTTCGGCATAAGAAAAGACAGCGGCTGTATACCGGCCGCTGTTTTATGATGACATCAGGTTTTGATCTGAAGCGTTTCTTCCAGTGATCCGTCATCTGGGAAGACAATGAACTCGCGGATCGAAAGACGTACGGGATCCCCTTCCCGAACCGAGTGATAGGCATGTCCGTCGGTGATCACCCGCACCAGGCTGTTTCCGACCCGGACCCGGAAATTGGCGGTATCTCCGAGATAATACTGCACCTCGAGAATTCCGCTGAGTTCGCCGCCTTCACTGAAGATGATATTCTCCGGCCGCACCGCGACATAGACATCTCCCCTATGTTCGCCGGTATACGGAATCGTCTGGTTTTTCATCTCCGGAATCGTGATGGATCCGTTCTCTGCCTTTCCCCGGAAGAAATCGACCTTGCCGAGGAAATCCGCGACAAAGGGATTGGCGGGATGCTTGTAGATATCCTCCGGAGTTCCTTCCTGCTGTCGGACCCCTTTATTGATGACGATGATTCTGTCGCTCATGGACATCGCTTCCGTCTGATCATGGGTGACATAGAGCACCGTGATATGAAGCTCGTTCTGAATCCGCTTGATTTCAAAGCGCATCGATTCCCTGAGCTTGGCATCGAGGTTGGACAGGGGCTCATCGAGAAGCAGCAGCTTCGGCTCTCCTACCAGCGCTCTTGCCAGCGCTACGCGCTGCTGCTGGCCGCCGGAGAGCTGATCCGGCGTACGGTCCGCGTACTGGCTCAGATGCATGAGATCCAGGGTCTTCTCCACCTTGCGGCGGATTTCCTCTTTCGGCAGTTTCCGGATTGTCAGCGGGTATGCCGTGTTTTCAAATACCGTCATATGCGGCCAGACCGCATAGCTCTGAAATACCATTCCGATATTTCGCTTTTCCGGGGGAAGAAATGTTTTCCCGCCGGCAACCAGCTGATCATCAAACCAGATCTCTCCGGAAGACGGTTTCTCAAAGCCGGCAATCATGCGGAGAATGGTCGTCTTCCCGCAGCCGGACGGACCGAGAAGCGTAACAAACTCTCCGTCATGAATGACTTCATCAATATCATTCACAACGAGGTTTTTCCCGTAGTATTTCACAATATGCTTTAACGCAACGGTTCCCATAACTGTTTCCTTTCTGCCTCAGATAGAGAACTTTCCGCCGGTGATGCGGGAGAGGATGAAATTCAGTGCCGCAATGAACAGCAGGATGCCTGTTGCCATCGCACAGCTCATCGTCTGGCTGGTGAACGTCCAGTATTCATACAGCTGAAATCCGATCGTTTTGGTGGATCCCGAATAGAGCAGTGTTGTCATGGACAATTCATAGAAACTCGGGATGAAGATCAGAAACCAGCCGGCTGCGATGGACGGGAAGATCAGCGGTCCGGTGACCCGCCGCATGGTCGTCAGCCACCCTGCACCGGAGATCTGCGAACTTTCCTCGAGCGAGGCATGGACCTGGCTCATGCTGGAAGAAACCGTGCGCATTCCCATCATCAGATACTTGACCATATAGGCGATGACAATGATCGAGGCAGTGCCGTAGATATTGACGCCGTACGTGCCCCGCATCGTCATGATGAGCCCCAGGGCAATCACCACCGACGGGGTGCCCGAGCCGAGCGTGATCAGAAATGCGGGAATGGATTTGCCGGTGATGGAAGTTCTGTGCTGAAGGTAGTTCATCACGATCGAGATCACAATCCCGGCTGTCGCCGCGATGAGACCATAGACCAGAGAGTTTTTCAGAGAGTGGATCGTCTCGTTGTTTGCGAAGACCATCTTCCAGTTGGCCAGGGTGAAGTTGCCTGCGGCAAGGACGCTCTTTCCGACATCGGTTTTAAACGAGGTCAGGATAATGGTCATAAACGGAAGCCCGATCACAATCAGCGCAAACAGCGATACAGCAATTGTGAGCGGCATCCGCATCGAGCGCAGATCGATGATCGTCGGCGTCACGGATTTTCCCGATACCGTAATGTACTGTCTTCTCGCGAGGACGACATCGGAAATCATGAGGATGAGAAGGGCCACCGCCATCAGGAATACCGAGAGGGCGGTCGCGTCTTTGAGTCCCTGCTGGCCGAGCGCGGTGTATTCGATAATGCGGGTGGTGACCATATTGACATTTCCGGGCTTTCCGATGATGGAGGGAATTCCGTAGCAGCTTGCGGCACTAATGAATACAAGCAGTGCCCCGGCAAGCAGTGACGGCAGCATCAGCGGAAGGTTGATCCGGAAGATCGTCTTCATCGGCGAAGCCCCGGAGATGCGGCTGGCATCTTCCAGGGTGGGATCCATCTTTTCCATCGCCCGGCTGATCGTAATAAACGCATAGGGGAAATAGAAGGTGGTGAGAACCCAGATGATGCCGGGCAGGGTATAGACATTCAGCGGCCCGGGCATGTCACTGAGCCCGAACAGACGGCGAAGCACAATGTTGATCGCTCCGACATTGGGATTCATTAATCGCAGCCACGCCATGGCGCCGACATAGGGCGGCACCATATAGGTGACCACAAACAGGGTGCGGAAGAACTTCCTTCCGTACAGGTTGGTTCTCCCGACGAGAAACGCCAGCGGAAACGCGATCAATGTGCCGAAGATCATCGTCAGGATGGAGGCGATCATCGTATTCTTGACCGCTTCGAGATTCATCGGGTAGGTAAACAGCCGCCTCAGGGTATCGAGCGAGAACTTTCCGTCGGGAAACAGGGCCGAAGCGAACATGTGCACCATCGGCAGCATCAGGAACACCAGCAGGAAATCGATGATCAGAAGAATCAGAACCCACTTGATATCGAACTCCCACCGCGATTCCGCTGCCATCATGCATGCGGCCATGACGATATCGATCATGAGCAGCACTCCGATCAATATGATCGTCCGGCTGCGGCTGATGATTCCCTGCATCAGGAAGTTCACGGTACCTTCCGCCGCCATGGCGGCTGCTTTTTTCTGCAGGTCTTTTCCTCTTACGCTCTTCTTGAGAAGAATCACATGCGAATTGAAGTCCGCATTGCCGGCCGCGGCGCTGGTGAAGAACACCTGAAACAACATCGCTGACCGTTCATTTCCGGATAAGCCGCTTACATTCTTTTCGGCAAGGGAAGGAACCGGAGCGGTTTCATCCGCAATGCACTGAAAGAGATCAAGCCGCAGCTTCTGCGCTTCTTCTTTGCTCAGAGCAGCGATCCGCTTCTTCTGGGCGCTGGAGAGATTCGGACCGGAAAACTGATAGGAAAGCAGCAGCGTCTTATAGAGCACCGCCGGTTTCTCACCGCTGTATTCTTCCGCCATCTGATCGCTGTAAAGAAGAGCGGCAGTGCGGTCAACGGACTGCCGCTGTGCTTCTTCGAGCTCTTCGAGAGAGGGAAGGATCGCTTCCTTCCAGATGGAATCCGCGTCATTGGCGAGATGATAGATCGCACTGTAGCTCTTCGGGGAACTGAAGCCGGAGGATTCCGAGATGTTCTTTCCGCGGACGCCGAGAAACGTGAGGACCGCACTGAAAAGGAACAGGACTGTAAGTCCTGTCTTTACTGCTGCGGATGAAGAGATGCGCTTAGAAGGATTCTTTTCCATCGCAGTCGGTCCCGAAGAGATTACTGGGTGATCTTCTCAGTCCAGAGTTTGTTGATTTCTTCTCTCTGATGATATGCCTTCTCCCAGTCGACGCCGAGATCCTTCCTGATCAGTTCATTGGTGTCGATGGAATTGGCAGGGAATTTGGTCTGGTTTTTGAGGACGGAATGCATGTATGCCTGCATGATGATGTCCTGGGCTTCCTCGGTAAGCATCCACTGCGCAATCGCTTCCGCAGCTTCGGTGTTGACGTTTTTGGAATACTCTTCCGCCACGATCATAACGGTCGAAGGAACAAGAACCACGCCGTCATCGGGATAGATGACTTTGAGATTGGTTACTTCAGTGCCCTTCTTCTGTCCGTCGTCGAGCTCTTTCAGGATCGATTCTTCCAGAATCATGATGGCTGCGCATTCGCCGCTCTGCAGCTTGGCAATCGCAGTGGAGCCGGATTCCCGCATGACCTTGTTTTCGTTGAGCTTGTCGAGATATTCTTCGCCATACTTGTCAAGCAGCGAGACAACCGTCGCATAGGCGGAGCCGCTGGTGGTCGGATCACTCATGGAAATATAGCCCTTCAGAGAAGGATCATAGGCAAAATCTTTGAAGGTCTTCGGAATCGTGACGCCTTTGTCCGCCCAGCTCTGTTCCATTTCCGGGTTATAGGCAAGCACCATGTTCAGGACGCGGATCGGATACCAGTAACCATCCTTGTCATAATCAAACCGAAGCAGCTGATCCGGGTTCTGAATCTCAAACGGATGGAGATAGCCGTAATCCTTCAGTTCCAGGGAGAACGCGGGTTCGGCGACCATGAACATATCCGCATCCAGCGGCTGGTCATGATTTTCACCCATTTCGCCGTAGATCTTGGTAATCAGGGCACTGGTGCCGGAGTAATAGAAGAAGCTGCCGTCATTGCCCGGAACCAGGTTCGGGAACTTCTTTTTGATCGCCTCATCCATCATCTCAATCGCAAACGGATACATGGAGGTATAGATCACAAGTTCGCCGTCCACACTCTGCGGGTCAATCTCGGTGCCGGTTTCGGCTGCGGGTGCCTCGGTGGCAGCCGGTGCGGCTGAAGCGGGCGCCTCGGTCGGAGCGGGGGCTGCGGTGGCCTGGGCGCTGCCGGAGTTTCCCGAGCCGCATCCCATCATCATGCCGAGGCTCAGGGTAAGAACCAAGTTCATCAGTTTTTTCATCTTTTCTCCTTCCTGCAGAACTGGAATATTCTGCGTATACAAATCAAAGTAAGGTGCGGATTGGCTGTATGGACAGGCAATCCTCTTTTTTCACCTCAAAAGCGAAACACGGCGTGTTTCGAACAGAATCATTGTAATACTGTTCTCCATGGAACATAAGGGAATAACGAGGGATCGTAAACGAATTTGAAGTCAGTTCAGGCGCGAACAGGCACACCGCAGCTGAGGAACCTCCGGAAACCGATTTTCCCGAACGCTTCCCTGCGTCTCTTGCTGTTTTTTTCTTTTTTCTGCTGCGGGGTTCGGAAAGCTCTTAATTCACATGATCATTTTCTTGCCGGACTATAAAATAAGGTAAATAAAACAGATGAGTTCAGATCATCGGGGGTTCTCAGCGATGATTTGACCAGATCGGGCAGTATATGGAGAAACGGCGGATGATGCAGAGAATACGGCGATATCCTGCCGGCGGGAAGGACCATGATATGAATAATCTGAAAAAGCTGATAACACTGCTGGTACTGATCATCGGAATGCTTGCAGTGACGGGAATCGGGGGTGTCTGCGGAAGAGCCTGTGGATCCCGATAGTCTTACCGGCGCGAACTGGATGTCCGGAATTGCGGATCAGCGCCGGATCTCTGAGATCAATCTGCCGGGAACCCATGATTCCGGAACTTCAAAGGTCAGGTGCGGCAATGCGTTCACTGATGAATATGGTATTGAATTCGCAAAATGTCAGTCACTTCGGATCAGTGAACAGCTGAAAATAGGGATCCGCTATCTGGACCTGAGGCTTTCCAATGATCATGAAGTCCGCATGAGAACGGAAGACGAAGCGAAGAAAGGGATGAGCGAAGCAGAGGCGGATGAAAAGGACGGAAAACGCAAAACCGTAGATGACGGCAAAAATCTCTGGCTGGTTCACGGAAGCTATAATTCTGTATTATTCGGGATCGTCAATGTGAATATGCGCTTTTTTGCCTATGGAACCGGCACGGAGAGATCTCTGGACGATGTTATGCAGGTTCTGAAGGAATTCCTTGCCAAAAACCCGACAGAAACCGTGATTATCAATGTATGCCGGGAGACCGGAACCGAAGATATGTCCCGGGATGAACAGATTGCCCTTGTCAATAAACGACTGAAAGAGCACTTTGACAGGTATAAGGACATCATATACGGAA
>JAFWCM010000140.1 GCA_017536885.1 Solobacterium sp.
GAAACAGGAGGGAATGCAGAATGTGCTGGAAGCCGCCGAGGCAATTGCCGCGCTGAAACCCGATTTTATGAGCGTGACCTACGGAGCGGCAGGCTCCTCTTCCCGGATGACGGTGGAAGTCGCGACCGACCTGATGGAAACTCAGGGCGTCACGGTAATTCCCCATATGACCTGTGTGTGCTCCGACCGTGCCTTCATTCATTCCCAGCTCGATCTTCTGAAGGAGAAGGGAATCGAAAATATCATGGCTCTTCGCGGCGATGTCCCGGAAGGGGGAAGAAGCAGTGAAGACTACCTGCACGCCAGCGATCTTATTAAAGAGATCCGCTCGCGCAGTGATCTCTGCATCGGGGCTGCCTGCTATCCGGAAGGCCATGTCGAAAGCGCCAACCGGCGGAAGGACATTGATTATCTGAAGGAGAAGGTGGACGCCGGCGTCGACTTTCTGACCACCCAGATGTTTTTTGACAATGACGTCTTCTATAACTTCCTCTACCGGGCAAGAGAAGCCGGCATCAACGTGCCGATTCTTCCCGGAATCATGCCGATCACCGCACCCAAACAGCTGGGGAAAGCGGTGGCTCTGGCCGGGACGCATGTGCCGTTTCGCTTTTCGGCGATTGTCGACCGCTTCAGCGATCAGCCCGATGCCCTGAAGCAGGCGGGAATCATCTACGCCAGCGAACAGATCATCGATCTCATCGCCAACAATATCCGCCACATCCACGTCTATTCGATGAACAAACCCGAGGTTGCCGCAGGCATCCTCGCCAATATCTCGGCGATCATCAAATGACCATAGATGAAACGCTTGTCGAGAGATTTCTGGGCTTCGGCGGAAGACAGGCGGATGAGATCACGCGTCTTAAAATCCGCGAGGTCTCGGCCCGGCTGGAGAAATCCTGTCATCCCCGCTGGACGGGAACCCGGCTTCCGCTGCGCTTTGAAAACGGCTTTCCCTGCATCGAAGACAGGTTGATCGAGTCCCGTGGGCTTGCCAGAAATCTGGACGGCTGCGAAGAGGTGATTCTCTTTGCGGCGACGATCGGCCCGGAATGCGACCGCCTGATTCAGCGCGCCGAAGCGGTTTCGATGAGCGATGCGGCAATCTGTCAGGCGGCGGGAGCGGCGATGATCGAATGCTTTGCGGATGAAGTCAACGAACAGCTGCGCAAAGAAGCCGAAGATAACGGCCAGTCTCTGCGGCCGCGCTTCTCCCCGGGATACGGGGATCTTCCCCTGGACCTGCAGAAGTACTTCAGCCTTGTACTCGACATGCCGAAAACAATCGGCGTCCGGCTGAACGACAGCCTGTTGATGGTTCCGAGCAAATCCATCACGGCCTTTATCGGCATCGCTCCCAGAGAAACAGAAGAGAACAGAGAAATCAAAGCAGGCTGTGCGCTTTGCGAAGCGAAGGACACCTGCACCTATAGGAGGGAAACATCATGAGAAAACCCCTGATGGAACGAATCGGAAAGGAACGCCTGTTTTTTGACGGCGGCAGCGGAACGATCCTGCAGGCAAGAGGCCTGAAACCCGGGGAACACCCGGATCTCTGGAATCTTTCCCATCCCGAAGAAGTCATCGCCCTGAACCGCGCCTATTATGAGGCCGGAAGCCATATCGTAAACACCAATACCTTCGGCACTTCGCGCTTTCATTTCCCCGATCAGGTCGAAGAGATCGTCTTAGCGGCGGTGGCCAACGCAAAAAAGGCAAGAGAACTGGCCGGGCGGGAAGAGGATGCCTATGTGGCACTCGATATCGGACCGAGCGGAAAGCTGCTGGAGCCGATGGGAGATCTCGCCTTTGAAGATGCGGTGGAGGCATTTGCGGAAGTGGTAAGGGCCGGGGCGAAGGCCGGAGCCGATCTTGTGATGATCGAAACCATGAACGATACCCTGGAAGCCAAGGCCGCGGTGCTTGCGGCCAAGGAGAACTGTGATCTTCCGGTCTTTCTGACCATGACCTTTGATGAAAGCGGGCAGCTTCTTACCGGAGGCAGCTGTGAATGCGCCGCGGTGATGATGGAAGGCCTTGGCGTCGACGGCTTCGGACTCAACTGTTCCCTGGGTCCAAGACAAATGGCAAAAATCGCAAAGCGGCTCAGTGAAATCGTCACCGTACCGCTGCTGGTCAATCCCAATGCGGGACTGCCCAGGACCAACCGCCTGGGGCAGACCGTGTTTGATGTCGGGCCGGAAGAATTCGCTTCCTGCATGAGGGAAATCGCCGACTGCGGCGCTTCGGCGCTGGGAGGCTGCTGCGGAACCACACCGGATCATATCCGGGTATTAATCGATTCTCTCAATGATGTGCCGTTTATTCCCTGCCGAAACAAAAAGAGAACCCTGGTCAGCGGAACCTCGGTGATTCAGGAGATCGGCGATATTCCTAAGGTGATCGGCGAACGGATCAATCCGACCGGCAAGAAACGCCTCCAGCAGGCACTTCGCGAAGAGGATTACAGCTATATCCTCTCGCAGGCAATCGCTCAGGAAGAAGCCGGAGCGGATATCCTCGATGTCAATGTCGGCCTGCCCGGCATTGATGAACCGCGCATCATGCGCACCTCCGTACTGCGCTTGCAGGGCGTAACCTCTCTGCCCTTACAGCTGGATTCCTCCGATCCGGAAGCGCTGGAAGCGGGGATGCGGATTTACAACGGCAAGCCGATGATCAACTCGGTCTCGGCCAAAGAGGAGACGATCCGGGCGGTGATGCCGTTAGTGAAAAAGTACGGCGGGGTTCTGGTCGGACTTTGCCTGGATGAAGAGGGGATTCCCGAAACCGCGGAAGGGCGGCTGAAATGCGCGGAAAAGATATACAAAGCCGCGGAAGAGTACGGCTTATCGAAAGAAGATATCGTGATTGACGGCCTTGCCATGACGGTGAGCTCGAGCCCCGATTCGGCGAAGATCACCCTCGAGACGATCCGCCGGATTCACGGCGAATACCGCGGCAATACGATTCTCGGCGTATCGAATATCTCCTTCGGCCTGCCGATGCGGGAAAGGATCAACGCGGCATTCTTTGCCATGGCACTGCAGAACGGACTTTCGGCGGCGATCATCAATCCCAATAACGAAATGATGATGAGCTCCTTCCGCAGTTCGCTTGCGCTTCTGGAAAAAGATGAAAACTTCGAGAAATACATTCAGTCCTGTTCCAATGATCAGCCATCGGCTCCGGCAATGAAAAGCGAAACCGTCTTCTCTTTGAAGGAAGCGGTGGAGCGGGGAATGAAGGAAGCGGCTTCACAGGCCGCAAAGAAGGAGCTTGCCGAAAAGGAACCGCTGGAAGTGATCAATACCTGCATTGTTCCGGCGTTAGACGCGGTGGGGCAGGGATTTGAAAAGAAGACGATCTATCTTCCCCAGCTTCTGATGGCGGCGGAAGCCGCCAAGGCAGCCTTTGAGGAAGTCAAGGCAAAGATGAGCGGCACCGTGCGGGAAACCCGCGGCCGCATGATTCTCGCCACCGTCAAGGGGGATATCCACGATATCGGAAAGAACATCGTTAAGGTGATGCTTGAAAACTACGGCTATGAGGTACTGGACCTTGGCCGGAATGTCGATCCCGAAGTCATCGCCGATACCGCCGTAAAAGAAGGGATCCGGCTCGTCGGGCTTTCCGCCCTGATGACGACAACTGTCAAAGCGATGGAAGAGACGATCGTGCTGTTAAGAAAGACCTGTCCCGATACGAAGATCGTCGTCGGCGGAGCCGTGCTCACAAAAGAGTATGCGGAGAAGATCGGTGCCGACCGCTATGCGAAAGATGCCATGGAAACCGTCCGCTATGCGGATGAGGTCTTCGGAGGCAAAGCATGAAAAGGCTCTGGATAGTTCCGGTTCTGGTTCTCTTTCTCGCGTGCGTCCTTCCGGTTTCTGCCGAGGGGGAGGGAATGAAGGTAAACTTCACCTATTCCGGTGCCCGGACCTATGCCGAAAGCGCCTATCCCTTCGAAGGAAAAACGGAGGCGGTGCTGACCGCATGGAAGGGAGAGCGTCTCTTTCTCAAAGTCGCGGTCGAAGCGGACAGCGATCAGGCAGTTCAGATCAGCGGCGAACCGCTGAAATCGGCGGAAGGCACAGATGAGATTCCGGTTTCGATCGGACGTCTGGAAGGAGTAACTGCAAGTCTCGGCCTTGGGGAAAATAACGGTCTTCCCCATGAGACGGTGTATGACCGGATCCTGAGCGGGGTGCAGGAAGCGGAACTTCATGCCGGAACGCCCTCGTATTTCTGGATTACGATCAATACCGGAAATGCGCCGGCGGGAAAGTATGAAGGCCTCATCAGCGTGCATGCCGGGCTCGACTATGATCTTTCGATCACGGTGATCGTGACGCCGTATTCGCTTGCGGAAGCGGGCATGGCTTTCGATCTCTGGCAGTATCCGTATTCCTCACTGTTCCGATATGATCTGATCGATGATTCCGAGCCCTTCGGCGCTGCCCATCTTGCCGCGCTGAAACAGGAGACGGCACTCTATGCCCGGACGGGCGGAAACCGGATCACCTGCACGATCAGCGATGAGCCCTGGGCCCATCAGACCAATTACGATTCTCCTTCCCTGGTGAAATGGAACCGGGACGGATCGGGCAATCTCTGGTTTGACTTCACCGCCTTCGATGCCTGGGTGGAACTCTGTGATTCCCTCGGCATCAACGGTCCGATCGAGTGTTTCTCGATCCTGCCGTATGACAACGCCCTGATCATCTACGATGATATGGATGTGCCGGGACGGGTCAGCTACGCGCCGGGAACCTATGAGTGGAACAATGCCTGGCAGTCGTTTCTCTTCGCCTTCACTGACCACATGGAAGAAAAGGGGTGGCTCGAGAGAGCGTGCCTGTTTGTGGATGAGCGGGGAATCAGCGAGATCGGCTTTGTGAAAGATCTCCTGTCACAGGTGCCGGGGGCGGAAGCGATCAGGCTTGGGGCGGCGATCAACGCGATCCCCAACAACATCGAATATTATGATATCTTCGACACCATCTCTATTTCGATCGGATCCCTGCCGAAGGAGGAAGGCGATCTGGACGTGTTTCTTGACCACCGCAGAGAGCTGGGCAAGGAAACCACGCTCTACAACTGTTCCACGACCTTCCCGAGCGCCTTTGCATTGAGTGATCCGGCCGAATCGGTCTGGACCATGCTGTACGCCGCTTCGAGGGGATTTGACGGCTTTCTGCGCTGGGCATACAACGCCTGGCCCAACGGCCTCAACGAAACAGCGGACAACCCCCATTTCGAATCGGGCGATACCTTCCTGATCTACCCCGATGAGAGAAAGAGCGAGGCGATGAAGCCGTCGTGGTCGGTTCGCTTATGCATGATGGAACAGGGAAGAAATGATTTTATCAAGTATCAGGCGCTCCGAAAGCGCCTGTCCCCGGAAACCGCCGCGATTCTCGAAACGGGGTTTGAACGGCTGCCCCGGTTCTACGGAAGAGACAACGGATACGGGATGCTTACCCACAGAAGTGAAGAAGAGCGCATTCAGATGATGAATGAAGTCATCCGCCTGGAAGCGCTGATCGAAAAAGCGGCAGCCGAAGCCGCCGCTGAACAGACGGGGATCTCTTTCTTCCAACAGAAAGAGGCCATGGGAGAACTCTCCTGAGTCACCATCCCCAGCCGCCGAATTCGTAACGGAATTTCTTTTCCTTCGGATCGACGGCTGTTTTTTTAACGGAGATGTTGTCGACGCGGATAAAGCGGTCGCCTTTCTGTACATCGAGGAGGAATTTTTTGCAGTCGGCCTCCTCGCCCTGGATGAAAATTTCGACCAGCCCGTTTTCCAGGTTTCTGACCGAGCCGGTCAGTCCGTGTTCTAAGGCATGCGACATGCAGAAACCGCGGAATCCGACGCCCTGAACCCGTCCTTCAACAAAGATGTGATATCGATTGATCATATGCTTTTCCCTGAATCCATTGTAATATGGATTGATCAATGCGTCGAACGGAGGTGGCTGTTTTGAAAAACTGGCAGAATACATATGATCCGGAGACATCAGCCCTCGGAAAACAGCTGTTTGCTGAGGGCAGGGCGGCGCTGCTTCGAGAGGATTACGACAGCTGTAACTGGATTGTGAGTGAAGGTGATGAGGAATACAATGTCCTGATTCTCGATTCTGAGAACAGACGACTCACCATCTGTGACAAATGCGGGGTGAACTGCCGTCATGGGGCTGCGGCGAACTATGCCCTGGATGCCTCGAGACTAAGAGGGGCAGAGCAGTTATCCCTGTTTGAAGAGGAAGGCGCCCCGGAATCCGCTCCGCTGTTTGCGGAAAGCAATAATGCGCTTTCCCTGAGCTATAAGGATCCCTATACCTATTATGATTTCAACGCGATGCTCAAAAAGGAAACGATCAGCGATGAACTTCTGAGCAGGGCAAGAAAAGCCGCGTCTCTCGGGAAGGTGAAACTGATCCGGGCCCAGCGCACGTTTATCTCTAATCTCGGCATCAGCGAAGAGGGCTTCCGGGTGGAGGGACGCTCTGTCAGCAATTCCCGGTTTCATATCGACCAGGAGCTCAATCTTCTGATCTCCGGTCAGTCGATTCAGTCTGCCACCTGTTATGCATGCAATATCTACAGCTATGGAAGAAACCGGATCTGTGAACATCTTCTGGCGCTGCTGATCCTGTTTGAACCGTATATCCGGGGCAAAGGGATAGGAGATGCCACAACGAGAAACACCGCGATGATGTTCGCGGCTTACCGCAACAGCGAGTGGAAAGAGAATAACGAAAGCACCCGCAGCTTCCATGTCGAACCGCGCCTGATCTATGGCAAAGGCAGACTCTCCCTGGGGTTTCGGGGCGGCTTTGAAAAGATGTATGTGATCCGGGATCTTCTGGCCCTGATCAATGCCTGGAAGAATAAACAGCAGTTTTCGCAGAATACGCTGGATGCGGATTTCTCTGCCGTGGATATCGAAGAAAGCGATGATCCCCTGTTTCAGATGGCGGTCGGATTTGCCGAGGACCGAAACTTCGAAGCCGAACGGCCGGAATTCAGCGCCGGGTTTGAAAGCCTGCCGTTAAGCGCATCGAGGCTTGACCGCCTCTTTGAGGAAAAGGCAGGCAAAGGCCTTCCGATTACCTACCGCGACCGCACGAGCAAAAAAAACGACCGGCTGATTCTGACGGAAGGGACCTATAAGCCGACGGTGATTCTGGAAACGATGGATGAGAGAAACGGAGCGTTTGACGGTATTCGGATGACGGTCAGCTGTCCCAATGTGCTCTTCGGAACCAATGCGGTCTATGTGATCACAAACGGCCAGCTGATGCGCCTGGAAAAAGAGTGCGCGGATGTTCTTCAGCCGATGTTAAAAGTGATGCACGATACCGATTCCAATGTGTTTCAGATCGGCCGCACCGGCCTGGCGCAGTTTTATCACCGCATCCTTCCGCAATTGGAAAAAGTCGCAGCGATCGTGGACAGGACCGAAGGCAGAAGCGAAGCCTTTGTCCCGCCGGATGCGCAGTTCCGCTTTTACCTCGACTGCAATCCCGACACCCTGTTTGCGGATGTAAGGGTCCTCTATAACGACGAGGAGAAAATCCTGACCGACAACGGCGGCAGCGGTCTTGCCTGGCGCGATCAGAGCGCCGAAGACGGTGTCGCGGAAGTGGTGAAGAGCTACTTTCCCTGTATCGATACCAATATCTTCTACGCCGACCGGGAAGATGACACGGTCTACCGCGTCCTTTCCGAAGGGGTGGACCGGCTTGCCGGAATCGGCGAAGTACAGCTGACCGACCGCTTCCGCGCCCTGCGCCTGAAACGGAAGCCGAACTTCCGCTTCGGGGTTTCGGTGGAAAGCAATGTCATGGATCTCGAACTTCTCTCCGACGACATCACGCCGGAAGAACTGCTCGAGGTATTAAAGAGCTTCCGGGAAAAGAAGAAGTACCACCGCCTGAGAAACGGGGAGTTTCTGAGCCTCGAAGACAGCGGGGAACTGGAGACATTGAGCGATCTCTTCGATACCCTGCACATCAGCCTGCGCGAGTTTGTGGAGGGGAATATTCACATCCCCGCCTACCGCGCCCTGTATCTTGACAAGATGATGGAGGAGAAGGAGGCGTTCGCCCTGGAGCGGCGAAGAAGCTACCGTGACCTCATCAACAACGTCTCCTCCTACCGGGACAATGAATTCGAAATTCCCGCCTCGATGAAGGGGAAGCTGAGACCGTATCAGGAAGAGGGATTCCAGTGGCTGATGGCCTTGAAGACCGCCGGGTTTGCGGGTGTGCTTGCGGATGATATGGGTCTTGGCAAAACCCTGCAGATGATCTCCGTCCTCGCGTATGAAAAAGAGCAGGGAAGCTCCTGTCATTCCCTGGTAGTCTGCCCGGCGTCTCTCGTCTACAACTGGGCGGAGGAATTCCGCCGCTTTGCCCCGGAACTCAGCGTCCAGCTGATCGCCGGCGCCAGGAAGGAGCGCCGCTCCGCCATCGCGGGCGTCAGTAACTATGATGTAAGCATCACGAGCTATGATCTGCTCAAGCGCGATATTCACGAATATGAGGATCAGGTCTTTGACTATGAGGTGCTCGATGAAGCGCAGTATATCAAGACCCCGTCTTCCGAAGCCGCAAAGAGC
>JAFWCM010000141.1 GCA_017536885.1 Solobacterium sp.
AAGAGAGAAAGAAACAGAACGGCAAGAAACGGCATCGCAAGCAGTGTATGCTTTTCTCTGTCCGTATCTCCTTCTTTCTTCCAGCAGCCCTGAATCCATTCGATGACAGAGAGTACCAGAAACAGCAGAATCATGAGAACCGCAGGTTTGGATAATGCCTGACGGCGGAGGAGACAGAGGGAAGGGAAGGCGATGAACAGAAGGAAGGTGAGCACACGCAGAATGGGGAAGCGCTTCATGAGCCTGACATACAGAACCGAAAGAACACTTCCGGCCAGGATCCAGAGAGAAGAAAGGTCGGTGCGTGTCAGTCCGTTCAGAAAGACTTCCCCGCGGGAAAGCACCGTACCGGCTGCGATCGCGAAAAACAGTCCCGAGAGGATGATCTTTCCCCGGGGGTTCGAATGCAGGAAGAGCACGCTCAGAAGCGTTCCCGGAAGCGGCAGAAGGAGATACCAGTCCGGTAATCCGCCCGCCGGCCAGATCGAAAAAACCGAACCGGTGACGGCGATGCTCAGAATCGATGCGGTTATGAAATCATAGAGAATGCCGGTCATCACAACACCTCGCTGAGATCCGCGTCGGCAGGAATCCGGATCAGTTTCGTATGCGGCAGGCCTGATTCTTTGATGTTCTTATCTTCCCCGACAATACAGACATGCACTGCCACCTGGCTGCGGTTCAGCCGGCGGGCAAACTCCAGTGCGGAAGAATTCCATTCGTGAATCACGAGGATGATCATATTCTTATCAAAGATGCCGGTGCTGCGGAGGGTTTTTTCAAACAGCAGTTCACAGCTGCCGGCCGGTTCAAACCGATAGGCGGACAGCCTTTCGTAGAGGGCGTCAAAGCCGCCTTCTCCTGTCACATGCCAGGATTCGAACTGCTTTCCGTAAATCCAGGTTTCCGAAGGGATGTCATTCTCAAAGAAATACAGATTCAAAGCGATCACTGTTTCCAGAAGTTTGTTTTCAAGTTCGAGATATTCCCGGGGTGCTTTACTGAAGCGTCTGGGTTCCATCAGGATTCCGATGCCGGTCTCCTGTTCGCCGATCCGCTGCCGCACCAGCAGCTGATCCGAACGGGTGCTTGCCTTCCAGTTGATCAGGCGCGGATCATCGCCGCTGACATATTCCCTGAGAAGCAGATCCGGTTCATTCGGTCGAACCCGGGAATCCTTCATCGAGGAAAGGGGAATATCAAAACTCTTCAGCTGGCGAAGACGGATGATGTCCGGTTTTACGAGAACCTGCTTCGGGTTCGGATTGCGGTAGGCAATGGTAAAAAGACGAAAGAAATCCGTGACTTCGATCGTCCTGATTCCGATGTCATATTCTCCCCGGTACTGACAGATAATATCGGTATTGCGGCGGATGCCGGAATGGGGATGGAGTTCGTATTCGATCTGATCATCCAGACCGGTGATCGCGGAAAACGAGGAATAGAACAGCACCCGGACCCCGGAAAAGAAAACCGGACTCTCGTTTTGCAGAATAAAGGAAAATACCGCAGGATGATGAGCGACCAGGCTTTTCTCTTCCACGTTCTGATAGATTTTAAACAGCCGGATGACCAGAAAAATATACAGAAGCGCAAGGACCGGGATCAGGGTGAGCAGGAAAAAAAGACCATAGGTGATCTCACCGCCGGAAACGGAGATCCCCGCGAGAGATAGAAGCCACAATGCAAGAAGAATCAGCCGGCTGCGTCTCATGATGCTATTCTCTCGGAACCGGAACGCGCCGGATCAGATCGTTCAGAATCTGATCCACATTGTCATGACTGAGCATCGCCTCGGATGTCAGAACAAGCCGGTGATGAAGCAGGTTGACCGCAACCTGCTGAATATCATCCGGTTTTACATAGTCTCTGTCTTCCAGTTTTGCACAGGCGCGGGAGGCGGACACCATGAACAGCGTGGCACGGGTGCTTGCCCCGAGCACAAAGCGCTCTTCCTTTCGGGTAAGCTCAACAATCTCCTGAATATAGCCGAGCACCGCATCGCTGATGTGAACTCTTCTTGTCTCTTCCCGCAGGCCGATCAGCTCTTCGGCGGTAATGACGTTTCTGACCGGTTCATCCATTCTGCCTTCCGCATACATCCGGGCAAGCCGCTTTTCTTCCCGGGCATCGGGATAGCCGATGGAGAGCTTCATCATGAAACGGTCCATCTGCGCTTCCGGCAATGGATAGGTGCCCAGAAACTCAATCGGATTCTGGGTTGCGATGACCATGAATGGCTGGGGCAGATCATGCCGGATGCCGTCAACCGTGACGCTTCCTTCCGCCATCGCTTCCAGAAGGCTGGCCTGGGTTTTCGGAGAAGTGCGGTTGATCTCATCCGCCAGAATAAACTGACGCATCACAGCGCCTTCCCGGTATTCGAATTCCTTTGTTTTGGGGTTGTATACGGAGACCCCGACCACATCGCCCGGCAGGGTGTCGGGAGTGAACTGAATGCGCCCGAAAGAACAGTCAACCGAACCGGCAATCGTTTTGGCAAGGGTTGTTTTTCCCACTCCCGGAACATCTTCCAGAAGAACATGTCCGCCCGCAAGCAGGCAGATCAGAACGTTCTTTACGACCTCTTCTTTTCCGATGAAATACTCTGTAATCTCTTTGCGCAGTTTGTTTATCATAGACTCTTTCTTTCCTGTTTTTGCATGCAGGTATTACCGGCTTTATTTTACCGTATTCTTTCATGAGCCGGCACAAACATGCCTGCGGGGCAGGCATATCTGCTGAGACAAATGATTCATCAGAGAATACTGCTTTTCAGGGACCAGACAAAGAACAGACCGAAAGAAGAAAGAACACATTGTCAGAAGCACAGAGCGGCGGATTCAGAACACACAGTCAGACATTCAGCGACTGCAGAGAAGATCTTCGTCAGAGAATCATCACGATGACGGGTCCGAAGAAAAGCGGTTCCGAGTCGGAAAGGGCCGAATCAGCAAAGAAGAGAGGAACCGAACGGTTAACCCTGGAGGCCGCTGGAAATAGCACGGCTGGAAAGTTGAATCCCGCGAATTCTGTGCAAAGTATACGCAGGCGCCAACGCTGAAATCCGGGATGAAAAGCATAGGGCAATCGGCATCCCATAGGAAAGG
>JAFWCM010000014.1 GCA_017536885.1 Solobacterium sp.
GGGAGATACAGCCATGAATAATTGTCTGATATTGAAAGGTGATATCTGTCATACACCTGTGCTCGGGGAGATCGAGACGCTGGAAAACGGTTATGTTATTTCCGTTGACGGAATCTGCCGGGGAGTTTTCAGCGAACTGCCCGAGGAATACCGGGGCCTGCCCGTGAAGGAATTCCCCGATGCGCTGATCATGCCGGGAATGAGTGATCTTCATACTCATGCCTCCCAGTTTGCCTACCGGGGAATGGGCATGGATGAGGAACTTCTGGACTGGCTTGAGAACTGGGCGTTCCCCGAGGAATGCAAATTCGCCGATCCTGCCTATACCGAAAAGGCATACGGCCTGTTTGCCGAAAGCATGAGAAAAAGCGCTACGACAAGAGCTCTGATCTTTGCGACGATTCACCGCGAGGCAACGCTTGCTTTGATGGAGAAGCTCGAGGACACCGGAATTGTCAGCTATGTGGGCAAGGTGAACATGAACCGCAATTCTCCCGACAGCCTCAATGAAGGAAGTACGGAAGAAGCGGTGAAGAATACCGAACTCTGGGTGAAGGAAGCGCTGGCGAAAAAGTTTGATCATACCTTTCCGATCATCACCCCGCGCTTTATTCCGACCTGCACGGATGACCTATTGCAGGAGCTCGGCCGCGTCGCGCGGGAACACCATCTTCCGGTGCAGTCGCACCTTTCGGAAAATCCCGAGGAAGGGGAATGGGTGCTGGAGCTGATGCCCGATATCTCGTTCTACGGCGAAGGCTATGAGAAATACGGGCTGTTCGGAAAGGATGTCCCGACGGTGATGGCCCACTGCATCTACTCCAACCCGGAAGAGGTTGAACTGATGCGGAAGAACGGAGTGTTTATCGCCCATTGTCCGAACTCGAACATGAATATCCGCTCCGGGATCGCGCCGGTGCGGAAGTATCTGCAGAAGGAAATGCGGATCGGCCTTGGCACGGATGTGGCGGGAGGAATGTCGCTGTCGATGTTCCGGGCAATCACCGATACGATCCAGATGTCCAAGCTGTACTGGCGCCTGATCGATCAGGAAGCCAAAGCGCTGACCTTTGCGGAAGCGTTCTACCTTGCGACCAAGGGCGGCGGCGCCTTCTTCGGAAAGGTCGGCAGCTTCGAGCCGGGCTATGCCTTCGATGCCGTTGTGATCTCGGACAGAAGATTCACCACGCTTCGAAAACTCACGCTGAAACAGCGGCTGGAACAGGCCGTGAACCTCGGTCTTGATCTGAATTGTCTCATCGCAAAATATGCGGAAGGGAGGGAATGCCTGTGTATACCGGACAAAGCGTAAAACGCATTGATGCCTATGACAAGGTGACAGGAAAAACAAAATACACCGATGATCTCTGCGACCGCAGTGCGTATATCGCACGCGTGCTTCATTCTACGATTGCCAATGGCCGGGTACTTTCGATCGATACCTCGGAAGCCGAACAGATTCCCGGCGTCATAAAGATTCTGACCTGCTTCGATGCCAGGGAAACCCATCTGTATCCCACCGCCGGCCATCCCTGGTCGACCGACCCCGAACATCAGGATATCGCCGACCGCAGGGTTCTGACGGATCGGGTGCGCTTCTATGGCGATGATATTGCGGCGGTTGTCGCGGAAGATGAGGTTTCCGCCGCCCAGGCTTTGAAGAAGATCAAAGTCGAATATGAGGAGTATCCCTTTGTGCTCGATGTCCTGGATGCCATGGCTGAAGATGCGCCGCAGATTCACGAGGACTATCCGGGCAATGTGCTCAAGCACACCACGATCACCAAAGGCGATTATGAAAAGGCGATTCAGGAGCCGGGTCTCATCAAGGTGGAAGGCTGGTATGACACCGCGACGGTGCAGCACTGCCATATCGAAAACAACATCTGTTTTGCCGAGATGGAAGGCGGCCGCCTCCATGTCGTGACCTCGACCCAGATTCCCCATATCGTCCGCCGGATCATCGGCCAGGCCCTCGGCATGGACTGGGGCATGATCCGTCTCGAAAAGCCATATATCGGCGGCGGCTTCGGAAACAAGCAGGATGCGACCTATGAACCGCTCTGTGCCTGGCTGTGCCTGAAGTGCGGAGGGCATCTGGTCAAACTCGATGTGCCGCGGGAAGAGACCTTTGTCAACACCCGTGTGCGCCATGCGATCAGAAGTCACATCATCTCCTGGGTAAGACCCGACGGCACCTTTGCGGCAAGGCGGCTCGAAGCCTTTTCCGATCAGGGAGCCTATGCCTCCCATGGCCACAGCATCTGCGCCAAGGGCGCCGGGGCATTCCCCCAGCTCTATCCATGCGAGAATGTACTGGTGGATGCCTATACCGTCTTTACCAACAAGCCGGTGGCGGGTGCGATGCGCGGATACGGAATCCCCCAGGCGATGTGGGCGGTGGAATCGCATACCGAAGATGTCTGTGCCGCGATCGGCGCCGATCCTCTGGAATTCCGGCGGAAGAATCTGATGAAGCAGGGGTATTACGATCCCTTCTCCCAGAACCGCCTGTATTCGGATTCCTTCAACGAGTGCCTCGACAAGGCGATGGCGGCGATCGATTACAAGGCAAAGGAGAAAGCCTACCGGAATCAGACGGGCAATATCCGCCGCGGCATTGGAATGGCGGTCTTCTGGTACAACACCGGCGTCTGGCCGATTTCCCTGGAATCCTCTTCCTGCCGCATGGTGCTGAACCAGGACGGTTCCTTCCAGCTTCAGCTGGCGGAGACGGAAATCGGGCAGGGGGCGGATACCGCCTTTGCCCAGATGGCAGCGGA
>JAFWCM010000142.1 GCA_017536885.1 Solobacterium sp.
GCCGGCCAGGCAAACGATCTCTTTCCATCCTGAATGCCGGTTGTTTTGAAATCCGGTACGATGGTGAAATACTGCCATACCTTACCGGCAAGACCGGCTTTGGCAAATTCTTCCCGAAGAATCGCATCCGATTCCCGCACCGCTTCCAGACGGTCTCTTGTAATCGCACCGGGAGTGCGTACGGCAAGACCCGGTCCCGGGAACGGCTGACGGTCAACCATGGATTCGGGAAGGCCAAGCTGTCTGCCTACCACACGGACTTCATCCTTGTAGAGAAGCTTGACGGGCTCAACGAGTTCCATATCCATCTGGGAAGGAAGACCGCCGACATTGTGATGGGCTTTGATGCCCTTTTCGCTTTCGAGAATATCCGGATAGATGGTTCCCTGACCGAGGAAATGAATACCCTTGAGTTTCTGTGCTTCCTCATCAAATACCTTGATGAATTCTTCACCGATGATATGACGCTTCTCTTCCGGATCGCTGACTCCGGCAACTTTCTCCAGGAATCTCTCCGATGCATCGACATAGACAAGATTGGCACCGAGTTCCTTCCGGAACACTTCGATCACCTGCTCCGGCTCCCCTTTTCTGAGGAATCCGTGATTGACATGCACGCAGACGAGATTGCGGCCGATCGCCTTGATGAGCAACGCTGCGACAACAGAGGAATCCACTCCTCCGCTCAGCGCGAGCAGCACCTTTCCGTCTTTGACCTGATTTCTGACCTTTTCGATTTCCCGGTCGATAAATGCCTGCGCAAGCTCAGGTGTGGTAATGCGTTCCATGGTTTCCGGACGTTTGTTTTCATCCATACAGTTTATCCTCCGTTGTTCTGATCATATTCCGACAGTCCCCGCCGCACATCCTGCAGGAACGTTCTTGTTATGGGATGCACCTTTCCGAAGGTGCTTCGTATCTTATCAAAATACTGATTGGCAAGGTCGAGAGCCGGTTCGATCTGATGGTCACTGATCAGAAGGGAGATCAGCCTTGCGGCTGCCCGCAGGGTTTCCTTCCGGTCTTCTCCCAGCACTTCCTTCCGCTTTTCAAAGACATAGGTTTTGAGGCTGATCGCCTCTTCCATATTGCCGTCAAGAAGATAGTAATCGGAAAGCGCACTGATTGCCTTCAGGGTCATCGGATCCTTGAAGCCGAGGGATTCTCTCAGATGGCCAAGAGCGTCTTCACAGTAATAAATCGCTTTTCCGGAATCCTTGATCTTTCCGCAGCATTCCGCAAGAGCCATCTCCTCCGCAATCGTTTCGGGAGCGAGATCCCCGTACAGAACGCGCAGAGATTCGAGATTTTTCTCTCCCAGTTTAATGGCTTTTTCATAGTAGCCGGCATTCCGGTAATAACCGGCGAGATTTCTTCCCGCCTTCAGCGTTTCCAGATGATCATCACCATAGCATGCACGGCATTTTTCATACGCCTGCAAGCCATAGGAGACCGCTCTGTTGTTGTCATGGGAACGGCCGTAGATATAAGCGAGGTTATTGAGCACCGTGATGGTATCGGGATGGTTCTCCCCGAGCTCTTCACGGATCTGTCCGAGAACTTCCTGCTCCACCTTGATCGCATCATCATATCTTCTCAGCTTTGTATAATAGCCGGAAAGACGGTCGGCGCATTTGAGAATATTGGAGGGATCATCCTCCGCTTCATAATAGCGGTGCATGGCTTCCTTGCCATAGCGGATCGCCGCATCCAGTTCTCCCTTACCGGCATAATAGCTGCCGAGATTATCGGCGCTCACGGCAGCCTGATGGCTGTTTTCGCCATACATGGCTTCCCGTTTCTTCTTGATCTCTTCACAGACAAGAATCGCATCGTCAAACATCTCCGCATCCGCATAGATATTGGCCAGCCGTCCCGCCGCATTCCATGTCAGGGGATCTTCCTCACCGCGGGTTTCCTTCCGCAGTTTGAGGGCGTGTTTTGCCAGGCGCAGCGCAAGCGGAAAATCGCGGCGGTGCGAGTAATATCCGGCAAGCCTGCTGTAGGTGTCGATTACCGCATCATCACTGGAAGACAACATGGAATTGCGCTTGGTGAGCATTTCCTCTTCCAGTTCAATCGCCGCGTCATAGTCGCCGATCCGGTCATAATAATCCGCAAGCCGGTCCAAAGAAGCGAGTGTGTCGGGGTGATCCTCGCCCTGCATGATCCGATTCTTTTCGTACGCTTTTTTGAGAACCAGATACTCCTGATCCGGCTTCTGTCTCTCTTTCGTCATAGACCGTCCTGTCTTTTGTCTGTATTATAGCGAACCTTTTCGATTATGAAAACGCTTACCCGAGCAAGGTGTCAAGAGTTTCGCCGTAGGCGGGAAGGAAATCATTCATGTAATCCCTGACTTCGGGGCAGGTTTCCGCCATCTCCATGAGTTTTTTCTCGGTGCTTTTCAGCGCCGTTTCAAACTCCCTGTTTCCCGCCTGACGCTCTTCGATACATTTGATATAGGCGCTCATCCGGTCTGCCGCCTTGACGAGCAGATACAGATATTTGTCGGCTTCATCTTTGCTTTCTTCCATCAGAATCTCTTCGTAATACTGCTTCAGATCTTCGGGAAGCTTTGTGAGCAGGCGTTTCTTGGCATTATCCTCCACCTCATGGTAGGAGGTGCGGATATTGTCATTGCCGTATTTGACCGGGGTGGGCATATCGCCGGTGATGATCTCCGAGACATCGTGATACA
>JAFWCM010000143.1 GCA_017536885.1 Solobacterium sp.
AAGGAGAATCCTCCGATTACCGAAAAGCAGATCCGTGCGATGTTCATGCAGATGGGACGCAAGCCCAGCGAAGCGCAGATCCGGGCGGTAATGAAATCGATGGGACAAGGCTGAGACCCGGTCAACGCACCGGGTTTTTCTTTGGTTTCATGTCATTCTTGTTACAAATTTTCATAAATTATGAAAACGCATACGTTCCGACCCGTGACAACGGGCCCGACAGGGCCGATTTCATCCAAAATTCATGGATAAACCCGGTTTTCCTATTCTATAATTAATCACGGAAAAAACAGGAGGACATATGAGTCAAGAGAAAAAGGTTTTCCAAGCCATGGATGGAAACACCGCGACTGCGCACAGTGCGTATGCGTTTACAGAAGTCGCCGGTATCTATCCGATCACTCCGTCATCACCGATGGCAGAGAATGTTGATGCATGGGCTACTGCCGGCCGCACCAATGTATTCGGCGACAAGGTAAAAGTCGTTGAAATGCAGGCGGAAGGCGGCGCAGCCGGTGCCGTACACGGTGCCCTGCAGGCAGGCGCTCTCGCTGCTACATTCACAGCATCCCAGGGTCTTCTTCTGATGATCCCGAACCTCTACAAGCTCAAGGGCGAGCTTCTTCCGGGTGTTGTTCATGTTGCGGCACGTTCACTCGCAACCCACACGCTTTCCATTTTCGGTGACCATCAGGACGTTTATGCATGCCGTCAGACCGGTATCGTCATGATGTGTTCCCATTCCGTTCAGGACTGCATGGACCTCGCTGGCGCTGCGCACCTCATTGCCATTGACGGTTCTGTTCCTGTAATGCACTTCTTTGACGGTTTCCGCACCAGCCACGAAATCGACAAGATCGAAGTCATGGACTATGACTTCCTGAAGAGCCTTCTCCCGATGGAGAAGCTCGAGGAATTCCGCGCCAAGGCTCTGAACCCGCACGGCAACGCAATCACCCGCGGCGGCTCTCAGAACGATGACATCTACTTCCAGGCAGCGGAAGCTCAGAACGAGCATTATAACAGCATCCCCGATGTTGCCAACAAGTATTTCAAGAAGATCTCCGAGCACACCGGAAGAGACTATGCACCGTTTACCTATGTCGGTGCTCCGGATGCTGAGCGCGTGATCATCGCGATGGGTTCTGTTACCGACACCATCACCGAAACCATCAACACCCTCGTCAAGCGCGGCGAAAAGGTCGGTCTCATCAAGGTTTATCTGTACCGTCCGTTCTCCGAGAAGTATCTCGAGGCAGTTCTTCCCGCCAGCGTGAAGAAGATTGCCGTTCTCGACCGTGCGAAGGAACAGGGTGCCCGTGAGCCGTTATTCCTTGACGTATGCTATGCTCTCCGCAAACATAAGGACCTCACGATTGTCGGCGGCCGTTACGGTCTCTCCTCCAAGGACACCAACCCGTCTCACATCAATGCCGTTTATGAAGAACTCAAGAAGGATGATCCGAAAGAAGAGTTCACAATCGGTATCGATGACGATGTCACCAATCTCTCTCTTGCACCGGTTGAAATCAAGGTTGATGCGGACTACACATCCTGCCTGTTCTACGGTCTTGGATCCGACGGAACCGTTGGCGCCAACAAGAGCACCGTTAAGATCATTGGAAACAACACCGATCTCTACAGCCAGGCGTACTTCGCATATGACTCCAAGAAGGCCGGCGGTGTTACCCGCTCCCATCTGCGTTTCGGCGCCAGCCCTATCCACAGCCCGTACTACATCGACAAGGCAGACTTCATTTCCTGCTCGCTCGAAAGCTACTGCTTCAAGTTCGACATGGTCCGCAACCTCAAGGAAGGCGGAACATTCCTGCTGAACACCACATTTGACGCAGACAGCATCGGCGATCATCTGCCGAACAGAATGCTGGCAGGACTTGCCGAGAAGAAGGCGAAGTTCTACATCATCGACGCCAACAAGCTTGCGGCGGAATGCCATATGGGCCGTCATACCAACACGATCCTGCAGTCCGCATTCTTCAAGCTCAACCCGCAGATCATGCCGTTCGAGACCAGCCTTGAACTCATGAAGGACAGCGCAAGACACACCTATGCCCGCAAGGGTGAAGATGTCGTCAACGCCAACGTCGCTGCGATCGATGCCGGTTCCACCGGTCTTGTCGAAGTTACCGTCAAGCCGGAATGGGCGAACCTGACCTATGACAAGAGCCTGATCACCAAGACCGGTGATGAGTACTTTGACAACAACCTGCAGAGAATCAACGCTCTCGAAGGTTATGACATGCCTGTTTCCAGCTTCCTGAAGTACGGCGTCCTCGACGGATCCATCCCTGAGAACGTTTCCTTCCGTGAGAAGAGAAACATCGCTGCCGATGTTCCTGTATGGAACAGCGAGAAGTGCATCGAGTGCGGTCAGTGCGCATTCGCATGCCCGCATGCTACCATCCGTCCGTTCCTTCTGAATGCGGAAGAAGCTGCCAACGCTTCTGCGATCGCCGCAAAAGAAGGTGCAGAATGGTCCGTCAAGGAACCGACCGCTGCTTACAAGGGCGCCAAGGAAGACGGTCTTGTATACCGTATCCAGCTCTCCCCGATGAACTGCGTAGGCTGCGGCGTCTGCCTTACCGTCTGCCCGACCAAGGCTCTGACCGCTGCCGGCATCAACACCCAGCTCAATCAGGACAAGGTTGCGGATTACCTCTACAAGGAAACCGAGTACAAGTCTCAGTACGGCAACCCGAATACCGTAATCGGCGCATCTCTGATGATGCCGTACTTCGAAGTATCCGGATGCTGCCCGGGCTGCGGCGAAGCTCCGTACTATCGTCTGACATCCCAGCTGTTCGGTAAGGACATGCTCGTTGCCAACGCTACCGGATGTACGATGATCTACTGCTCCAGCACACCGTCCACTCCGTTTGTCACCGACAAGGACAACAACGGTGTCGCATGGGCGAACTCCCTGTTCGAAGACAACGCCGAGTTCGGTTTCGGTATGGCGATTGCCCAGACCTTCAAGGCTTCCAAGATCCTGAAGATTATGGAAGACAACCTCGACAAGGTTGAGCCGGAACTCAAGGCTGACTTCGAGAAGTACATCGCTGCCAAGGACAACCGTGACGAACAGCGTGCCATCAAGGACAAGCTCGTCGCTGATCTCAAGGCCAGCAAGGTTGCCGAAGTCAAGGAACTCCTTGACATGGAACGTGATCTCGTCGGCAAGTCCGTATGGATCGTCGGCGGTGACGGATGGGCATATGATATCGGCTACGGCGGACTCGATCATGTCATGGCCAACAACCTGAACGTCAACGTTCTCGTTCTCGACACCGAAGTTTACTCCAATACCGGCGGACAGTCCTCCAAGTCCTCTCAGGCTGCTTCCATCGCGAAGTTCGCTGCCGGAGGAAAGGCGCTCGCCAAGAAGGATCTCGGTCAGATCGTCATGGAATACGGTCACTGCTATGTCGCATCCGTTTCCATGGGTGCTAACCAGGCACAGACCATCAAGGCTCTCAAGGAAGCTGAGAGCTATGACGGACCTTCCATCGTCATCGCTTACTGCCCGTGCGCAGAGCAGGGTATCAAGGGCGGTCTCGTAAAGGCACCGTTAGTGCAGAAGGCTGCTGTTGAGTGCGGATATGTTACCCTCTACCGGTATGACCCGCGTCTCGAGAAGCCGCTGCAGATCGACTCCAAGGAGCCGAACTGGGATAAGTTCCATGACTTCCTCATGAACGAAGCCCGTTACTTCAACCTTCCGAAGCTGAAGGGCCAGGAAGCTGCCGAGGCTGCATTTGCCAAGACACTCTCCGACGCCAAGACACGCTACACCAAGCTCATCAACAAGGCGAAGATTCAGGAAGGCTGATCCAGAAGATGCCACAAAGAGGTTCTCTCATTTGAGAACTTCTTTTTTTTCGCATTCCAAAACAGAAACGTACTAGAATAGAAAGTACTATGAAAGTACTCCTTTACTTTGAAGCGGAAAGTCTCATTAAAACCTCCGGCATCGGCAGGGCGTTTGATCATCAGAAACGGGCGCTGTCTTCGGCGGGGGTGGAATACACCACCGATCCCTGGGACGACGACTATGATATCCTTCACATCAACACGGTGTATTTCAACAGCGAGTCCATCATCAGCCATGCACGCAAACTCGGCAAGAAGGTGATCTATCACGCCCACAGCACCGAGCAGGATTTCAAGAACAGCTTTGTGTTCTCCAATCTGATGAGCCCGATCTGGAGAAGAACCCTGGTGAACCTCTATTCGAAAGCCGATGCCCTGATCACCCCGACGCCGTACTCACGGATGCTGATCCGGGAATACGGAATCCGTCTTCCGATCTATCCGGTAAGCAACGGCGTGGATCTTTCTCTGTACGGACCGGATGAGGAAAAGAAGAAGTCCTTTCAGAAGTACTTCCATCTCAGTGACAATGACAAAGTCGTGCTCGGCGTCGGCCTTCCGTTTGAGCGAAAGGGAATTCATGATTTCGTGAAGGTTGCGGAGATGCTTCCGGAATATCAGTTCATCTGGTTCGGGGAGATCAATATGATGGGGGTTCCGGCAAGGATCAATGAGATCATCGAGAATCATCCCAGCAACTGCCGCTTCCCCGGATACGTCAAGGGACCGATCATTCAGGGTGCCTATCAGGGGGCCGATGTCTTCTTCTTTCCTTCGTATGAAGAGACGGAAGGAATTGTGGTTCTCGAAGCTCTGGCCGGCGGCCAGCAGGTGATCGTCCGCGATATCGGCGTCTTTGAGCCCTGGCTCAAAAACGGCAGATCATGCTATAAAGGGATTTCCAACGGAGAATTCGTCAATCTGATCCGCGGTTGTATCGAACATACGCTGCCATCGACCGCAGCGGAGGGATACCGCATCGCGAAGAAGCGCTCCATCGAAACCGTGGGGCGTCAGCTTAAGCGGGTCTATGAAGCGGTGCTTGAGGGAAGAATTCTGGAAGACGCGGAACTGGAAGCACTCAGTGAAGAAGGTCAGTAATACGGAGCAGGCCGCTCCGTATTTTTTGACGAAACCGGAAATTCCTGACAGTATTAGAGCAGTATCCGGCGGGTTACCGGATCAAAGACCGATCCGGAAGAGCGGATCGGGAAAGGAGGATATGCATGAAACAGAAGCGGTTTATGATCCTGAGCCTGCTCATTGCGGTGCTTGCGTTATGCGGGTGTGCGGGGATCCAGTCGACACTGAATGAATGGCAGGGAAATCTGGTGGGTGTTTCCTTTACCGTAGAGACCTATGACAACTACGGAAAGCTGACGCTGACAACCAAAGGGGACAAGATCAAGCTGGCCGGAAACAAGATCGAGGAGATGATCGCTACCGATGACGGCTGGGTGAGGCATTATGAGATGTCTTCCGTTCTTACCGTCACGATTGACGGCAAGGAGATGGAGACCTGCGGGGACACCATGCTCTTTACCGAAAAGGGACTCGAAAAGAAACTCGACTTTACCACCACGGAGTTTATCAGCAGCCATTCCCAGTTCGGGGATATCACGGACAACACCGTGCTTGCCTACTGGATCAACGGCTATAAGAACCGCTTCGGCAAGAGCCGGGTGGTTGTGATCAAATCGCAGATGGGTCAGCCCTTATGCGTATATGAGGGAAACAAGGTATACTGGGAGATTCCCGAAGACCTCCCCAAGACCACAAAACTCATGATCGACGGCAAAGCCCTGTACATCCACCGGGCGAACTTCCAGATCATTGACAAAGCACTTCTCGGCTGAAAACTTCGCCATCTGGCAGAGGAAATTCTGCGGGGATTGCAAGAGTCACGGAGGCAGTCGTTTTCTGTGATTTCAAAAGAGTATAATAGAACGTGATGAAGACATTGAAAAAACTGTTTTCAAGTTATCTTTTTAACATTGCCCTGATCTTCGGACTGGCTGCGCTGGTACTGTACCTGACGATCCGTGACAATCCGCAGGAGATTTTTTCTGCGCTTGAACATGCGGATATTGTATGGATGATTGTGATCGTCGCCATGGTGATCTCGATCCGGCTTTTCTCCGGGTCTGCGATCAAGCTGGAATGCAATCTGACGCATCCCGAATATACCTTTCTTCAGGGTGTGGAGAACGCCTTTGTCGGCGGATTTTTCAATGAAATCACCCCGAGCGCAAGCGGCGGTCAGTTCGCACAGGTCTATCTGTTCCGCAAACAGGGGATTCCGATCACGGAGTCGGCCGGTGTGCTCTGGATGAACTTCATCATCTATCAGACCACCATGGTCGCTTCCGTGTTCCTTCTGATCCTGCTGAAGTTTCATACCTTCTACAGCAGGTATTCCCAGTTCTTCATCATCGTTCTCTTCGGCTTTGCGGTCAATGCGGCGGTGATTGTGAGTCTCTGGGCCCTGGTGAAATTTCCGAAATTCTATACCTGGCTTTCCACCTCGGGAATTTCGATCGGCGCCAGACTAAGGCTTGTCAAGGACAAGGAGAAGGCGCTGGAATCCCTGAACGAACGTCTGCAGCGCTTTCAGAAAGAGGTGGATCTGCTTTCCAATCACAAGCCCATGGTCATCAAGGTTGCGATTACCCATCTGCTTCGGTTACTGGTGTACTATTCCATTCCCTATGCCTGTGCCCGTGCGCTCCATGTGCCGGTCAATCCGGGGATGTTATTGGACATTATTACGCTGAGTTCCTTCGTTTCGATGGTCAATGCCTTTATTCCTCTGCCCGGAGCGAGCGGGGGAACGGAAGCTACGTTCTTACTCATGTTTTCCACCATCTTCAATGAACTCGATGTGCGGATGGTGATGTTATTGTGGCGGTTTATGTCCTACTACTTCGACATGATGCTGGGAGCGATTGTGTTCCTGATCGCAAAAAGCAGACCGGCTGTAGTTGCAAAACGGTAATCTATAATACAATGTGGATGATTTATGAGAATCGGATTATTTACAGACACGTTCCCGCCGGATCTCAACGGCGTGGCAAACAGCACGAATATTCTCTTTCAGGAGCTGAGAAAGCACGGCCATGAAGCGTTTGTGGTCTGCACCAGAAAAGGTGCCGGCTGGGCGGAATGGAATGAGGATCACACCATCCTGCGGCTTGCGGGCATCTCTTTCAAGCGGCTGTACGGATATGCGATCACGACGCCGCTTCATGTCAACGCATTAAATGAAATCCGGAAGCTGAATCTTGATATCATACATGCCCAGACCGAATTCGGGGTCGGGATTTTTGCGCATATCTGTTCCAAACAGCTGAATATTCCGCTGGTGAGCACGTATCATACCTCCTATGAGGACTATACGCACTACATCAATCTTCTCAATTCCCAGCGCATTGACAACCAGCTTCAGAAAGCGGTTGCCTGGCTTTCGCGCATCTATGGCGAGGCATCTGTCAGCGTCATTTCTCCCAGCGTCAAAACCAAGGAAGTTCTGGAAAAATACAAAATCCGCACCAGCATTCATGTTGTTCCGACCGGTCTTGTTCTCGATCAGTTTCATCCCGATCTGCAGAAACCCGGAAGAACGGAAGAAATCCGGAGGGAATACCATATCCCGATGGAGGAGCGGCTGGTGATTTACCTCGGCCGGATTGCCGAAGAGAAGGCACTTGATCTTGTGATCGACGGATTTGTTCTGGCAAAGAAAAACGGCTGTCATATCCGGCTGCTTGTTGTCGGCAGCGGTCCGGATCTTGAGCGGCTGAAAAAATACGTCGTTTCAAAAGATGCGGAAGACACCGTCATGTTCGCCGGTCCCAAACCCGCCGACCAGGTCGCGGATTACTACCGCAGCGCCGATTTCTTTGCCAGCGCATCGCTCTCGGAAACCCAGGGCATGACCTTTGCGGAGGCGATGGCAAGCGGTCTGCCGCTTCTGGCAAGGAAGGATGAGGTGCTCGAAAAGCTTCTGATCGACGGCGTCACCGGCTGGTATTTCCAGGATGCCGGGGATCTTGCCGAGAAGCTCAGAAGGGTGAGCGAGATGCCGGAAGAGGAGCTTCGCGTTATGAAGGAAGCTGCCCTGAAGCAGATTCAGCCCCTGTCGAGCGAAGTGTTTTACGAGCGCGTCATGGAAGTCTATGAAGACGCCGTGAAATCCTTCAGCGAGATGATGATCGTTGAGGATGTGCAGGTCAAGGATGACATCGTGCAGATCTACCTCGCCGACATGCAGGGACGCTCCAAAGAAGATGTGCGCATCCTGATTACGATGGATGACTATTTCAACGAAGGGCTGCGGAAGGGAATGCGCATCAGCGAATCGATGATCGAATCGCTGAAGGCCAGAGAAGCCGCGGTCAAGGCGTGGCATTCATGTCTCAGGAAAGTGGCGGTGAAGGACCGCACCCGCAAGGAGATCTATGACTGGCTGACCAAAAACACCCCGCTGAATATCGAGGTGATCAACGGCATCGTCGAAAAGCTTGAGGAAAAGGGCTATATCAACGATGACCGCTATTGCGAGGAAAGCATCTCAAAGATGAAGCTCGCACTGCTCGGGGAAGAGAGAATCATCAAAAATCTCAAGAAAAAGGGCATTCCCTATGAGATGATCCGAAGACATCTCGATGAAAAGCCGGATGATGAATTCAATAACGCTATGTCATTTGCCACCCGCGCATCTTCTTCCATCCGCAACAAGAGCGTGCAGATGAAAAAGCATGCATTAAAGGAAAAGATGCTGGTCAAGGGCTACAGTCAGGAAATTGCGGACCGCGTGATTTCCTCCATGAACTTTGAAGAAGATGAATTTCAGGAGCTCGACAGCCTGCGGCGGTGTGCATTCAAGGCAAAGAAACACTATGAGAAAAAGTATGACGGCACCCGGCTGCGCAATACGGTATTCCGCTATTGCAGTGCACAGGGATATCAGCCAGAGAATATCTATGTCATACTGGATGAAATGGAGTGGGATTAATGGCGAAAATCAAAGAGTTTAAGGAAAAAGAACGGTATACGATGAACCTCCTGGTCAAAAGCGTCGTCAAGGGCGTCACCCAGAAGGGATCTCCGTATCTGAATCTTGTACTGCAGGATAATACCGGAACGATCGACGGAAAGCTCTGGGATGCCAGCGAAGCGGATATGGCAAATGCCAGGCCGGGGCATGTAGAAAAGCTTTCCTTTGAAGTGCTGGATTACAACAACGCGCTTCAGCTGCGGGTCAACCGCATTACCGATCTCGATCAGGATCTGGTGGATCTCAGTGAATATGTCATGACTTCACCGGTGGAGATCGAAGAGCTTAAAGCCCGCATCAAAGGCTATATCAATTCCATCGCCAACCCGACTCTCAAGGCGCTTGTGGCCGGCATGCATGAAAAGACCGGAAAGAAGTTCTATGATTACCCGGCGGCCTCGAGAATTCATCACAACTATCTCGGGGGCTTGGCGGAACATACCCTTGGCATGGCGGATCTTGCCGAGACAATTGCCGGTCAGTATCCGGGGATCAACCGGGATCTTCTGATTGCCGGGGTGCTGGTCCATGATGTCGGAAAGACCGTGGAACTCGGCGGTCTTGTAAGCAATGAATACACCCTCGAGGGAAAACTCACGGGGCATATTTCCATCGCTCATGGCTGGCTGATGGAAACCGCAGAAACCCTCGGCCTGCAGGAGAAGGAAGAGACCCTGCTTCTGAGACATATGATTCTCAGTCATCACGGCAGACAGGAATTCGGCTCTCCGGTTCTGCCGGCGATTCCCGAGGCGGAAGCGCTGTTTCTCATCGACAACATCGATGCCAAGATGAACACTCTGAAGCAGGCGCTTGCGACCGTAAAACCCGGTCAGTGGACACCGCGTATGTTTTCTCTGGACAATCGAGCTTTTTACAAAGCGGATCTGGATTAATCTATGGATATCAACCTTTTTCTCGTTCAGAAGCTTCACTCAGTTCTTTCCAAAGCCGGAAGAGGCGGTTCTCTGCCCGGCACTTTGGCATTGAAACTCGACAAGGACTTTCTGAGCAGATTCCAGATGCCCGGGCGGACGGTGCTGGTTACCGGCACCAACGGCAAGACAACGACCATGAACCTGATCGCCGAAGCGATGAAGGCAAACGGTCTGAAGGTCGTGTGCAATCACCGCGGGGATAATCTCAATGTCGGTATTGCGACAACGCTCGCCATTGCTTCGGATGATCAGTACCGGGTGCAGGCGGATGCGGCGGTTCTGGAAGTGGATGAGCTGACCCTCTACAGGACCTTCAATACGCTTCATCCCACCGCGCTGGTGGTGACGAACTTCTTCCGCGATCAGCTCGATCGGGCGGGGGAACTTGAGACCATCATCCGCAAGCTCATGGAGGTGACGGAGAATTTTGAAGGAGATCTGATCCTCAACGGCGATGACCCCAATTCCCTGCGGCTCGCGGACAATGCGAAAAAGGCGCATGTATATCTGTTCTCGATGGCGGAAACCATCAAATCGCGCAATATCAGCGATGAGGCAAGCGAAGGAAAATTCTGCCCGCGGTGCGGAAGACCTCTGATCTATGATTATTATCAGTATTCTCATATCGGCCGCTTCCGCTGTCCGTTTGACGGGTTCGGCAAGATTCATCCCGACCTCTATGTAAGTTCGGTCAACTTTGACAACGGCACCTTTACGGCAGACGGGCATGTCTATCATTCCTTTCTGAATTCGAGCTATTCGATCTACAACTGCGCTGCCGTATTGTGTCTGCTTAAGGCATGCGGGCTCGATCCCGTGAAAGCGGATGAGGTATTTAAGAACTACAAGCTCAAAGAGGGCAGAAATGAGGTGTTCAATCTCTCGAAACCCTGCACGATCAATCTTGTCAAGAATCCGACCGGTGCCAACGAAGTGATGAAATTCATCACCGCTCAGCCGATGGATAAGAATATCTGCATTTTCCTGAATGACAACGATCTTGACGGCTGCGACATCTCCTGGATATGGGATGCGCATTTTGAGCGGCTGAATGACCCGCTCGTCCATACGATTGTCTGTTCCGGGCGGCGGGCTTACGATATGGCTCTGCGGCTGAAATACGAAGGCCTGGAAGACAGAATCCGGGTGATCGAGGGAGACAGAGAGGCAATTGCCTGGCTTGATGAAGCGAATATGGAGAGTTTTGTCATGGCAACCTATACGGCTCTGCATTCCACCCGGGCGGTGCTGAAAAAACAGGCCGGGAGGCACAGGCGATGAAACTGAAACTGCTCTGGATGTATCACGATCTGATGGATCTCTATGGGGACAAGGGGAATATTCAGGTGCTGAAGACCCGATGTGAAAAGCGGGGAATCGAAATTGCCGTGGACACCTGTACGATCGGAGAACTGCGCACGATTGAAGACTATGATCTCTTCTTCCTGGGCGGCGGTGCCGACCGGGAACAGGGACTGATCTTCGAAGATCTGCTCTCGCGCCGGGATGGGATCGAGGCGGCCATGAAAAGGAATACGGCCTTTCTTCTGATCTGCGGCGGCTATCAGATGTTCGGACAGTACTACCGGGATCAGGACGGAAAGGAAGTGCCGTGTCTTTCCTTCTTTGACTACTATACAATTGCCAGCGACCGGGATCACCGCTGCATCGGCAATATCGCCGTGGAAACGGAGATGGACGGAAAGAAGTTTCTTACCGTTGGATTTGAGAATCACGGCGGCATGACGGAAAATGTCTCCACCCCGTTTGGAAAAGTTTTGTACGGGCATGGCAATACCTTTGACAGCGGCTTTGAGGGTTTTATGAACGAACAGGTGCTTGCGACCTACATGCATGGTCCTCTGCTTCCGAAGAATCCCGAGATCGCCGATCTTATGATTCAGCGCGCTCTGCGCAGAAATCATGGGGATGTTGCGCTGGAACCGCTGGACGATACCCTGGAAAAGAGGGCGAAGGAGATTATGCTCAGCCGTCTTAATATCAGTCCTTCCGAGATGTCCGAGACACCCGCTTCCTGATATGCTGTTCACACAGTCTGTCATCGGCAGACTGTTTTTTCGGGACGGTCTGGATGGAAGAATCCCGGAAATCATTTCGCGTCTGAACTCCTGCACCTTGCCAAAAGGGATTTCGCAGACCTTAGGCGAAAATAAAAATACCGGCTGAGCCGGTACTTACCCGTTGATCTTTTCGAGAACCTCGGAGAGATCTTTTTTCTCTGAGGGATGGAAGGCGATGTCGATGGCATCGGAAACTCCGTAGCGGGGAATCACATGGACATGCATGTGCGGAACGGTCTGCCCGGCTGCCTCACCGCAGTTGGCAAGCAGATTGACTCCGACCGCACCGGTTTTTTCCTTGATCTTCTTTCCAAGAACAGAGGCGGCGGAGAAAACTCTGGCGATTGTCTCGGGATCTGCTTCAAGCGCGGAGTCCACATGTTTTTTCGGCATCACGAGGGTATGACCGAACGTCACCTGAGAGATGTCGAGAATCGCGAGTACCTCATCGTCTTCATAAACGACGGAAGAGGGAATTTTATGATCGATGATATCACAGAATATGCACATTTGCTTTTTCCTCCGTCCCTCATTATACCAAAAAGAAAGGCTTCGAAATCGAAGCCTGTCAGAGATCAGTTGGTGCCGGCCGCCGGAGCTTCGCTGGGCTCGGGGCTCGCGCTTGCCTCAGGCGCTGCGCTTGCTTCAGGAGCTGCACTTGCTTCAGGAGCTGCACTTGCCTCAGGAGCTGCACTTGCCTCAGGAGCTGCACTTGCCTCAGGAGCGGCGCTTGCCTCGGTGCCTGCGGCTGCCGGGGTGCTTTCCGGTTTGGAAGCAGGGGGCAGCGGTGCCGGTGCCGGTTTGGACTGAACGAGAATGTTGGGATTGCTTTCCTTCAGAGCATTGTAGAGATCGATGTCATAAACATGGAATCCGTACTTGCGGAAGTAGTAATCCGTGGAAGCGGCGGTGATGTCACTGACATTGGAGAGTGATTTGATCACATCTTCCTTATAGTCCGCAGGGTTGTTGGAATCGACCTTCAGAACATAGAAGCTCGAACCGTCCATCCCCGGCAGCATCGTCCATCCCGCATCCGGTGTGCTGCTGCGAATCACGGACAGCACGGAAGAATCGTAATTCAGGGTGTTGATCGTGACGATTTCCGGAGTTCCGGCAGAGGAGCTGTTGTTGTCCTTGGCAGCTGTGGCTGCGTCCTTGGATCCGTCGCGAAGGGCGGAGAGGGCGGCCTTGGCATCGTCTTCTGTGGTGAATGTCAGAACTGTCGCCTGAATAGGATCATAGGCGGCGGTGATTTCATCGAAGTGCTCTTCGATATATTTGCCGACGAGTTTTTCGGACTGCAGGGAAGGAATCAGTAATTCGTTTACATAGTCATCTTCCGTCATTCCCTGAGCTTCAAGCATGGTCGCGAACTCATCGCCGTACATCATCTTGTAAAGATCGAGGGTGCCCTTGGCATTTTCTCTCATCTCATCGGTAACTGCGATTTCCACATCACCGATCACCTTGTTGGCATCGTTGACGACTTCGCTCGCACCGCCGGAAATAAACATCATCTGATAGAGATCACCTTTGGTAACCGCGGCGGTTCCGACCGTCATGACCGTTTCATTACTGCCGGGAAGCTTTGCCTTGGCATCTTTGCATCCGACTAAGAGCAGGGCAGCGGAAGCGATCAGAATGCTTTTCTTCATGGTATTCATCTTATTCGGCCTCCATATACTGCTTCAGTTTGGTTTCCATCTGCGGATCGGTGAAGGACACGCCAATCTCCTGGGCTTTTTCCCAGATGGCCTTTCCGGCTAGGGTGGTATCGTAGCTTGTCAGCAGGCTTTCATAGACCTCGCCCTTAGTGACTTCGACGCCTTCGGGAATGTTGTTCTGTTCCCTGTAGGCCTTGATCAGGCTGTCTTCGCTTGCGGCATTGCAGTGAATCCGGAAGTAACCGAAGTTGCTGGAGTAAACCCAGTCAGAGGTTTCGCCTTCCTTCAGCTTCAGAGCCGCATCGAGGAATGCCTGGTCCAGAGTGGTGGTGTTGACATCAACCGTACCGAGCACACCGCCCTGTTCGGCAGTGCTGGGATCTTCGGAAAACTGCTTGGCGACTTCGGGGAAGGCAGTGCCTTTCTTCATCTCCGCATCGACCGCATCCATCCGCTTCTGTTCATCTTCCGTCGGGGTTCCTTCACCGGAATCGCCGTTCTCGAACTTGACGAGGAGATAGGAGATGTTGCGGATCTTGAGCTCATCGAAGCGGGCCGAAGCATAATCGGAGATGATCTGATTCTGCTTGTAGTAGTTGATCACATACGTCTCAAGATCATCGTAGCCGCTGTAGCCCATGGCCTTCATGCTTTCATCGAGTACCTTCTTGTATTCGGAAGGGTAGGTGCTCATATAGTTGGAGACGATGCTGGAAGCCTGTGCCTTGGCATTGGTTGTCATGGTCTCGGTGGTTTCGGCACCCTGGGATACGACGGCTCTGGTGAATGCCTGCGCCGCTGCGGCTGTCCCGTTATTTTTATAAAGATCTTCATAAAACTTTGACGCGGTGGTATCGGTGTTGTTGATGGAATAGACCACGTCTTCTCCGTTGTTTGTCTTTCCCTTCAGCTTGCCTTTGTTTGTGTCATAAATGTAATACACGGATATGACCGCAAACACGACAATCAGAAGGCAGACAAACCAGTTCTTTTTCACAAAACTGCTCATGTTTCCTCCTATTGAAAAACGCTTTTCAATTATATTCCCAGTCCATACACTTTGCAATTTCCGAAAGGGCTTTCATAACTGAATTTTATCTGAAGGTTTCAAACTTTCGCGGTTCAGGAAGGATAGCGGATGAGAAAAGAGAATCGGGTTTCCGGAATAAGAGAAAGAGTGTATTGCAGGACGCAAAGACCCCCCTGTGATATAATCCGTGTTGGACAAAGGAAGGTTCATATCAATGAAGGAACTGAAAATCAAAGACCTCCATGTGGAAGTGGAGGAAAAGGAGATACTCAAAGGAGTCAGTCTCACTGTCGGGCAGGGAGAAGTTCATGCCCTGATGGGCCCCAACGGCAACGGCAAGAGCACGTTGCTGGCGGCGGTGATGGGACATCCCAAATACCGCGTGACCTCCGGTTCGATCACATGGGACGGCAAGAACGTACTCGAGATGAGTGTGGATGAAAGAAGCCGGGCAGGCCTTTTTCTTGCCATGCAGTATCCGCAGGAGATTCCCGGTGTCACCAACAGCGATTTTCTGAGAGCTGCCATGAATGTCAGACGCGAAAGCCCGGTGCCGCTGTTTACCTTCATCCGCTCGATGGAGAAGACAATCCGCGATCTTGAGATGAAGGAAGACCTCGCGCATCGGTTCCTCAATGAAGGATTCTCCGGCGGCGAAAAGAAGCGGAATGAGATCGTGCAGATGGAACTTCTGAAACCGGATCTTGCGATGCTTGATGAGCTCGACAGCGGACTTGATGTCGACGCTCTTCATATCGTTGCCCGCGCCATAAACAATATGCGGAAGGAATATCCCCTGAGCCTCATTGTGGTCAGTCATTATGAGCGGTTCTACGAACTGATCGAACCGCAGTTTGTGCATGTTCTGGTAGACGGAAAGATCGTCACCGAAGGCGATGCGGAACTTGCCCGCAGGATTGACCGGGAAGGTTATGACTGGATTTATAAGGATTATAATGTACAGCCCTCAAGCGAAGCTGCGGCGGAAAAGAAGACGCGGGTGAGCCTTGGCTCCTGCGCTGTGTCAGAGAAAGTTCAGGCGAAAAAATGAAGCGGATTCATGTAAGTGAAGACATCCGCCTGAGGGAAGGCTTTGAGGAATTCGTGATCGAAAGCGACCGCGACCTCGATCTTTCGATCTCTTCTTCCGGAACATGCCAGGCGTTTTTCCGCATTCATCATGCCAAGAGTCTGCGGATCCGTGCCCATGTCGAAAGAAACAGTGAGGTATCACTGGTGTTCTGGAATGAAGGACATGCAAAACTCACTGCGGATGAATCCTATGAGGTAAATGAGAACGCTCATCTCTCCGTCGCTCATGGAGAGTGCTCGGGCGGTGAAACCGAACGGAATATCTATGTGGCTTTGCGGGAGAAAAAGGCGAGAGCCGAGATTCTTTCCGCGTCGCTGATCAATGAGAAGAAGAGCTACCGCATGAATGTGGTCAACTTCGCTCCGAAGACCTATGGCGAGATGCGCAACTTTGCCGTCGTGCTTTCGGAAGGAAAGCTGATGATCGATGCGGTCGGTAAGATCGTCAAGGGAGCCCGCGGCTCCGTGAGTCATCAGACCAGCCGGGCCATGAGTTTTGCGCCGGGACAGAATACAACCATTCTGCCGGAGCTTCTGATTGATGAGAACGATGTTGAGGCAAGCCATGCGATGTCGATCGGCCGGGTGGATGACGAACAGCTCTACTATATGATGAGCAGAGGTCTTACGATGAAGCAGTGCACGGCATTAATCTCTGCCGGCTATCTGATGCCGGTGGCGGATGTGCTGGAAAATGAAGAGATCCGCACCGCTCTGCGGAGCGAACTTGAAAGGAAGATTGAATCCCTATGATAGATGTACAGGCAATACGCAGGGATTTTCCGATGTTCGCCGCGCATCCGGAACTGGTCTATTTCGATAACGGTGCCACAACCCTGAAACCCCAGTGCGTGATCGATGCCGTAACCGGCTTTTATACCGGCCATACGTCCAATGTTCACCGCGGTGATTACGCGATTGCGGCGATGAATGACCGGCTGTATGACGGGGCGAGGGATTCCTTCGCAAGGCTTCTCAACTGCCTGCCCGAAGAGATCGCCTTCACCCATAACGCCACCGCCAGCCTCAACCAGATTGCCTGGGGGCTTTCCCATGACTTTCTGAAGCGGGGCGATGTGATTCTCACCACAGAGGCGGAGCATGCATCCAATCTTCTGCCGTGGTTTCGGCTGAGCCATGACTACGGAATTGAAATCCGCTACATCCCGGTGGATGAGCAGGCAAATATCCGCCTCGATGCATTCAAAGAGGCAATGCGACCGGAAGTCAAAGCCGTCGCTGTGGCGATGGTCACCAATGTTCTCGGCAGTGTTCAGCCGATCAAAGAGATGGCAGAAATCGCCCACGCAAACGGTGCCCTGATGATTGCGGACGGGGCACAGGCCGTGCCTCATATGAAGGTGGATGTAAGAGACCTGGATCTTGATTTCCTTGCCTTCTCCGCCCATAAGATGTGCGGACCGGACGGGGTGGGAATCCTGTACGGGAAAAAGGACCTCATGGAACAGATGAGCCCGATCTTTCTCGGCGGGGACATGAATGCGAGATTTCAGAAGTCCCTGACCTATGAACTCAAGCATACGCCGCTGAAATTCGAATCGGGAACCCCGAATATCGAAGGGGTGATCGGTGCAGCGAAGGCATGCGATTACATCATGAACATCGGTCTTGATGAGATTCACGAATACGAGCGGAAGCTGCGTGCGGTATTCCTTGAGAAGATGTCAAAGCTCGACAATATCGTGATCTACAATCCCGACAACGAATACGGACCGATCGACTTCAACGCAAAGGATGTATTCTCGCAGGATGCGGCGGGGTATCTTGCCTCCCGCAATATCGCGGTGCGCTCCGGCAATCACTGCGCCAAGATCCTGCATGAGGTGATCGGCACCGACAGCACGATCCGTGCGTCGCTGTATTTTTACAACACGGAAGAGGAAGTGGAGATGTGCGTTCGGGCATGCGCGGATATCTCACTGGAAAATGCGATCGGCATTTTCTTCTAAGGAGGCTGGTTTTATGAGTGATTATCTGCAGATGCTGGAAGATCCCGAGGTTCTCCGGGAACTGATCATGGATCATTATAAATATCCCCATCATCACAGTCTTACCGAAGACATGAAATACCGGAAGGTGCATATGTCGAGCGCCAGCTGCATCGATGATATTACCGTGCAGTCCGATATCGAAGACGGTGTGATCAAAGACATCCGCTTTGACGGAACCGCCTGCACGATATCCACCGCATCGACCTCGATCATGAGCGATCTTCTCCGCGGCAAAACGGTAAGTGAAGCCAAAGCGATCATCGATCAGTACATGAATATGGTTGACGGCAAAGACTATGACCCCGCACTTCTGGAAGAGGCGGTTGCCATGAAGAATGTCTGGCGCCAGGCCAATCGCATCAAATGTGCAACGATCGGCTGGAATGCGATGAAACAGATGATAGAAGAAAGTGAGAACGGCCATGAGTGAAAACAGAAATGATGAGATTCTCACTTCCCAGGATGACTATAAATACGGATTCGTCGACAAGGACATCAGTATCTTTGACACCGGCAAGGGATTGAATGAGGAAGTCGTGCGCACGATCAGCCGGATCAAGAATGAGCCGGAGTGGATGACGGAATTCCGGGTGAAGTCCTATTACCAGTTCGAGAAGCTTCCGATGCCCGAATGGGGTCCGGATCTTTCCGAAATCGACTTTCAGGATTTCACGTACTACAAGCGGGTCAGCCAGGAAGCGGAAAAATCCTGGGAAGATGTCCCGGAAGAGGTCAAGAACACCTTTGAAAAGCTCGGCATTCCCGAAGCGGAGAGAAAGTATCTCGCCGGCGTGACCACCCAGTATGAATCGGAAGCGGTGTATCACAACATGCTCGATGAAGTGCAGTCCAAGGGCGTGATCTTCCTGGATATCGACAGCGGTCTGCGTGAATACCCGGAACTGTTCAAGAAGTATTTTGCGACGATTGTCCCGGCCAGTGACAACAAGCTTGCCGCCCTGAACTCCGCAGTCTGGTCGGGCGGAAGCTTTATCTACGTGCCGCCCGGCGTGAAACTGGAGAAACCCCTGCAGTCCTATTTCCGGATCAATTCGGAATCGATGGGGCAGTTTGAGCGGTCGATCATCATCGTCGATGACGGCGCCGAGTGCTCCTACGTGGAAGGCTGCACAGCCCCGCAGTATTCGAAGGACTCCATGCATGCGGCGGTTGTTGAGGTCTTTGTCGGCAAGGGAGCCAAATGCCGGTATTCCAGCGTACAGAACTGGAGCGGAAACATTCTCAACCTTGTGACCAAGCGGGCAAAGGTGGAGGAACACGGCACCATGGAGTGGGTGGACGGAAATATCGGCTCCCGCATCTCCATGAAATACCCCGCCTGCATCCTCGCCGGGGAATATGCCCACGGCATGTGCATTTCGATCGCGGTCGGCTCCCGGAACCAGTTCCAGGACACCGGTGCCAAGATGATTCATCTTGCCCCGCATACGAGCTCTTCCATCGTCTCGAAATCCGTTTCGAGAAACGGCGGCGTCACGAACTTCCGTGACTGGATCCGCTTTACCCCCAAAGCCGACTGGTCGCGGGCGAAGATCGAATGCGATACCCTGATTCTCGATGAGAAATCCAAATCGGATACCATCCCTCTCAACATCTGCGACAACAGCACCTCCGTCCTCGAGCATGAGGCGAAGGTTTCCAAAATCTCCGAAGAGGAACTGTTCTATCTGATGAGCAGAGGCCTTTCGGAAGCACAGGCGACCGAGATGATTGTCATGGGATTCCTTGAGCCGTTTACCAGAGAGCTTCCCATGGAATACGCGGTGGAGCTCAACCAGCTTCTGAAGCTGGATATGAGCGGAGCCATCGGCTGATGAAGAAAACCGATGCCAGAAAGCAGGGACTGAATGCCCGCGCCTCAATTTCCGCGAAACAGCGGATTCACGATCAGAAGATCCTCTTCCGCAAGATGAAGGAGAAATGCGCCGATTATGATGTGATCGGCTGCTATGTCTCGATGAAGGAGGAGGCGGATACCCATGCCTTTCTTGCCTGGGCATTGAAGCACGGCAAGCGGATTGCCGTGCCGAAGGTCAGGGGCAATACCCTGGACTTCTATGAGCTTCACTCCTTTGACGAGCTCTCTCCCGGCTGTTTCGATGTTCTCGAACCAACAGGCGGGACGCTTGTGAAACCGGAGGAAATCGATCTGATGTTTGTGCCTCTGTCTTCCTTTGACAAAGACTGCCGGCGCACCGGATACGGGAAGGGGTTTTATGACTCGGTGCTCTGTGATTCCATGCACAAGGTCGGAATCGCCTTTTCGGAACAGAAGGTGGACCGGATCGAATCTTCTCCCAATGATGTGAAGCTGGATGAGGTGCTCACGCCCGCCTGAAAAAAACAAACCGGTTGACTCTTGTCAATCGGTTTTTTCAATGGGAAAAAGAAAACCGCCGCGGTCTGCGGCAGCTTCTGATGAAATGAACCGGAATTACTTCAGGGCGGCGCCGTCCTGGAAAGCATTGCCGACCTTTTCTCCCAGCGCGAGGTAGGCGTTGTTGCAGGGATCGAAGGTGATCGGCTTCAGTTTCTTCGGGTCTACCGCACCGTTGGTGCAGACGCTTTCGTCCGCGGAGACGTTGACGATCTCGCCGACCAGGATACCGTCGTTAAAACTCTTCACCGTGCATTCCAATGCCATCGGCAGCTCATCGATTAACGGGGCGTTGACAAATGCGCTCTTTGTCGCGTGGAATCCCGCTTTTGCGAATTTGTCGGGGACCTGTCTTCCCGAGGCGATTCCGACATAATCGCAGGCCCTGACCTGATCTTCCGTCGCCATGCTTACCGTGAAGGCACCGGTCTTCAGGAAGTTGTCGGTGGTCTTGTGCTCGGAAAGGCTGATTGAAATCTCATGGAAATCGGTGGTGATGCCCCAGGCGGCATTCATGGCGTTGGGCACGCCGTTTTCATCATAGGTCGCGATGATCAGCACCGGCTGGGGAAACATCAGGGGTTTCGCTCCGAAATTAATTCTGCTCATAACTCTGTTCTCCTTTATTTCCTGGCAGATTCTGCCAGGTATTATTTTAATCTCATTTTCAATTAATAGTCGTGCCTCATGCCCGCCTCCCTCAGCGGACAGAAGAAATTCAGAAGCGGGTGTGCTCCGCCTGTGCCCGCAGATAATGAAAGGAAAGCTCTTTCGCATCGCTGACCTTCCGGCATTCCCGGATCCGCTCTTCCACCGCGCTTCCTGCCTGGCGGGCAAAGGGGGAGTCATCATTTGCCTGGAAGTAATTGAGCTCACAGAGATCATTGAAGGCGTTGCGGATGATGTTGCAGGAGCCGACGGTGATCTCCTTTTCGCTGATCAGCAGTTTGGTATGGGGCATGCCGGGATGAAGGTAAACGGAAAGATCATATGCATGCGCTTTGGCATAGGCAAAGAGATCTTTCATCGTCATGCGGTTGATGTCATCGCCGGTATTGGCGTGTTCGGGAATCATGATGCGGACTGAGATACCGCGCTGCAGTGCATCGTGAATTGCCTCGATGATCTCCGGTACGGGAGCGAAATAGCTCATCAGGATCGTGAGTTCCTTCCTGCTTCCCCGGATCAGATTGAGAAACCGTTCCTTCATCTCATAGACAAATACCGGTTCTCTCTGATTGATGCCGAAGATCGCCGACTCTCTGGAGAAACTGCCGCGGACTCTTTCCCGGTAAAGGCGGACATAGTCTTCACCCTCAAGACGGACCATGAAATCGTGGTATTCTCTTCCTTCCCGGTCAAAACCGTTTTCCTTGTCTTCGACATTGACACCGCCGAAGATCATGATCCTTTCATCGAAGATGTACAGCTTGGTGTGATCGTGAAGCAGATGACCGCACTGCAGGCTGATATTGGGATGATTCATCATTGCAAGCCGCAGGGGATTCTTCTCGTGAAGGTATTCCCCTCCGATGTGGTCGGGGTGATACATGATCTGCAGGGTCCTGACCCAGAGGGTTTCCTGCATCGTCAGGGTCGGATGAAACATCGAGGTGAAGTCTTCCTCCATGTACTCACAGGTAAGACCGTACCGGTCCTTGATCAGGATGATCTTAACTCCGCGGTCCGCTGCCGCCAGCAGCCGTCTTGCCAGCTCTTTTCCGATCGCATCATTGCGCCAGATGAACATGCGGATGTATATGGTTTTTTCACAGCGTTCAATTTCTTCAAACAACAGGGGAAACGTGTTTTTTCCGTCGATGATCAGTTCAGCAGGTTTCATGATTCTATCTTAGCGAATTCACCAAATTCACGGAACCACAGAACAAAAAAAGTGGTAAAATAGGTTTCACGGAGGCTTAGCTCAGTTGGGAGAGCGCACCCTTCACAGGGGTGATGTCGCAGGTTCGAGTCCTGTAGCCTCCACGATCCTGCGGTCCGCTGATGCGGGCCTTTTGTTTGAGGGCTGCTGGGTCAGGGATTTGACTGACAATTGAGAAAGAGCGCGGTATGATCTTAGAAGGTGACTATGGAAAACGGAGAAGGAAAAAAGACGCTGGTCGAGTTCATCAAATTCAATCTGGTTTCGTTTCTGGTAACGATTCTTCAGCTGGTTCTGGTGAATGTTCTGCTGGCTTTGATGAAAGATATCAAAACGCCGCTGCCGCCGTTTCTGGCAGGGATTTTCACGCCGGCGACAGTAGGCGCCGGAAATGACAACTGGGGCTATGTGCTTCCGTTTTTCCTGTCGAATGCAATCGCCAATGCGGTGGGGTATTTCGTCAACCGGAAGACGACCTTCAACAGCGACAGTCCCCGCAGTCTCTTCTTCGTGTTTTTCGCAGTGCTCACCGCATTGATTCTCTTTACGACCTGGGTGCAGGGAAGGATGGTCTTTGTAATCCGCGAGTCATTCCCGGCGCTGTATTCCCTTGCACCTACAATTGCGTCGTTTACCGCGGGAATCATCCAGTTCCTGGTGCTGTTCCCGCTGGAAAAATATGTCCTGTTCAGAAAGGAGTCTTAATATGCCTGAAGTAAGTGTGATTGTACCTGTTTATAATGCCGCGGATGCGCTGCAGAGATGCATCGACAGCATTCTGAATCAGGAGTTCAAGGATCTTGAACTTCTGCTCATCGATGACGGATCGAAGGACGGATCGCCGATCATCTGCGACAAGGCGGCGAAGAAGGATGAGCGTGTCCGGGTGATTCATAAACCCAACTCCGGTGTGAGCAGCACCCGGAACCAGGGAATCGATCTTGCCCGGGGAGAGTTCATCCAGTTCCTCGATGCGGATGACTGGATTCCCCAGGATTCCACCAAGATGCTGGTGCGGTGCGCCAGAGAGAAAAACGCGGATCTTGTGGTCGGCGAGTTTTACCGCGTGGTCGGCGACAAGCTCTCCCGCAAGGGCAGCATCGAAACCGATGAGGTGCTCACCAAGCAGGAGTATGCGGATTTCATGAAGGTCTCTCCCGCCGACTATTACTACGGCGTCATCTGGAACAAGCTCTACCGCCGCGACATCATGAATCAGTACAATGTGCGCATGAACCCCGAGGTGAGCTTCTGCGAGGATTTCATCTTCAATCTCGAATACGTGCTCCATTGCGAACGCATCGCGGCGCTGCAGGTGCCGGTATACTACTATGTCAAAACCGACGGATCCCTCGTTTCCCAGAATATGAATCCGATCCGCCTCTACAATATGAAGACCTCTGTCTACCAGTATTACGACCGCTTCTTCCAGAATCTGCTCGATGAGGAAGAATACCGCAATGAACGCATCAACATCGCTTCCTTCATGTTCAGCGCGGCGACGGATGAATTCGTCAATCCGCTCGATCCCGGCACGAAGAAAGTCGGAAAGGAAAAGCCGGGGGTGTACTTCGGAAGAGACGACAGCCTGATCTCGCAGGCCTACTATCTCAACAAGGTGTACCACCAGTATCTCAACACCGCCGCGATGAAGAACGATCTCGAACTATCGGATATGCGGCTGTTTGCCTTTGTGGAATACCAGAAAGAAGTGACCTGTCACTCCCTGAAGGAGATCTGCGATGTGACGGGGCTCAGCGAGCCAACTGTGCTTGCGAGCGGTCAGAAGCTGGTATTGAGGGGATATATCAAAGTCAGTCTCCATCATGACAGCGTCACCCTGAAGGTGAACAAGGCAGAACAGCTGACGCATGATCTCGAACTGGTGCGCAGCGATCTTCATGCGGCATGTTTCCAGAATTTCAGCGAAGAGGAGATGAAGGAGTTCACGGGTTATATGAACCGCATTTCCGATAATCTGAAAGGAATTCTTTCATGAAATATTACAGCGGCGAGGAGGCGGCGCGCTTATTTACCGGCAGGGATAAATGGTGCACGCGGGAAGCCTGCGGCATTCCTTCCATGCGCACCAGCGACGGCCCCAACGGGCTGAGGATCGAAAAGACAAGGGAACTGGGATTCAGTGAGTCTCATCCGGCGACGGCGTTTCCGACCGCCTGCTGTTCCGCCTGTTCGTTTGATCCGGATCTGCAGTATGAGATGGGAAAGCAGCTTGCCAGGGAGTGCGGGGAAAACAACGTGCAGGTGCTTCTCGGCCCGGGAATCAATCATAAGCGTTCGCCGCTCTGCGGCAGAAACTTTGAATACTACAGCGAAGATCCGCTGCTTTCTTCAGAGCTTGCCGCGAGTTATATCAAAGGCCTGCAGGACCATGGCGTGGCGGCCTGCCTCAAGCACTTCGCCGCCAATTCGCGCGAATACGGCCGTTCCGTTTACAGCTCTCTGATCGATGAAAGAGCGCTGCACGAACTGTATCTTCGCGCTTTTGAGCGGGTGGTGAAGAAGAGTCATCCCTGGGCGATGATGTGCGCCTACAACCAGCTCAACGGAACCTACTGCTGTGAAAACAAAGAACTCATGGACAAGGCGAGGAGCTGGGGGTTTGACGGTATTTTCATCTCCGACTGGGGCGGCGTCGCCGACCCGGCGAGATCCTTTGCGGCAGGGCTCAACCTCGAGATGCCGGGAGGAGAGCGGGGCAGTGAGAGGCGAATTCTCAAAGCGGTCGAAGAAGGGCAAACCGATCCCTCGCTTTTGGAACAGGAAGCGGAGGCGTTTGAGCGGCTGAGCGAAAGAACCGCCCAGTACCATGCACCCAAAGATCTGATCGCAGAGCGGAATCTCTCGCGCACGATTGCGGAAGAGTCGGCGGTGCTTCTGAAAAACGAGAATGAACTGCCGTTATCGAAAGATCAGACCCTGGCATTGATCGGGGCATTTGCGAAGAACCCGCGCATTCAGGGAGCCGGCAGCTCTCAGGTCAATCCGAAAAACCACGACTGTCTCTATGATGTGCTCAAACGCGAGCGTATTCCGTTTTCCTATGCCAGGGGCTATCATACCCACACTTCAATCGTCGATCCGATCCTGGAAGAACAGGCATTGCTGGTCGCGGAAAAGGCAAGCCGGGTCATTGTGATTCTGGGCCTCAGCGAAGGGGATGAAGCGGAAGGGTATGACCGCAGAAACATGAAGCTTGCGGAAAACCAGCTCCATCTTCTCGATGCGGTCCTGAGCACCAACCCCCATGTCACGGTGGTGCTTGAGTGTGGGGCGCCGGTGGAACTGCCGTTTCGAAACCGCGTCTCGGCGATCCTTTGCATGTATCTTGCCGGGGCGGCTTCGGGAGAAGCGCTCTACCGCCTGCTGTACGGTATCGTAAGTCCCAGCGGGCATCTTTCGGAAAGCTGGCCGGATAAGGGAAGAGAAGCTCCGTGTGCGAAGTACTTCGATGAGGATATCCATCTCGTTCAGTACCGGGAATCGATCTTTTCCGGATACCGCTATTATGAGAAAGCCGGCATCGAACCTGCCTATGCCTTCGGGTACGGTCTTTCCTATACACGGTTTGAACTGAGCGGTCTTTCCGTAAAAGAAACGGAGGAGGGAACAAGCCTCACTCTGAAGGTAAGCAACGCGGGGAAACGAAGCGGAAAAGCGGTGGTGCAGATCTATACCGGCATGAAGGAAAGCCGGATCATGCGTCCCGTCAAAGAACTCGCCGCCTTCCGCAAGGTGAATCTCAATCCGGGCGAAAGCGAAGATCTGTCATTCCTTCTGGCAGGGGAATGCTTTTCCTACTATGACGTCAAAGAGAAGGACTGGAGGATCGAAGAGGGTATTTACCGGATTTTCGCCGGGTTTTCATCCGATGACATCCGCCTGGAAGAAGAGATTTACAAACAGGGGACACAGACGCCGTACACTACTTTGCCGGACCCGTATTTCACCGTTGACTCGCGGATCTGCAGGATCTCTGATGAGAACTTTGAAACAGCCCTGGGCTTTGCCGTGCCGAAACCGCGGGATCCCCGTCCCTTTACCGTGAATTCCACCTTTGCGGAACTGCGCGACAGCTTTCGGGGAAAGTGGACGAACACCCTGATGGCAGAGGTGCTGAAACGGAAAAAGGTGCCCGGGGTGAGGGAGTCGATGGTCTTTGACGCACCGATCCGCAATGCGCTCTGGTTTGTGCAGCGCTGGGATACGGTGGATGCCCTGGTGGATTTCTTCAACGGCAAGGGTTCGCTTCTGAAAGTCCTGCGGGCCGTGCGCCGAGAGCGGTAAAGAGAGAAAACAAATCGAATCAGAATTTCATCCTGTATAATTTGTGCAGAGGAACACATGCATGAATATGAAGCCTGTCAAACGCAAAGACAATATCCTGATCGGAATCTACAGATCTTCCACGGTTACCGCGGTGACCGCTCTTGCGGTTGTCGTGCTTCTGGAAATATTCATGCTTGCATATTCCTTTTATGACTCCGAACTGTTCGGTGCCTATATTCATACCTATCGCCAGTTTTATATTGTGCTGCTCTGCTTTGCCCTGGCATACATGGTACTGATTCTCTATGTGAACAAAGATATGGAACACCGGTTCCGTATACTCAATATCGCAAATCCGATCGCGGCAGTCTTCTTCTTCGCGTGGTCGCTGGGCATTACCTGGTTTGACGCAGTGAAAGGCGGATTGGCGGATTCATCGGTATTCATGACATTCTCTCTGCTTGTCATGCTTTGCGTTTCGATGGTTCCCGGGGTCTATGCCGTCATTGTGATTCCTGCGGATCTTATCATGCTTTTCATCACGGTTCTGATCTGCCGTTCTGCGGGACCGGTCATCAACCTGTTTATTTTCTTTATCTTTCAGATCGTTCTCGGCATCAGCTTCAACCGCCTGAAGGAACGGCTGGTGGTTCGCTTCTTTGAGGAACGGGACCGGGCCAAGCGGGATATCATGACCGGCTTCTTGAACCGGCGTGCCTATACCGAGGCGATGGACAAACTGAACGCCGAGGGAATCGAAAAGGATTTCCTGTATCTTTCGATTGATCTCAATGATCTGAAAACCACCAACGACAGCCTTGGCCACGAAGCGGGGGACCGTCTCATCTGCGGGGCTGCGGAATGCATGAACCAGGCATTTGGGGCAAAGGGACAGCTCTATCGCATCGGCGGTGATGAGTTTGCGGTATTGATGCAGGCAGAAGAAGCAGAGCTGAAAGCGATGCTTGCGGCATATTTGAAGGCCATGAAGGAGTGGTCGGAAAAAACCGGCATCGAGCTTACGACCTCCTGCGGCTGGGTGAAAGCGGCGGACTATCCTGATAAAACCGCCGATGAACTCGCAGTGCTTGCGGATGAAAAGATGTATGAAACCAAGGCCCGGTTTTACCGGGAAACGGGAAGAGACCGCCGCGCGCAACGGTACGGACAGGGCTGAGGCAGCGAAGCGCAAGTCCATGCCTGCATGCTTTATTCTTTCCCGGAGAGGGAAGAGTGCCTGTGCCCGGCATTGTTTTTTGAAGATGGCGGTCAGAGGAAAATGATCGGTGAATGAAAATGGAGAAACAGTACTTTATTGCGAGCATCGTGCGTGAGGGGATCCTCGGCGGCTGGATTGAAGCGGACGAAGAACAGATGACATTCCGGACCAATAAGCTGACCGTCTCCCCGAACATCAGAAATCTTCCGATGCTTTACCGGGACATCAATGACTTCTCCCGAAGATCGGTTTTCTTGTTCCCCGTCTTTTCGATTGTCATGAACGACGGGGAAACCCATGAGTTTGTGATCTTCAGCCCCGGCCGGTTTTCCGATCTCCTGAAGGAAAAGGTGAAACGCTGAATTCCGGGAAGCGATGGTTTCCCGGCCGGCTTCGCATCGGCATTTTAAAAAATGAGTGTTCTTCGGATCCGGCGTTTGCCGGATTGTTTTATATCCGGCAAAAACCACCATAATGGGTATAAAGAACCGCAGTGTTCCCGAAGTGCAGTCTGGCTGAAAACAATGATCGGAAAGAAGGGTTCTGATCTCTGCGTTTCGGGAAGGAAGGAGAGAGCGTTCATGAAACATCTGTTCCGTAAGAATATTCTGATCAAAAGCCTGGGTGCCGCAGGTCTTCTGCTTTGTCTTCTGTCTTTCGGCAGGGGCATTCCGGTGCATGCGGAAGAAACTCCGATTGAGATTGTGATTACCGCCGAGGATCTGAAATCAATCGATAATTCCCGCGATTCGACCGTCGAAATCAAAAATCTGATCGTTACCACAACCGGGCTGGCAGTGTTTGGAGCACAGGGAACTCCGGGAACCGAGCCAAGGCCGCAGATGTCTCTGATTCATGGGGAATCCGCGGGTGTCAATACGATTCATATGAAATCCCTGCTGGGTGATCTTACGAAACTGGAGATCACGACCAACGGATCCTGCATTCTCGGCGTGGATGTCAACTACAATGTTCCGGAAGGCTGGTCGAGCGGTGATCAACGGCTGACATGGGAAGGATCTGCCTCGGAACTGGTTCTGGACGGATATGATTATTATCCCGGGATCATCGCCGATCCTGTGGTTTCCATCAAAGTCACCATTCAGCCGCATGTGGAAGACTCGGTATTGTCTGCCGCGGGCGGAATCAGTCCCTGGCTTTCGGCCGCAATTCTGATCATAGCCGCGATCGCCGCCGGGGCAATGTATTACCGCAGTAAATCCGCAGCCGGCAAACCGAATGACAGCGGCAAACAGTAATCTCCTGTCTGGTTCATTCCCAAAAGACCATAACGAAAGCACCCGCAGTTTTCTGCGGGTGCCGTTTTATTTCGGTGTGTTGCCGGGAGTTACTTTCCGAGTTCTTCTGCCCGGCGGATGCAGGCGCTGTCGGCTTTCTCGATGATCTCCTTGAAGTCGCTGGCTTTGAAGATATTGATCGCTTCGATCGTGGTGCCGCCTTTGGAGCAGACTTCATCCACGAAGGTGCTGATCGGCTTTTCGGGATTGTTTCTTAACAGCAGTCCGCTTCCGATCATCGTTTCGACAAGAAGCGTGCGGGCATCTTCTTCTCTGATGCCGCGGTTTACCGCGTCTTCCAGCATGCATTCGATGTAGTAGTAGAAGTAGGCGGGGGTGCTGCCGTTGACGGCGATGATATCGCACATATGGGATTCATCGATGTCCGCCACCGCGCCGAGTTTTGCGAACAGCTGTTTTGCAAAGGCGTAGTCCTCATCGCTGCAGGCTTCGTTCCGGCACAGTGCCACGGCACCGCAGCCGATCTGAAGCGGGGTGTTGGGCATCGCCCGGATCACGGAGAGACCTTCGAAGACATCGGTGAACCGGTGGATCGGAACTCCGGCTGCGATCGTAAGAAGGCATTCCGGGGCAGAGCCTTTCATATTCTCAAGCACCTGAGAAACATCCTGCGGGCGGATCGCAAAGAGAATCATATGACAGGACCGGCAGAGTTCTTTCTCATCTTCTGCCGCGGCAATCCCGCGGGCCTTTGCGGCATCTGTCTTCTCCTTCAGGGGATCGTAAACCATGAGCTGATCTTTGCCGATGGTGCCCAAAGCTCCCTCGAGGATCGCCGACCCCATATGTCCAAGACCAAGAATTCCCAGTTTTTTCATCATCACTTCTCCTTTTCCAATATGGTAACGCAAATACGTTACAATATTGGTATGTATTTGCTTGACTGTTATATCGAACATCCCGTCCGCACCATGGATCAGACCTTTACCTATTATTCAGAAGAGCCGGCCGAGACCGGTGTCCGGGTACTTGTCGATTTCAATCACCGTACGGTTACGGGATTTGTGGAATCCGTCAGAGAAACGGAGGAAGTGCCGGAGAAGATCAAGCCAGTGCTTTCGATTCTCGATCGGGAATCCCTGATCACTCCCGAGCTTGGCGCCCTGGCCGGCTATATGAAGGACATCACGGTAAGCACCACGATTGCCTGCTATCAGGCGATGCTGCCGGCGAAGATCAAACCCGGCGGGAAGACGAAAACGACCGTGAAGGA
>JAFWCM010000144.1 GCA_017536885.1 Solobacterium sp.
GAGCATCAATTCCGACATATACTTTCATTTGTAAAGGCCTTCCTTTCTTGTATGAGGCAACTTCTCATGTACCTGGTGTTTTAGCCAACAACAAGTATATTGAGATGATCCTCGAACCTACAAGTTGTTGGGAGGCCCTTATATATTGTCTTGTATCATCGCCGATATAGTAGTCGTCCACGCGGCTGAGCACCCGGCATTCATAGGTAAGACCCTTATCGCTGCACTGCGACATGACCATCGTGTTGATCTGCTCCAGCATCGCACTGAAGGAGAATTCCTCTTTCCTCAGCATGATGCGTCCGGACTCAATGCGGCTCATATCCAGAATATCGTTGATTAATCCCAGCAGATGGCGGGCACTTGATCCGATTTTCTCCAGATAGTCCCTGGTCTGCTCATCCAATGTACCGTTGTGCAGCGCAAGGTTATCCAGGCCGATGATCGCATTCATCGGCGTGCGGATCTCGTGGCTCATGCTGGAGAGGAATGCGGTCTTGGCATGGTTTGCATATTCCGCCTTCTCCAGCGCTTCCCTGAGCAGCCGGCGCTGGTTTTCCTCGGCCCGCACGGTCTCTTCGATGTTATGGATTCCGAGAAGTATCCAGTGAGACTCCTGCCATACGCCGACGGGGACGATCTTCACCTGATAAGTAGTGGTGCCGCCCTCTTTATCCTTCACCTGGAAATTGTGGTACAGGGCATTGTCCTTGCTCAGGTGCTTCTGAATGCTGTCGAGGTTGACACGGTCGTGAAAGGATTTATATTCCTCCTCATTCAGATGGCTGAGGCGGTCGAGGAAGGCAGAGAGGGAGCGATAGCTGTACAGTTCCGGACAGTAGTCGAGATAGCTGTCATTCGTGCGCTCCACCGCAAAGGTGTCGCGGTCGATATCCGAACGAATCAGAACATCATAATCGTCCGTCAGCGCGCTGAGCATCATCCTTTGCTGCTCCTCCCGTTTCTTGCCGAGCTGGTTGCCTACAAAAGACGACACCGCCTGCAGAACCAGCAGGGTGTTGGTATTGGCGCGGGGATTATCCACACCGAGGAATCCGACAATATCCCCGCCGAGCTGCAGCGGCGCAGCCATCAGCGACTGGATGTCCTGCATCGCCAGGATCTTGTACTCATCCGAATCATGGTCCAGCTCGCCGTCCGTGGAATTGATGTAGAACTCACCATGCGCTTTGAACTGCGTAATCCAGCGGTCCACAATAGAGATATCCAGGTTCTGCAGCTTTGAGATTTCCGCTTCGATCCCCTCAGCGCACCACTCATAGGTGTTGCTCAGCCGCTGGGAACCCAGGTCAAATTCAAAAATATAGGAGCGGTCCGCACCGTAGAACGGTGCGACCAGGTCCAGCAGTTTGTTGCAGGCAATGTCATAGTTTTCATTTTCGCGAAGGATGGTAATGCAGTCCATCAGGAGGTCGTTGATCCTGATCTTCTGCTGATCCAGTTCCTCCATCTCCGTGATCCTCACTTTGGTATTGGCCGCAAGCTGCTTGAAGGTGCGGGTCAGGATGCCGATTTCATCATCCTCATCATACTCCAGGGAAAAATCATAATTTCCTTCATCCACCTGCTTTGCGGCTTCGGTCAGATCGCGCAGCGGTTTGGTGATGCGGCCTGTATAACGCGTCACGGCGAAAATCGCAGCCGCAAGTATGATCAGTAAGGCAATGATATTATTCCAGATCATGCCCGTCCATCCGCTGTTGATCTCGGCCGCCGGCGCACAGACATACAGCCGCATGCCGTTGCTCAGGGGAATCCAGACAGCCTCCTTCTCCACTCCGCCGTACGTATACCGTATGTGGTTGCTGCCGATGAACTGTTCAGGTTCATTCATCGGGGTTGTATCCAGATTCAGCTGGGAAGAATCCTGCAGCGGGTGGTAAAAGACATTTGAATTCTCATCAAGAATAAATGCATATCCGCTCTTATAGACTGAGATGTTTTCCACTTCCTTCTTCAACATCTCATAATCAATTTCAATGCCGATCACGCCGATAAACTGACCATCCCGGTAAACTGGTTCATTATAGGAGATTACCCGGGCTCCGAGGTTTTCCGTGTAATACGGCGGAAGCCAGACTCCTTTTCCGGTTGCTTTCGGAACAGTAAACCATACCAGCTCAGAGGTATCGCCGGTATCGTACTGGCTGATATCTGTCACCTCATGTTCCTTAAACCCTTCTCCCTCCTCATATACATACCAGAATCCCGGTACATCTTTGGAGACCTCGGGATCGATCCTGAAATAGTAGGTCAGCACTCCGTTGGTGTTGTACGCAATCCGTCCGAACAGTCTGCGGGTGCGCTCTACCTGGCTGTTCAGATCCTCAGGCGGCACTCCTTCAAAGAGATCCGATACCAGCGTTGATACGGTCTTTACCGAATGTTCTACGCTTTCAAAATAATATTCCAGATTCATTGCGCCCGTTTTGGCAGTCAGATGAATCAGCTGATCCGCATCGCTGCTTCCCAGCTTTTTGATTGATATTACGCCGATCGCCGTCGCAATGCCCAGCGTGATAATGATTACGCTCACAACTGTAAGCGTAAATCTGGTTCGAATGGAATGCATGTGTCGGGCACCTCCTTCTCATGTGATGCCAGGGATTGACGGAACTGTGCAGAGAGTTCTTCGTCCGTAAAAATGATCCGCCAATCTGAAACCCGAATGCATCTTTGATGATTCCGGTTCAGACCTGATGATAGTAACTGAAATTTCTTTCCGGATCATTCTTCACGCTGTCCGCCGCAATCCTGGCGCATTCAAAACGATCCTCAATATTCTCCGCCTGTGAGGCATCCGCAAAGATGCCGAATCGGATCTTCACTCTGTCTGCGATCTCCTTTGAAGAAAATACATCGGACAGAAATTCGCTGATCAGCTGTTCATTGTTCTCCTGATGCGGGCAGTATAAAAGGAAGATGTCGTCTTTTTCCCGGCAGCTGATCCCGCCGGTCTTGCGTGCGAGTTTTTTCAGGCTTACGCCGATGCTGCGAAGCACCTGATCACCGAACTGCCGGCCGTATTGTTTATTGACGGAATGGAATTTGTTCACATCGCAGACCACTGCGTCCAGTGCAGTCTCTTTGTACAGGTGGTCAAGCCTGCTGACATAGCGGAAGAAATAGTCCTTATTCAGCAGTCCGGTAAATTTATCCCGCTCCGTGTAATAGATGAGCTCACGGTCCTCCGACAGTTCAATGCATTTGGAGATACGCGCCTTGACAATCTCAAAATCCGGAAACGGCTTCGGGATGAAATCCATTGCCCCGATTTTCAGGCAGTCCAGCTCCGCCTCCTGATCCACAGTCAGGATGATGACCGGGATCGACATGAGATCCTCATCAATCTGCATCTCTGCGAGAAGCTCCCGCCCGCCCATGTTCGGCATCTGCAGATCAAGCAGAACGAGATCTATCTCATCTCTGTGACTCCGCAGGAGATTCAGGGCTTCGATCCCGTCCGAAGCACAGGAAATGTCAAACTCTTCCTCGAGAAGATCACTCATGATCTCACGGTTCATCTCGATATCATCGACGATCAGGATGTGCTTCCGGGCATGGATGATCGGAATGTAGTCCGAACCTGCTTCGCTGTCGGGGATTTCCTCCTTCTTCAGTATGTTCTCCTTCAGATACTGTTTTCTTTCATACATGGCCTTGTCGGCTTCTTCGGCGACATTCAAAAGGCTGTGATGTTTCTCCCTGTCGTATTCCGCCATGCCGGCAGACACGGTTTCTCCGACTCTGATCTTTGCGCGGTCTTTCGGAATTGCATTGATCTCTTTCAGCAGTTCATCCTGCTCATAGTAATCGTCTCCGGAAAGGATCACAACAAATTCATCTCCTCCGACCCGGAACACCGGACTGTGATCGAAGACGGTGCAGATCTTTTTGCATGCTTCCCTGATGCAGGCATCGCCTTCCTTATGACCAAACTGATCGTTGACTTTTTTCAGATCGTTGATGTCACAGACCACTACCGCAAAAGGATCCTGTTCTCCCTTCTCAATTGCGCCATTGATCTTTTTCTCCCACTGAATATATGCGTTTTTATTTTTCACGCCGGTAAGAGAATCGATATCTGCCATCCTTCTCGCCTGCGAAAGATTCTTTGCGGATTCCTTCTGATCGGTGATGTCGATGAAAACACCGACATAGGTCACAGGAGTGCCGTCGGGACGGCGGGTGGGTTTGCCCACAGCCCGATACCAGCGATAGCCTCTGTTCTTCGTCAGGAGGCGATATTCCACATCATAGGTCTTCTGTCCGGTATAGTCA
>JAFWCM010000015.1 GCA_017536885.1 Solobacterium sp.
CCCCTGCAGTTCCTCAGCGTTCGGATTTCCCGGCCCGCTGTACTGCGTCTGGGAATACCATCCTGAGGTCTCTTTTCCCTGTGGTTCAGAACTCTCTGTTCTTCTGACTTCGGATGGTTCACTCCCTTCCTGTATATCATACGACCATGCATGCAGAAACCCATAGATGCATGCTTTCCGGCAGAGAAACTTTCGCTGTGCATCTGCGGACAACGGCCGAAAAAAAAGCCCGGAGATTTCCGAGCTTTTCAAAGAGATCCTTATACCGCCAGGAGATAAGCGAGAAGATCGAGCGGCTTGCAGGAAGCAACACTGCAGGTATCGTCTGCCTTCTTCTCGACGTCAATGACATAAAGCGCCTTATTCGGGGCAATCGTTTCATCGGTGCCTCTGACAAGCATCCGGAATGTCTTTGCGCCGTCTTTCTCACCGGTGCCCAGCACTGCGATCGGAACGAGATTTCCGACTGTGCCGTCCATTGTCTCCGCTGCTTTGGCAAACGCATCATCCACCTCATCGTCAATCAGGCCGTCAGCGTCGTTATCCGCAATCTCCCAGGCACCGAACATCGAGTCCTTGGTGGTTGCGTCGAGAAGTTTCGGAGCATTGACATCCAGGAGATTTGTGCTCATGAGTTCAATGGAACCATCACTTCCTTCATGTACGGTGATAATGACATAGGTCTCCTGCTTGCCGGAGAGAACAAACTCACCGTAAGCAAGATAGGTGTAATTCTTACCGTTGACCGTCTGGGCGGCGATGACCTGAACCGGGGTATAGCCTACGGCAATCTGGCCATCGACCGCTTTGACAAAGCGTGCCTTGTCTTCATCGGTCAATGCTTCCCGGAAAAGCTTCGATGCGGCATACGGTCCGATCGCAAGCCGGAGTTTCGGTCCGTTTCTCTCGTAAAGCGTCTGATCGGGATCGCGGTCGGTGAGCTTCAGGGTTTTGGACTCACCGAGAGCGGAGTCCTGCCAGGAGATGGATTTCTCTCCGATCTTTCCGAAGTTTCCCGTCACGGTCTGTTCGTTTTCAGTGACAATCTCTTCATCCGCAGTCATTTTCCTGACGGAATACTCCCCATCCTGATAGGAAAGCATACCGACGGCCGGATCATACTTGCCGTGCATGTTCCACTCTTCGGTTTCCGAATCACTCTTCTCCAGGTGACCGATCACATCATATTCATTTTCCCCTGTCTCAATGAAGATCACGGTCAGCTTCGGATTTGTTTCGTCTTCCCAGACACCGCCGAGCTTCATATCACCGGAGACCATCTGAACGACAGCTTCCTCGGTCATAGGCTCGCTTTTCTGCGCACATCCGGCTGTGACAAGCATCAGCCCCGCAAGGATTCCAGTCAGCAGTTTTTTCATATCCTTCCTCCTGTTTCTTTTCATTCCCTGTGCTGTATGGAACAGCACTGTTCTGATTCTTCGTTTGAATCCGGACTATAGTATCACAGTTTTGGACACAAGACACCATTTTTTCGGACTCCGCAGGTATTACGCATGAGAACCGGATGCGAAACAATCCCGGTTTTCGAAGTACCCCGATGCAGTATATACGTACCCGCCGTATGCATGCGGGTTGGGAACTGACGCTTATGGGATTCCCCGGGTTTTCCGGAACTTCATATCTCTCACCGCTTTTTATGAAAGACCGACAGACACATCTGCATCATCGGCCTTCTTCCATCGGGTCTGAACCATGCCGTATATCAGGGACATCTGGAGGTATGAATAAAATGCTTTGTATCCTGAATGTCTTTCGCCTGTGTCTTCCGGCATGTCAGATTTCCTATAATGACTCACCGGGAAATTCGCGAAGGACATATTCCAGGGGTTCTGCGCTTTTTGGGAAACGGAGGCTGGAGGGCCAATGCCAGGATTGGCCAGGGGGAATAATTTTCTTTCTTCAGGAATTCATCAGTACAATCCGTCCGGATCAAAGACATGGTAAAGTTCCGAAACGGAAAAAACGCGGACAGAAAACGGAGAGATCATATAGTATTTTTGAAAAGAGACCGGATTTAAGAGAGATATAGCTGAACTGAGCAGCGATCCAATGAATGAAGCGGTCAGAGAAGCAACGGAAGAAAAGCCGGTGTATGAAACTGCGTTTTCTCGAGAGAATCCGCAGAAACCGTTCCTTCGTTTGTTTTAATGTAGTTGTAAAGAAACGATAAAGCTGAAAAGGGCCAACATGCTTTCATTGACCGGTGGTTCCGCTGCCGCTGCGGTTACTGCCGATGCGCGATTATTTATCAGGGAAGAAGAGGAAACTCCCTGCAAACCGATGCGCAATACACAGAGCATAATTGCACTTGATACAGCCATAGAAAAGAGCACTGAAAATTATGGATGATAAGAAAAGTGATGTTTTAACCAGTGAACCCAAACCCTGGGAGAACCCGGCAAAAAGCAATGCATGAACAGAGGGACAGAAAGCATTTGTGGAAAAAAGCCTCAAGCAGATGAAGGAACCGGAGCTGTATGAGAAGCTCGCAGAATTCGGACCTCAGGTGCACAGAGGAACCTATGGAAAATACCTCCGGGAAGTAATGTCAAAAACCGAGGACAAAGTGTTTTCGCAGAAGGTATCCGAGGACGAACTTAACAGTATCAGCGCCGGATTCTGTGGAGATTCCTCTGGCGGATGTTCCTGGTGGGCTTATGATCAACATGAACACTGCACTGAAGTTTATCACAGACACATCTATGAAGGTGAATTTCCGAACTGTGCCGCAACGGTAGAAGACGGAAGCTGGTGCGGGTCAAATGATGCATGTTATGGCGATGAGGTGATTTATGTTGATATGGAACACTGCGGGAAAGCATGGGAGTAATCTGCATACAGACACATCTTCAGTAATGGGTTCAGGAGTAAGATATCCGGCGGCCGTATGAAAGAAAGCCTCAGCCGAATACCGTGACACTTGTCAGAGATCTCCGAAAAAGAAAAATGTCCGATGATCTGACCTCCTGAATATCCGTTCCTGCAGACTCTGTGCAAAATGAAAAACATCGATATCGATTTCACACTCTGCTGAATTCTGAGCAGTGAAACCTGTCGATGTTTTCTTTTTCATTCGTGTGATTCGATCTTCATATCTCAGAGCGCCTGTTTATGCGGTCAGAGAGAGTATGCGCAAAACTGCAGATTCCCGAAACGGTCGTTCCAACGAAAAACCCGGACAGGGTCCGGGAATTGTAAGTTCTGTGAGATGCGGAAAATCAGTTCAGTCTTTGTATTTTTCTCTGACTTCCGAGATTTTATCGTAGTTCTTCTTAAACGCTTCCACGACTTCGGGATCGAACTGGGTGCCGCTGCCTTTCACGATTTCCTGATAGGCACGGTCTTCCGCCCAGGCTTCCTTGTAGCTTCTGCGGCTGGTCAGTGCGTCATAGACATCCGCTACGGCAACGATGCGCCCTTCCAGGCTGCCGTCTGTTTTTCCGGTCGGATACCCTTTCCCGTCCGGGCGTTCATGATGTTCGAGGGCAACCGTCTTTGCGAGCTCCATGACATCGCCTTCCACATGATCCAGCAGCTGACCGCCGAAGGAAGGATGCTTTTTGATTTCCGCAAACTCCTCGTTCGTCAGTTTCCCCGGCTTTTCAAGGATTTCTCCGGGAACCAGGAGTTTTCCGATGTCATGCATGGTAGAGGCCAGTTTCAGATTCTCGGCCTGTTCCGGGCTCATGCCCATCGCCTGGGCGAGGATCTTTGAGTATTCCGAAACACGGCGGATATGCTGGCCGGTCTGACGCGATTTGTTTTCGGTAATTTCCGCAAAGGAATAGATGAGCTCTCCCTGAATCCGGTTGGTCTGATCTGCCTGTTCCTGAAGATAGGCGCCATATTCCGCAAGATAGGAAAGAAAGTACATGAAGAGACAGAGGACAATCGCGAGAAGCGGGTTATAGACCGCAATCATAAGAAAGGCAAAGGAACTGCGGCGAAGCCGTTTTGCCATCGGTGTCGTGAAGGGTTTTTCGGATTCGATCAGTGAGACGAAGAAGTTCTGCATCCGCCGCATATAGTAGGAAAGCGCAAAGAAGCTGAGCGCGGTGATGAAGCAGCCGATCGCTGCCGCATACCGGTCTTCCATAGTTCCGATTCCTGCAAAGGCCGAAAGAATCTGATAGATAAAATTCTGTTTGTACATCCCTTCAAAATATTCAATGAAATCCGGCTTAATCAGAGAGACAATCGATCCGGCAAGAGCCGCAATTCCGGCGACGCTGAACATCAGCCGGGTGATCCGGCAGACGACTGCGAGCGCTCTTCCGAGCTGTTTGATTCTGGCCGTGGTAGTTTTCTCCATCATTCATTTCCCCCGCGCGACGGATGTATCATATCACCCTTTCGGAATCCGTGAAAACAGCACACTGAAAATTAACGCGGTGTTCTCCGGTTTCTGAAAACGGACCGGTCATCTGCTGTCGGGAAGCGGGCGAAGCTCTGCCACAGTATCGATGCAGTTCTGCAATACCTTCTTCTTCACCATCAGGAAGACGCCGAATGCGATGAGAAGCAGGGCACCGATGCTTACGAATACGGCAGAGCCATAGCGGGAAAA
>JAFWCM010000145.1 GCA_017536885.1 Solobacterium sp.
AAATCTCAGATATCACCTTCATCCCCGAATGAACGACATCGCGAGTATGTGAGCGACTGCCGCGGTAATTTCAGGCAACTGGAAGAGCCGCTCCGGACACGGAGCATACGACCAAGTGGGAATTCGTCGTTCGGGGCAGACCGGTTCATAGTGAACTGAAAGAACCGGCCCTCTGCGCAAGCTGAGTAACGGAACGCGAAAGCGTCCGTCAGAAGCTCCTTCCGATTCTTTGAATCGGTGGGAGTTGTTCACTCCTTATTTAGTACATGATCTGATCTCAGCTGAACTGCGCGTCAAATTCCCTCTGAAAGCGCGTGTACTCCTTCTCGGAGATCGAGGTGTATTTTCCGGTAGAGCAGTCATACTTCGTAGGGTATTTTTTACCGCACTCATTGCATTTACCAATGTAGTAGAGGGTGTGTTTCCCATCCGGGCTGATCATTTCAAAAGCGGTTGAATCAATCGGTTTTATTCTTGTCATAATGCATGCCCATTCCTTCAGGTCCTTTCCTCCGGAAACAGATTCCAGCTGATCTTTATTCAGCTCCTGCACGCCGATTTCCGTCTCCTGCATATTTTTCTTCTCTTCCATCTTTCTTTTCTTTCTTACACAGCCGCTTCTTTTTACCGCCTTTTCCTTTATTTTGTACGTATGGCAGAGAATCTTTCATCATGCTGTTGTATCGCATCCGGCTTTCCTGCATGAAAGATAGTAGTTCTTTCGAGAATCCCCTTCGTTACGATCAGGTCAAAGAGCCTGCCTGAACAGACTGGGACTGCGGCCATCTTCGAAATTGATCATGATTGCATACTTTACAATCTCTGGATGCTCAGTGAATTTCTTTAAAGAATGATTTCATTGGCGAAGAGAGGAACCCCTCGCAAGGCCCTTCCTTCACAGACCCGGACTCGCAGCTTTCCATCATCCGGTACTTCATGGAATCGTTAATAAGCTATCCTGCCTGAATATATGTTGAACTTCACCTTCGGAGAGTGCAGAGGGAACACCTTCAACATGTCCTCAGATGGTTTCCATGTGCAGCTCATCTTCTGACTTCTCCTGTTCAGCCAGCAGGACCGTATGATTAATGGCAAAGAAAACAATATCCGTTCATTGTGTTTCAGTTTGCTCTGACCTCATGGATTATAAAAGCTGTCATTCTGTCATATGCATCTGCAGCTGTTTCATCAACCCGCTCCAAAGCCACAAAGCAATGGGGCATCTGCAGGTTTCTTTCTGCCAGAGGATCAATCAGTTCATGCACAGCACCTGCTTTTGTCAAAGCGTCATCCATGGAACGCATATCGATATAATACTCGCTCCCCAGAAGAACAGCAGGCGGATAATCTTCATTTACCCACAGGATGTTGTTGTAATCTCTGATCTCCTTTTCATTCAGGAAAATCGATCCTTTGACATAATTGCCTACAAGTATTTTTGTCCCGACAGAAAACTGTTCATAGACCAGCGGCGCATCATCCAGAACAACTGCCCTGACTTGGTCCGGCTTCAGTGCAGAAATAATATTCAGTTCTTCTGCATAACTGGGATTGGTGATGATACTTCCCAGTTGGCTTGTCATGATCGCTCCGGCTGATGAGCCCATGATCACAATACGGTTCATATCAAGATGGTATTCGTCTGCGTGTTTCATCAGATAGTCAAATGCCATGTTTGCCTGAATCAGCGGGTCCGGAAAATGGTATTCCGGCACAAGTACATAATCGATATTCACAAGATTGAAGCCTTCTGCACAGAGATCATCCAGAAGTGCGGACGCATCGCTTTCAGCAAGCGGGTCCCCGTCACATTTACTGCCGCCGAAGAATCCGCCGCCATGAAAATAGATCAGCGTCGGTCTTGCCGTATCTGTATTCTCATCCGGATACGTTATGTCCAGGTAACTGTTGGGATATTCGTCAGAATAATGGATTTCTGTCATCGTATACTGCCCGTTTTTCTTCACTCCCTCATACGGCGCGTGAAGCGGCTCGTTCCGGTTCTTTGTATTTACCGTCCCCTGCGCAAAATGCTGTATCACACCGACAACGATCTGGGTGTGCGATAAAGCAAGGAAATACAGACCGCCGCAAATGACTGCCGCTGCAGTCAGAACAATACCGAATACTTTCAATACATTGGATTTTTTCTTCATCTGTTTCATTTCGCATCCTGTCCGTTCTGATCATTCAATATCCTTGCATTTTCAAAAGTGAAGACTTCTGATGCTTTCTCATCTTTCAGCCTCCGCTGCACTTCATCGTATGATCTCAGGGATTCAGAATGACTTATCCAGCAGTTCGAGTCCATACGTTCTCACATCGCCGTTCACCGCATCAAAGATCCACTCACCGACACTTCTGTCATTTCCAAGTGCCTCGAATACATTGGAGGAAATGATCGTATGCTGGGTATTGTGAGTTTTTGCATCTTCGCCGCTGTTCCAGATATAAATTCCCGCATTCGGGATATTTGTCTCTAGCCCGATTACCATTTCCCTGAGATCCCGCTGAAACTGATCGCCAAGCTCTTTCGTCTGATCCATTTTTCCGCTGTTGATATAGGACTGATACTGCATCAGTGTGTCGTCGCGAAAGGAGCAGTCAAAGAGTATCTTCACGCTGTCACCGCGTTTTCTGTGAAGTGCTGTCAGACTGTCAAGGACCAGGTTGTCTGTGGTCAGCCGCTCGGAAATCTCTTTCGGAGATTTCCACAGATGAACCGCCGTATCATGCCAGCCATCATACAGCAGAAGCGAGCTGTCAACGCAGACGGTCACGTTTTCCGCACTCGGAAAGCGGCTGATCACATCATCCGCAAGCAGTGAGGCCGCAAAGCCGCCTGCCGAAAATCCTGTCACAAGGAGTGTATCCGGCTCTCCTGCATACTTCTTTATCTGTTCCACATAGGCGGCGTAATTGCTGTATCCTTTGTGATACACCGTCTTTTTTCCTTCATACGTTCCCGTCCCGGCGTGAAAATCACCTGTCGCATAAGGCAGCACGATAAAACTCCAGTTTCGGAACGGATTCTCCTCTGCGCTGCTTCCGATCCCGCCCTGTGCCACAAAATCCTGTGCAAGCATGTTCTCCGCAAAGAACTTCTTGCCGCCTTCAGAGGTTTCCGGCGTAATGCTCACGCCGCCGCCGAAGAAATAGACAACAACCTTATTTTCTGTCCCCTTTCGGAAAATGCCGTGCCATTTACTGCCATCGGAAGACTGTGCACCTTCCACCGGGATTTCGTACCACTTTCCGATCTCCGGTTCCCCTTTGAGTTCCGGGAAAGATATCAGAATGGTCTGCTTCAGAAAAATCATGATCCCCAGCGCAATTACAGTGATCAGAATACCGATCAAGATCAGAATCTTTTTCAGTTTGCTTTTCTTTTTTGCATTCTCCATAAGGACAATCTCCTGCTGTTTCATGACTGGACAGGCCTGAGCCAGTATGATACTATAGTCTCATCGCGTTATTTTAAAGTCAATGAACCAGCAGAAAATGATACCATACGAAGAATTCGTATCATCATGCGGAAAGGAAGAAACCTGTATGTCAGATTATGTAACCTCCGCCTACGGAGAAGCATTATTCAAGCTGATGAAACAGAAAAATATTGAAAAGATCACCATTGACGAGCTCTGTGAAGCAGGAGGCATCGGCAGGGCGACCTATTTTCGCAACTTCCGGTCAAAGGACGAGATCATTACCTCTTACATCATCATGAAGTGGCGTGAATACGAGCGGAAGCACAGACTCAAGGAACATCCGCTGAATGACAGTTATCGGGTGGAGCGCTATTTTGATTTCTGCTATTCCATGCGCAAAAAAAATGATCTCATCATCACTCAGGGGCATCACGGTGCGATCCTGTCCGCCTATGAGCTGATCACGACCGACAGCGACACGGAGCAGGCCATGGATACATACGAAAGCTGCTATCTCGCCTACGGTCTTTTCGGCATCTTCATGAAATGGGCAAGAGGGGGGTATGCCGAATCGGTTCAGGAGATGACCGATATCGTGGTGGACAGAATATTTACAAATCCGCAATACTGAAATATCCGTAATTCAAAGCGTTCGGACAAACGCTGGAAGAAACGTGTCATTTCAGCTGTTTTATGACATGGTCAGGCACCGGAAAGAATACTGCTTATTCTTTTTCCTGATTCAGGTGCCTCCGGTTTTGACATGGATGAATCATATTATGAAACCGCAAAGTCTGTGACAGCGAATAAAAAACGGGCAGGCCCGTTTCAGATCAGGATGGCCACCCGTAATAGGTTTCGAAGAACTCGCTGAACATGACGCTGTCCGGCGCAATTTTGTCATTCAAGACACTTCTGGTATATCTGTAAGACGCCTCTGTATAATCATCCCTGAACTTTCTCAGTGCATCTCTGTTGTTGGTGCGTTCGAGCAGATCAACGACTTCGATCGCCCTCTGATCCGTTTTCTCGAGGTCTGCTTCCTCACGCGGTGTGAGTTGTCTGCCGCCGCTGATCTTTTCGAGTTCGCGGTCTGCCAGTTGTTTTGCAAGTGTGAGATTTTCCATTACTGCTCTTCTTCCTTTCCTTCTCTTTATATACGATACATCGTCAGCGCATCTCCATGCATTCTTTATGATGCAGGTTCGGACTTTTCATGCGGAAGGATAAAAGAGGCCTGAATTTCTGCATGTCTTTTCAACTGACCATGCGTCATTATTGGAACCAGAGTTCTCAGAGTATTCCTCGGTTTCATGTAACAAAATTGGAAGCTCTGCTTATGAACCTCATTATTTCTGGCACGTAATTGTCACATTATACGCATAGCAATATTGCCATAACATATATATATAATCGTTACATAATGTTCGGCTTTGCGCTGAGGGGGAGTAGGGCAGACTGCAGTTAAAACAATAACTGCAGTTATTTATTTTGCGCTGCCAGCACAAGGATATGTGTATTCAAAAAAACGATAGAAGTCTTTGAACAGAGGGGGCTGGGCAAAGCTTCTACCGCTAAGATTATATGACATTTATTCGATAATGCATGTGTTTTTTCTCTTTTTTTGTAGTCTTCCAATTCTGGCAGTTCTGCCCTGGAAATGC
>JAFWCM010000146.1 GCA_017536885.1 Solobacterium sp.
TGCTTCCGTTTCTCCATTTGCCCCGTATCGGATATCAGGGTGATATCGCGCCCTTCATCCGGATGTTCGCTAAGCTGTCACTCATTGACCGCGAAACAGTGAGCTGTATTGTCGGGGGATCGGATGAACTGATCGACTCCCATGATTTTGATGAGAGACTGTTCGGAAACTCAAGGTTTCGCATCATTGCCGGCGGCGGACACAGCGGAGCCACCCTTCCGCTGAAGGAATATTTTGAGTTCGTTCTGAAAGACGGAAACGCCGAACGGAAAGAATTCTGAAAGATCAGAAACAATTACTCCGGGAGAACCCCGGAGTAAATTTGTAATGCATGTATTGTGATTATCCGGAAGAACCTGCTCAGGAGGTTTTCTGCGTCTGGTAGAAGCTGAGGTCCAGCGCGTTGTTCTTATGGGCTGCTTCGATCTCCTCAAGACCGTAGTAGAGCATACTGCCGGCAGCGCTGAAGTGGGTGGTGAACACCTTGTAAATCACGAATACGCCGACATACTCCATGGGAAGATTGAGGGAAGCAAACAGGATGATCCAGGCACTGGTGATGCCGGCAGAAGCGACCGAGAGTTCAAGCGTCATGATGGTCAGCACCAGCAGGAACGCCTGGGAAATCAAAAGACCGGTATACTTGGAAACCAGAAACGGAGCCACAGTGAGATGGACGGTCGTCCGCGGCCGAAGCATCGCCTGACTCATCGGAATCCAGAAATCGCTGAATTCCTGTTTGACGCCGAGGCTGGTTCTGGACTGCTCGATCTGAAGATTCATGGCAGCGGCTTCCGAACCGGCCGAAAATGCGGTGGTCATCATGGGCATCAGTTTTCTTAGCAGGACGGGAACGCTGATTCTGCATCTGAGGGATACTTTGATCAGCTTGACTGTGCAGTAAATCACCTGGGCGGTGAATACCGCCAGAATAAACTCCCACGCCCCCAGAAGCATCCGTTCATTTCCTTTCGCAAACGACTTGAACAGGCTGAAGAAGGGAATCGCCGGTGTCAGAACATAGATCATCTCCATGATTACCATGAACCAGTCCTTAATCTCTGTGATGACTTTGCTGAAGGTGCTGGCTTTGTCGCCGAGAATCAATAACGCAGCTCCCATCACGAAGCCGAGGATCACCAGCTGCGGCGTGTTGTTTTCGACAAACGGGGTGATGATGTTCTGGGGAATCAGATCCAGAAACATCCTTACCAGCTGTCCGAATTCGATGGTCACGGTTCCGTTTCCGAACGTGCTGTAGAACAGAAGGGAAACGCCGATCGATACCGCGATGATGAACAGGGTGATCCGCAGGAAGCGGCCCATGATCTTGAAGCCGAGATCTGTCAGCCGGTTGATGTTTTCGAGGGTGGTGATGGAACTGATCATGGAAAAGAAGATGACCGGCCCCATGATGCTTGTTATGAGTCCCATGACCAGCGAGGAGAGCGGATCGATCAGATCGCTGAGAATCACGGTTCTCACTCCCTCCGGAAGAGAACGGCAGATCAGTCCGCCGATAATTCCGAGGATGACACTCCAGAGAAGCGGTGAGGCAAGCGTCATCTTTTTCCGCCTTTTTACCGGTGAAGTGACTGTGAAGATGTTGCAGTCAAACATGTAGTTTTCGGTGGTGTTGACAGACATGAATGACAGCAGCATCCTCAGAAGGATCTGATAGATTGACTCCTCTTCTTCCCGGATCCCGGTGTAACTCACATTCCTGCCTTCGGCATACAGAATCGCCTGAACTCTGTTCATCCGATATCTGACTTTGTATCTCACCTCATAGCCGGATCCGAACTGATCGTACAGAAAATCGAGCAGAGGAATCAGCTCATCCGCAAATGCGTTGATGTCTTCGCCGGGAAACTTCTTCTTTTTCATCAGCTCGAGACTGTCTTTCAGAATCTGACTGTCCCGGCTGTTCGCTGTTAACCGTGTTTTCTTTGCCATGACAGATACCCTTTTTTTCTTCCGGACATTGTGACTGCCTGAAGGCATCCGATGCACGGACAATGACAGTAAAATTATACCCCAACCCGGGAATGCCGGAATTGACAGAAAAATGCTTTCCGTACATACTGCCCGCCGGATCGTACGGAAAACTCTGTGCTCCTGCTCTTGACTGCGGTGCAGTACAGAATATCAAAAATGACAGAACCCGCAGCCTTTTCCGTAAGGGAAAAAGAAACGATTTCTGTCATGAATACCATCACATTGTATTCCCTGCTTTGAACCCCCGGATTGCTTCAGACTGAAGAACTTCTTTCGGAAGACGAACCGGAGCGGGGCGCAGCAGGGGAAGTCAGCCGAATCAGAATGTTACGGTGCGGGGTTCTTCCGTGAAACTGCAGAAGGTTGCGGTTGCGTTTTTCAGATAGAATACCGCGGTGTTGCCGTCACCGGCTTTGTACATCGACTTCAGAGCGGGATTGGCATCGAGCATGGATTCCTGTGCTTCGATCCGTTCGTCAAGAACCGCTTCTGCCGTAAGGCGGATCCATTTGCCGTCAGCCATGCCGGAGATTTCGATCTTCGGATTTTTCAGCATCTGCTGCGCGACGTTCTTGCGGAGTCCGGTCTGAATGTAGAGTTTGTCTTCAAAGATGTTCTGAGCGCCGAAGGGGCGTACGTGGGGCTGGCCGTCTTCGTCTGTGGCAAGATACCAGACGCCGGCCTTCTTGAGAAATTCCAATACTTCCTTCATTTGTTTATCCTCCGTTTTCTGATGAAAGAATTCTTTTTAATCTGTCAAAGCGCTTTGAATGCCTGTTCGAAATCCGCGATGAGATCTCTCACATCTTCGCATCCGGTGGAGATGCGGATCAGGTTGTTGTATGCGCTCTTGGGAAACATCAGGGTTACGACATCGCCGAGGCTTGTCGCAATCGGCGGGATCTTTGTCGCATCGGCGAACCGGCACATTTCCTCATAGCCGCCCTTGAGATGCACGCAGAGCATCCCTCCGTACAGACCGTTGAGGAACAGCTTGTCCGCAAGCTGATGCTGGGGATGACTTTCCAGACCCGGATAGGTGACGAAGTCAACCTCCGGCCGGGATTCAAACCACTTCGCAAGTGCCATGGCATTTTCCGACTGCTGGCGGACGCGAAGGGGGAGAGTGCGCACGCTGCGCAGGGCAAGCCAGGAGTCATAGGGGCTGATATGGGAACCGAGATTGTCGTAGTAGTATCTGACCCGGTTCATATCTTCCCGGCTTCCGGCAACGATGCCGCATAAGGCGTCGCCATGGCCGACATAGTACTTTGTTCCGGAATGAACGACGATATCCGCACCCCAGTCCAGCGGCCGCATGACCACCGGGGAAAGGAAGGTGTTGTCGACGATGAACTTACAGCCGTGCTTGTGCGCGATCTTTGCGATGGCAGGAAGATCGGAAAGCTTCAGCTGGGGATTGGAAAGTGCTTCGAGGTAGATAACCTTCGTGTTGGGGCGAAGTTCCTTTTCGATATTGGAGAGCTCGAGCACTTCAACCCGCGAGGTCTCGATTCCCTTGGAAGGAAGAATATCCGCAAACATGCTGGAGGTGCACATGAACGTATCATCCGAGCAGATGACGTGATCGCCGGCATTGAGATTGGACAGCAGAGCGTTGGAGATCGCGGCCATTCCGCAGGCGGTGATCACCGCATCTTCCGCATTCTCCAGTGCCATGACCTTCTTCTCCAGTGCATTTGTGGTCGGGTTGGTCGTGCGGCTGTAAATATAGAGATCTTCTTCCCACTCTGCCCCGCGGGCAAGCATTTCATCATACTGTTCCGCGGTTTCATATCCATAGGTGGAGGTTTCGTAAATCGGGGTGTTCATCGCCCGGGTAACGGGATCGGGACCTTCGCCGCTCTTTACGGCTCGGGTCATAAAATGCATTTTGCTGTAATCGGTATCGTATCTGCTCATAATTCTCCTCTCATGCGATCAGGAAGGGCTTCCATGCGGGCATGGAAACGGCATTTCGCTTCTGATCACGAAACCTCCTGATCCGGCTTATACTGACGCGGATCCCTGTCACTGCCGACAGAACGGAATCCCATCTTTCTTCATGGTTAATGTATCACACGCATATTGTCTCTACAAGGCGGGTACACCTATGGCTGAGCGAAAA
>JAFWCM010000147.1 GCA_017536885.1 Solobacterium sp.
AGTGAGCCTCTGGAATTTCTGATCTTATGTCAGGAACCCGTTTTCTTTATGCTTTTATGCCTTTTTTATGGTATGTTTGCGTTAATATCGGCCCTGCTTGGATTCCGGGCGGGATTCGCCTTTTCCGGCGGGCTGTGTGATCTGATTTTTTCTTCCGCAAAGGCGGCCAGTGCGAAGACTTGGCTGATCCTGCCGGTCGGGGCAGGCGCATTCCTTGTCTTTTATCTTCTGACTGCCCGGATTCTCTGCAACAGAAAGAAGGCAAGCGATGAAACTAAGTGATATCAGCGCCGGCGGAATTGCCCGGATTGTTTCGATCAAAGGGCGGGGCAGCCTGCGCCAGCACATTCTTGATATGGGCATGGTTCCCGGGGTCGAGGTGGAAGTGATCAAATTCGCCCCCCTCGGCGATCCGATGGAGATCCGGTTACGCGGATACAGTCTGACCCTGCGGCTTTCGGAAGCGGAGAATATCACAGTGGAGCCGCTCGCGGAAAAAAGCAGCCCGGACGTGACAAAAGTCCCTCCTAAAGCCATCCCGCATCCGGGTCTTGGCGAAACCGGAAAGTTTCATCCCAAAGGAAGCGGAAATCCTCTGCCGGACGGCACCGTGATTCACTTTGCCCTGATGGGCAATCAGAACAGCGGCAAAACCACATTGTTCAACCAGCTGACCGGCTCCCGCCAGCACGTCGGCAATTTCCCCGGCGTCACGGTTGAGGGAAAGGAAGGGGTGATCCGCGGTGTCCCCAACACCGTGCTTACCGATCTTCCCGGCATCTATTCCATGTCGCCCTATTCCAGCGAAGAGCTGGTTTCGCGGGACTATGTACTGAAGACAAAGCCGGAAGGCATTATCAATATCGTCGATGCGACCAACATCGAGCGGAATCTCTACCTCACGGTGCAGCTGCTCGAGCTGAACATCCCGATGGTCGTCGCTTTGAATATGATGGATGAGTTTACCGCCGGACACGGCATTGTGGATATCAATGCGATGGAAGAAATGCTTGGTGTGGCGGTGGTGCCGATCTCAGCCGCAAAGAACCAGGGAATTGATGAGCTCGTAAACCATGCCGTCCATGTGGCGAGATATCAGGAACGCCCGATTCAGAAGGACTACTGCGATCCCAATGACCACGGCGGCGCTGTGCACCGCTCCCTGCATGCGGTCGAACATCTGATCGAAGACCATGCGGAAAAGGCTGGCATTCCCCTGCGCTTTGCGGCGGACAAGCTTCTGGAAGGGGACGGGCAGATCCTGAACCAGCTGGATCTCGATCAGAATGAGAAGGAACTGCTCGAACACATCACCGTTCAGATGGAAAACGAACGCGGCCTCGACCGCAGTGCGGCGATTGCGGACATGCGGTTCTCCTTCATCGAATCGGTCTGCCGCAGATGCCTGGTTCATCCCGGGGTGTCCGAAGGCGTGCAGAAGAGTTATAAGATCGATAAGATCCTGACCGGAAAATATACCGCGATTCCGATCTTTATCCTGATTATGGGGGTGGTGTTCTTTCTGACCTTCAATGTGATCGGCGCCTTCTTCCAGGATCTTCTCGAACAGGGAATCAACGCCCTGGCCAATGCCGTGCAGGCGATGATGATCGCCAATGATGTCAATCCCGTCATGCAGGATCTGGTGATCAACGGCATCTTCAGCGGCGTGGGTTCGGTGGTGTCATTCCTGCCGATCATCATCACGATGTTCTTCTTTCTGTCCATGCTGGAGGATTCCGGCTATATCGCCCGGGTGGCCTTCGTCATGGACAAGATGCTTCGGAAGCTGGGACTCTCCGGCCGCAGCATCGTGCCGATGTTAATCGGATTCGGATGTACGGTGCCGGCCGTCATGTCCACCCGGACGCTTCCGAGTGAGCGTGACCGCAGACTTACGATATTGTTGACGCCGTTTATGAGCTGTACCGCGAAACTGCCGGTCTACGGCTTCTTTACCGCCGCCTTCTTCCCGAAGTACAGTGCATTGGTCATGACGCTGCTGTATGTCTTCGGCATTGCGGTAGGCATCTTCACCGCCCTGATCTTCAAGCGTACGATGTTTAAGGGAGAAGCGGTGCCGTTTGTGATGGAACTGCCGAATTACCGGATGCCCAAGGCGAGAAACGTATTGTTTCTGCTCTGGGAAAAGGCGAAGGATTTTCTGCAGAAGGCATTCACCGTCATATTGCTTGCGACGATTGTCGTCTGGTTTCTGAGAAGCTTTGACTTCGGCCTCAACACCGTAACCAATTCCGAAGAGTCGATTCTTGCCTGGCTGGCAGGCCTTCTGGTGCCGGTATTCCGGCCGGCGGGACTTGGCGACTGGCGCATCATCACCTCTTTGATCTGCGGGTTTATGGCAAAGGAAAGCATCGTATCGGTGCTGGAGATGCTGTTTGGACCATATGGCGGAGTGGAGAAGGTGCTCACCATCGCTTCGGCCGTCTCCCTGCTGATCTATTCCCTGCTGTATACGCCGTGCGTGGCGGCGATCGCTTCGATCAAACAGGAGCTGGGACGAAGCTGGGCCGTCAGCGTTGCCGTATTCCAGTGCGTATATGCCTGGGTGATCTGCTTTGTGATCTACCACCTGTTCCTGCTGTTTGTTCACTGAGGGAACTGAAAGAACTCTCCGGCTGATTCTTCTGTGTGACAGAAACAAGCCGGGGAGTTCTGTTTTCCGGATCATGTGTTTGATCATGCATGAATGAGAAGATTCATGAAAAAGAAACGTTACGAAGGGGGTATAATCCGCCGCCTGCCGTTTCCCGGAAGCGGCAGTTTCCGGAAACAGAGGAACTGCCATCGGCCTGGACAAACTGCCTGTTCGATTGGGGGTCAGCCATTCACCTGTTCGTGATCCCAGAGGATTCCTGTGGATGGAATGCATGCTTTAATGGACAGCTCATGGGGAACAGAAAAGGGGCTGTAACGGGCGACAGGGTTAAAAACAGAAATCCAGTCGGCGATACAGCCCCTTTTATATTTGAGAGAGAATACCTGGATAAGAAGCTCATGAAGTATAAAAAATCATGCGAAGATCAGGGTATTCGCATGAA
>JAFWCM010000016.1 GCA_017536885.1 Solobacterium sp.
AGAAGCCGGTGCTTTGCCGTTTCGATATAAAAGCTCAGGCCGTGTTCCACCCCGCATCCTTTTAATCCTTCCGTATTTTCTGTAAGACATACAATCCGCATTCCGCTTCTCCTTTGTAAAGACAATATATATTCCAGTGCTTTGTTTCAGTATACCCTTTCCCGGGAAGAAGAATCCGTCGGTTTCAGGCATCTTCAGCATTATTTTTCTTTTTCCCGGCATCTTCTGTATAACCATCGGTTTGTGTTTGGCGGGGTTTGGAATACAATATGAGATACACAGAGGAGAAACCATGAATACAACCGAAAAACTGCTGCAGTTCCTGGACTGCTGTCCCAGCGCCTATCACGCCGTCAGCTATTTTGAAAAAGCGCTGGAGGAAAACGGATTTACCCGCCTGCGGGAAAGCGATGACTGGAACATTCGGAAAGGCGGCAGCTATTACTGCACGAGGAACGGATCCTCTCTGATCGCGTTCCGGATCCCCGAAGAAAAACCGCTGGGATTTATGATTGCGTCAAGCCACAGCGACAGCCCTTCCCTGAAGATCAAGCCGAGAGCCGAACTCGAAAGCGAAGGTCTCATCCGCCTCAATGTGGAATCCTACGGAGGACTGCTCATCGCCCCGTGGTTTGACAGGCCTTTGACCGTTGCCGGAAGAATCCTGATCCGGGAAAAGGAGGCGATCGCTTCTTTGCCGCTGTATATCGACCGCGATCTTCTGGTTATCCCTTCCCTTGCGATTCACATGAACCGCAAGGTCAATGAGGGATATGCCTGGAACATTCAGAAAGAAGTGCTTCCCCTGTTCGGTTCAAAGGAAGACAGCACGGATTTACTGAGTCTTCTTGCCAGAGAGACCGGCATTTCCAAAGACCGCATCCTGTCCCACGATCTCTATCTCGTTCCCCGCATGAAAGCCGTTCTGTTCGGAGCGGAGAACGAGTTTATCGCCTCCCCGCATCTCGATGATCTCGAATGCGGATTCGCGAATTTCGAAGCGTTCCTCAGCTGTCACAACAACCGCTCGATTCCCGTCTTTGCGCTGTTTGACAACGAAGAGGTCGGTTCCTCTACCGCCCAGGGTGCCGACAGCACCTTCCTGAGCGGTACGCTGGAGCGCATGCAGGAATGTCTGGAGCTTTCCGCCAACGATCATCATGCGATGGTCGCCAATTCCTTCATGCTTTCGCTCGACAACGCCCATGCCGTACATCCCGCCTATCCGGAAAAGGCAGACCCGACCAACCGGCCGAAGATGAATCAGGGGGTTGTCGTCAAGTTCTGTTCCCGCGGGAAATACGCCACCGACGGCATGAGTTCTGCCGTGGTGCGGATCCTTGCGGAAAAGGCTTCTGTCCCTCTTCAGGATTTCTCCAACCGCTCGGATATGCTCGGCGGAAGCACCCTCGGCAACATCTCCATCCGCCATGTCTCGATCATGACCGCGGATATCGGACTTGCCCAGCTGGCCATGCATTCCCCATGTGAGACAGCCGGCGCAAAAGACCCGGAATACCTGCTTCAGCTGATGAAGACCTATTACCGGTCTTCTCTCTTCTATGATGACAACGGAAACATCCGGATTCTCTGAACCATTCAAGCATGAATCTCACCGCTGTTGAAAAGCAAGGGGTATTAAACTTCCCTTGCTTTTTTACAGCCTTTTTTAGGATCGGTTGTTTCCGTACTTCCCCAGCAGGAACAGCGATATTGCCGTGACCAGAAGTGATCCGCTGAAGGAGAAGAGATGACGGGTTACCCCCTGATCGTAGGTGTTGGGTATTGTCACCTTTGCGGCATGGAATACACCGCTTTCATCGATGAATCCCATCTGACATGCCTTCGCTGCCTCATTCCATGCATATCCTTGCGGATATCCTGCCGCCTGACAGGTCAGCGGGATCGATGAGGAAGCCGATGAGACCGGTCTTTCATCATCGTCATCCTTGTCATCCTCCGGTTGGGAAGGGTGATCCTTCTTTTCGATGATGTCTTTCCTGCCGTAGATATACACAGGCTCCCCGTTCTCGGAGCTGATATAAGTACCTGTTTCACTGTCATAGACAAGATAGTAGTTTGCCAATACGGGCGGAAAAGGCGCGGGAGGAGTCGGTTCTTCTTCCAGACTCGCCGATTGAAGCAAGGGTCCCGGGGTAGAGGGCTGCCGGGACAGAAGAGAATCCTCATAGATCAGTCCCCTTGTCATGAATCCATCCGTCAGAGTCAGACCGCTGCGGCCAAGCGAGAGATAGGAACCGCACTTCAGAAGATAGGCTTCGGTCTCGGTTTCCTCACTTGTCCATACCATGGAATCATCGGTATCCTTTCTCAGCACATAGGTCCCGTTCAGGGGATCGGACCGGATCTCGAGAGATACGGTGGAAGGAGTTCCGTCATCATTCTTCAGTGCTGTGCCAGATCCTTTCTGATCCGAGTTCAGGATGAGGTATTCCTGACCGTCCTCAAAATGGTCGGTGAGAACAAAGGCATTGCCCGAGGGTCTGATTTTCTGTTTGTTTACGATGACCGTACAGGAGGCGCTGTACGCCGTTTCTCCGATCGTCATCGATGCGGTGATCACCGCTTTGCCTTCCGCCTTCGGCTTTACCATCCCCTCATAGACGGAAGCGATTTCGGGATGATCGCTCTCCCAGAAGATCCTCGCTTTTGTGCCGGTATTTTTTGCCTGCGCTCTGAGAAACGCACCTTCTCTTCCGGCTTCGAGAACCAGGGAGGTTTCGCTCAGGGAGAGCCTTGGAACTTCCGGTATGGTTCTTTCAATGGTCTCATCAAAGACCATGACATTATCGCCCGGGGTCCTTCCCCAGTATTTCTTCATCGTGATCTGTGTATCACTGATTCCGATCAGTGTCGCGGTGTCATTGGCGTTGAGATACCCGGCGGTGATATAGGTATAACGTATCACCGAATCGATGCCGGTGCGGTCTGATTTTCCCGGCGAAGGCACCTGAATGGAAGTGCCGACGGGATAGAAGTATTCCCGGTTGCGCTCGGTCGTATGGTTGTGTCCATGCAGGAATATGACATCCCTGATCGTCTCTTCCCCGCCTTCCGAAGCGACATAATTCAGCGCATCGTGCCAGTACCAGGCAGAGCGGTTATCACTGCGGTTGGCATTGATCGGGATATGACACACCGCGATCACGGGAATGCCCGCCGGCAGGCTCTTTGCCCAGGCACGGAATTTCCCGGCCGGTTCCGGACTTCCGTTTCTCATATCATAGAAAGCAATCGCATAGACATAGAACATCGGATTGCCCTCTTCATCCACCCCGGTATACACCGGGCCGGAAGAGCCTTCTTCTCTTGCCAGAACGCCGGTCACTCCTTCTTCGGAGTCATCGATCACATGTTCGTCATGCGACGCCCAGGTGATCGCCACCTGACTCTGGGTAAGTGAGGGAAATACCGCGTGAACTTCATTGTAGATATCGGTATAGCGATAGGACGGCATCATATCTCTGCCATGTCCCACCATATCACCGATGAAGTTAATATATTCCGGTACCGGCATGGACTGCATCGACTCGCGGATCGCATCGGTATTGTCATGCTTGTCCGAGGCAAACGCGAGATAATGCGTTCCTTCCTGTCCCTCATCTTTCCGGCTGACTTCGGGGGATTCAAAGACAGTATAGGAACCTTCGCTTCCTTCCGGGAGGTACAGCACAAATGCATGATCATCGCTGAACAGCCCGTAGATGCGGTCATCGTCATCGGTATACTGGAGATAATCGCCGTTTCTTTCCCAGCCCCATGTTTCCTCGGCGGAAAGATGCCAGCCATTTTCATTGAGATACAGCCAGTAAGAGGTTCCGGTTTCATCTTCGGTTCGGATGGAATAGACGCCATACTCCCCTTCGAGATGCCATACCTTGCCCGATACCGTCTCTTCATTAAGAGCCGGCAGAGAAGTTGTATAAAGTTCTTTTCCCTTTGCCCCAAGGAGGGTAAAGCTTCCTTCCTCCTCATAGGCAAGGGCATAGGAACTTCCGGGTAGGAGTTCTTCCGCCGGAACATAATTCAGCGGCGGATTCCCTTCTTCCTCAAGGGCTTCCGATTCACCTTCGTCACCGGAGTCTTCTTTGTCCTCCGCTTCTGGTTCTTCTCCGCCTGCCGTTTCCGGAGTTTCTTTCGGAAGATTCTCCCCGGCTGCGGCTTCCTGAGCCGATTCCGTGCTGCCCTTCTCTTCCTGTGCACGAACGCTCATTCCGCTGCTGAAAACAAGCGACAACAGAAGAAACAGATTCAGTATCTTATAATAATATCTTTTTCTCATGCCAACAGTTTACACACATCTTCCGAAAAAAGTAATCCATGCTTTTCTGAAATTCACAGGCAGGCCAGAGGGAATGCCAATGTCCTATACAAGCGGAACATCTCCAGGAAACAGAAGAACCCCGGGACATCTCTGAGGATTTCCCGGGGATCTCTAAAGTTTCTTTCGGAATCCGGATTCAGGCAATCTTCCCTGCCCGGATCGGAATTACCGGTAAGCCGTCTTACCGGATTACATGGACGGTGATTATCTTGCTGGAACCGGAGAAATTGTTGATTCCTTTGATGGTCACCTCGTAATCCGTTTTGCCGCTGACAAGGACAATATCCGGAACTCTTTCATAATCTGTGCCAGATCTCAGCTGGGCACCATTCCAGATCACGGTGGGATTCACTCTCACACTTGTCGCTGTGGCAGATGCCCGGACGGTAATATCCTGTACTTCGGCTTTCGAAATATCTGCCGGGTTGATCGTAAAGCG
>JAFWCM010000148.1 GCA_017536885.1 Solobacterium sp.
CTCCTGAAAACAGCATAACACACTAGAGCCTAGTTGTCAAGAATAAAAGAAAAAATCATCCAATCATAAGCCGTATTTTGGCTCACGATCAGATGAATATTTCAGGGTCTGAGAGGGTCACCCCCCGTTACAGCCCCTTTCATTCTGTCCGGTTCTGGATCAGGACTTGTCCTTCTGACCGTAGTAATTGCGGTCGTTATAATAGCCGTACTGATAATAGTGGTTGTAATAGTAGTTGTTTCCATGCTTGGTGGTATCGGCACGGTTCAGCACAACGCCGAGCAGCGGAACACCGGAACGCTTCAGCAGGCTGACGGAGTTTTCCACGACCTTGCGGGGAGTTTCGCCGCTGCGGATGATCAGAAGACTTCCATCGGTTTTCGGGGCAATGTTCATCGCATCCGCGACCGAGCCAAGCGGCGGGGTATCCACCAGGATATAATCAAATTCATGCTTGCATACATCGAGCAGTTCCCGGAACCGCTGACTTTCGAGAAGGATGGTCGGATTGGGAACGTTGGCCGCAACCGGCACGATGTATCCGTTGGGGACGTTGGTGCTGTAGACGATATCGTTGATCTCCGCCTTGCCGGCGAGGAAGTGGACGATACCGAGCAGATCATCCTCGGTTTGGAATCCCCATTTGTTCTTCATTTCACTGTTTCTCATATCACAGTCGATCAGAAGCGCACGGTTTCCTACTTCAGCCATCATCTTCCATAACTGCATCGTCACGAAACTCTTGCCTTCGTTCGGGGTGCTGGAAGTGATCATGATCGTCTTGATATCTTCTCCCGAAAAACCCAGAGATACTCGAAGCTGGTTCAGAGCTTCTGATACGTTAAACGGAAGGTTAGGCATATTGTCTATATAAATCTGTTTCATGCCTTATCCTCCTTTTCATTGGATGACTTGGAATCCCGTTTCTTTCTGCGTGATTTCTTTCTCTTTTCCGCTTCCCGGTTGAACGAACCGAGGTTTCCTTCCGGAATGGTTGCGAGCGGTTCGATGCCGAGTGCCTTGTATACATCATCCGGAGTAACCATCGTGTCATTGGAGATATGACGGATAATCAGGAATGCGCAGCACGCAAGGCCGCCGAGCAATGCGCCGATGATCGTGTTCCGTGAATAGCTCGGGGAGCTCTTGCCGGTCGGCACGATCGCATCTTCGAAGATCGACGGCTCATCGGTCTTCATAATCCGGGGAAGATATAATCTTGCCTGCTTGACAAGATCATTTGCGATGTCCGCAGACATCTGTCCCGACGGTGTGGTCACCGTCACGTTGAGGATACGGGTATCGCTCGGGTTGGTGATCTTGATCATCTTCACCAGTCCGTTGTAATTGTAGGTCAGACTCAGATCCTTGATCACGTCTTCGATCAGCGGCCGGCTGGTCAGAAGTTCCTGATAGTCGGCACGCAGGTTGTTGGAAATCTGCAGGTCGGACAGGTTAACTACGGAATTGCTCGAAGACGAGAGGATGTACATTCTTGCGGTAGCGGTATATTTGGGCGTTACCAGGAAAAACGTATATCCGAAAGCAAGAAGCGCACCCGCCACCATGCAGATGAGAATCTTGACGATGTTGCCCCATAAAAGGTAGAGAATTTCTCCGAGGTCGATTTCAACCTCATCACTTACTGTATTGTTCCAGGCAGCCGGAACGGTCTGCACGGTCTGTACCAGTGCGGTCTGTACCGGCGCGCCTTGTTTTTCTTCACTCATCGTCACGTTAATTACCCCTCATCCTGCACTTTGTAAAACAGTTTCAATGCCGTATTCATACGGTCCTGATCATCCATACGGAATGTCTCATAGTTATTTTCGACCTGGGCGGTTCCCTTGATCCGGATCGTATCCAGTTTCTGATACCCCTTGCAGGTTTCCGCCAGTTTCGAGAACGTTGCCGATCCCATATTGGTGACAACATAATCCATCATCTTGTTGTAGATTTCAAGAATTTCGTTGGTTGACAGATCATCGAATTTCTTGACGAAGGCATCCAGATAGACTTCCTGACGCTTCATACGCGGAACGTTGCTGTCGTCTGCCATGCTCATGCGGGCTCTTACGAAGCTGTCCGCCTGCTCACCGGTCAGGGTGACTGTCTCTCCGAGCTTCAGCGACGGATCGATCTCCCGGAATTCCTCGGTCACGGTGATCGGCACGCCGCCGACAAGATCGTTGAGAACTGAGATGCCTCCCATATTCAGCGCGTAGTATGAGTTCATCCTCCGTGTCAGCAGCATGTTTTTCAGAATATCGACGGTTTTGATACAGCCGTCTTCCAGACCATAGCTGTAGCCGTGGGCAAGACAGATCTGCAGGTACTGCTCTCCCGCCGAGGTTCCGTCCTGGTTGAGCGTTTCAAGATAAACCAGGGTATTCCGGTCAACCGCCAGCAGCTGCCATGTTTTGGCCGCGTGGTCAATGATCATCACCTGAATCATATCAGCCTGACCGCCGTCCCAGGCATCCACTCCGCGTTCAACCTTGCCGTCCTTGTCGATTCCCATGATGACATAGGCATCGACGTCTTCCCTTTCGATGTAAGTCTTTCCGTCATAGACGAAGGAAGCGGGACCGCTTCCGGCGAGCTCGAGATTCACTGTACTCTCGCCGCCCTGCGTTTTGTACGCCTTGTCTTCCCATTGCTTGAGAAAGAATGCGCCGAGGAACATTACCGCACCGACCACCATCATGACAATGGCGAGCTTGCGTTTATCCTCTTTGGTAAACCTCATTTTTCCGCGATCATTTTTCACAATTTAAAAATCCCTCTCTTAGAATTGCCTTTCTATTATACATGTTTTCCCGAATTGCGTTATCTCAGTTCTTAAAAAGTCATGATTTTGTGAAGTGTAATACTAATTTCCAGTTCGCATCAGGTTGACCGGAAATAAGTCTTACACTCGTTAAAGTGGAATTCAGTCTTACAGAAAACTCCTTACCAAGACAGGCCAATCAGCCTATTTACAATCACCTCCGAAGGGATTAATGTATAAATGTCGCGAGAGAGATAAAACGCAGCGCAGGGATGCGACGTCAACGGTATCGCGGCTCTATACGAAAAGGGATGGATCTGGGGACGAAGCTGCTAATGCAGTGGATACCACCAATTCTTTCATGTAAGGTCTGCACATGGCGTGCAGATCTTTTTCCTTTTCGGCAGACTACCGCAGGAAAATCCCTGGAGGTATGGAACCTGGGTTCCATCGATCTCCCGATTACCCTTTATGGGTATAAGGGAGATCGCCCCTTCTGAATTGACTTATCCTTTCGTTATCTCATCAATGGATGAATACATTCACGCATTGGAGATATGGTAAAGCAGCTGCTTGATCAGGGCCAGTCTCCAGCTGAAATCGTCGCAAACAATCCGGAATTAGGGATATGTGAGAAAACACTCTACACCTATATCGAAGACGGCGTGCTGCGCATCTCAGGAGTCACCTCCCTGGATCTGAGAAGACAAGTCGGTATGCGTCGGAGGAAGATGTCCAAGGACAAGAAGAATGAATTCAAGAAGCGCAGGGATTACTCTTTCCTCCAGGGAAGAAGGAAGGAAGATCCGGAAGCGTTTCTGGCCGAAAAAGAAAACGCCGGAGCGCATGTATCCATTGTGGAAATGGACACCATGTACAACGACGTATCGAACGGACCGTTCATCCAGACATTCAAGATCATCGACGCTCAGATTGCGCTTGCTCTGTATCACGAAGTCAAGACCGCTGAAGAAATGAACCGAGGAATTGACATCGTAGAAGAAATGCTTGGACGAGAATTATTCGAAGAACTCTTCGCTGTCATTAAGACAGATCGCGGTTCCGAATTTGAAAGACCCGAGGGCATTGAATTCAGACAGAATGGCACACGCAGAACACACGTGTTCTATTGTGATCCACAGGCATCGTGGCAGAAACCGCATGCAGAGAACAAACACATCGAGTACCGCTATATTCTTCCAAATAAAGCAGATCTCAGAGAACTTGGTCTCACATCTCAGGATGACCTGAATCTGGTTCTGTCCCACCTCAATTCGCGAACTCTTGATTCAACCATTGGTACAGGCAAACAGTCGCCGTTCCAGTTCGCACGATTCTTTTATCCCGAGCTGGTGGAAAAGATGAATGCGTACGGAATTGAAGAAGTTGATGCGAATTACGTGATTCTTGAACCATATCTTCTTAACGAGAAAAGACGCAATGAAGCCTTTCAAAAGACTCGCACTCTTCTGAACAGACCAGCGAAATCTCACAGGAAGAAATAACAACATGAAGATGTGGCTGCCGGCAAATACCCGGAAAACACAAAACGGAATTTAGTCTTTCACTTCGTAAAAGCACTTTATTTCGTTCCTTTTATCATGCCTTTTCTGCCCTCCGGTTCGACTAGATTATAATCGGAAACACAAATTTCCGTTAAGAAAAAAGTCAGAACAAGGTGTTCTGGCTTATATTTCTGCAAGAGTTACTTCCGGTTTTTGATTATCAGTCGCTAACCGGAACTAACTTTTTACATTTCAGCAAAGTCATGATTTCTTTTTCTCTGCCTTGTGATGTTTCTGAAAGCGGAATGATGCGCCGAATGGATTTCCCTGACATATAATAGCAGTTATGAGATTATTCAGTCTGCGCTATTTCCGCAATGCGGAGCTGTTTTCCCTTCTGATCGGGGCTCTCTTATTCGCGTTTGTACTTGCGGTGATCTTCCGGTTTCTTCCCGGCAGAAAAAGCAAAGAAGAAAGAAGAGACTCTTACCTTCTTTTTCTGATCGCCGGCGTCTATGCCTTGATCGCCTTTACGAGGCTTGGTTCCATGAAGATGCCGGATACGACCTGGCAGCCGGTGGCCACCCCGCAGCAGATCGTCCTGGAGCTGACGGGAAAGACGCAGTTTTCGGAGATCCTCGTCTTCTCCGGGGAAGGAGACAACAACTCCAACTGGAATTCCTATCAGTTCGGCACCAACGACATGCTGGTTGAGGGATCGGATGATCTGGAAAACTGGGATCAGCTTGTCTGGCTTTCCAAAGAAAATATCTTCCGCTACGTCTCCCATTACGGCTTCTGGGATTACCGGTTTATCCGGCTGACGTCCTTCAACCGGGATGACACGATTTCGGAGATCGCCTTCTTCAGCGATAACGGCGGCAAACCGCTGCCGGTGCGGATCATCCGGGATGATCATGCGGATACGAGCTACCCGGCATCCCTGATCATCGATGAACAGGATCAGATACCGCTCGAGATCACCTACTACGATCACAGCTATTTCGATGAGGTCTATCATCCCCGCAACGCCTGGGAGATCGCCAACGGTCAGTATCTCTATCCCCATGTCCATCCATTGCTCGGAACGGAATGCATGGCGGTTTCGATCCTGCTGTTTGGCAACAACCCGTTTGCCTGGCGGCTGCCCGGGGCATTATGCGGTGTCGCCATTCTGTTTGTGCTGCATCATATTCTCGTGCTGCTCTTTGAACAGAGAAAGACGGCACTGTTCGGTACCGCATTATGCGCATTCGACTTCATGCATATCACCACCTCGAGGATCGCAACCCTCGAACCCATGAGCGTCCTGGCGATCCTGGTGATGTTTGATCTCATGGTGCAGTATGCAAAGACGAGTTTTTATACGATCCCCTTTCGGAATTCCATCCTGAAGCTGCTGGTATGCGGCATAAGCATGGGCCTTGCGGTTTCGACCAAGTGGACAGCCTGCTACAGCGCTGTCGGCCTCGCCATCATTCTCTTCTACACCCTTTATCAGCGATGGAAGGAATACAAGGCATGGCAGAAATCGGGGCTCCCTGTTCCGGAAGGCTCCGCCATCGACAGATTTCCGGAATATCTCGCCAAGACCCTGCTCTGGTGCGTATTGTTTTTCATTATCATCCCGATCGTGATCTATTTTGTGGTGTACATGCCGGCCCATATTTCAAGGTACAGCTATTCGGTTCAGACCGTGATTGAATATACGACGCATATCTACCGCTATCATTCGAATCTGCAGGCTCATCACACCTTTGAAAGCGTCTGGTGGCAATGGCTGCTCGATATCCGGCCGATCTGGTATTACTCCGGCACCGGCAATGACGGCACCTTCTATACCATTGCCTGCTTCACCAATCCATTGCTCAGCATCGCCGGCATCCCGGCAATTCTCTATGCGATATATCTTTCCATAAAAGATAAGAAGAAAAACGCCCTGTTTATCTCGGTCGGCTATCTGACCGCCCTGCTTCCGTGGCTGCTGGTCACCCGGTGCATCTTCTCCTATCATTTCTACCCTACCAGCATGTTCATGATCATGGCGATCACCCTGTCCTATGATGTGCTGACAAGAAAATATCCGGAACTCAAAACCCTGTTTATCGTGTTCCTGATCTTTGTCGTGATCGTATTCCTCGTTTTCCTTCCGGTCATCTGCGGATTCGGAACCACCCGGCAGTATGCCGAATCGTTGGAGCTTCTGGACTCATGGTCATTCCAGTAAAACAGAAAAAGACGATTGTCTTCCTGATCGCTTCCCTGATCCTCACGGTGCTGTTTCTATGCCCGTGGCTGTTTCGGGATTTTGTCGGCATCGAACACGATACCTACTTTCATCTTTCCCGCATCGAGGCCTTTGCGGAAGCGTTCTTCCATGGCGATCTGCTGCCCCGCATCTATCCGTATGAGAATTTCGGCTACGGCTATGCCAGCCCGCTCTTTTACAGCGACTTCTTTCTTCTGATCCCATCGACCCTTTATCACTTCGGTCTTCCCTTATCGTTCAGCTATGTTCTGATGATGTTTCTCACCGTGTATGCCGGCAATTACGCAATGATGCATGCATGTGAGAAGATGACCGGGGATCTTCCGGTTTCGATCCTGTGCGCATCGGCCTATTGTTTTGCGAATTATCATGTCACGGATATCTATGTCCGCAGTGCGGTGGGAGAATCCATGGCGCTGGTGTTTCTGCCGGTGCTTCTCGAAGGCCTGTATGTGCTCTTTGAGCAGCAGGAAACCAGTGGCTGGAAAGCGATGTTCATCGGTCTTGCCGGTCTTCTGCTCTGTCACAATCTCTCGTTTCTTCTCGGGGCACTGCTCACCGCCCTTTACTTTCTTCTGTATCTTGGGCGGATGACGAAGAAAACCGTAATCGCGTTTTTTGCGGCGGGAATCCTCGCGTTTCTCTGCACGGTGTTTTTCTCCCTGCCGATGATCGAACAGCTGGGATCGCAGAAGTTCTATCTGAACTGGTATGCGGGAGGCAATGATCTTGCGTCCTATGCGGTTCCGCTCTGGAAGTATTTCGTCAATTCCACGGTGTTCGGATACGGATCCACGGATCTTCCGCGGGACATGCAGATGACGGTGAATATCGGTATCTTCCTCTCCTTGGCACCGCTGACCGTCCTGTTCACCGATCTGAAGAAACACTCCCTCTTCACGATCCTCTGCTTCCTCGTCGGTTATCTCTGCTTTATTCTTCCCTGGGATATCTTTCCCTGGCAGAAGATGTCGGTGTTTTCGATCCTGCAATTTCCCTGGCGGCTGTTTGCGATGGCGATGCCGTTACTGACGATTGGGGCGGCCTGCGGACTGTCGGCACTGCTCAAAGGAAAGCTGATTCCAACCGTATTGATTTTTCTTCTGGTATGCGGGGAAGGCATGTATCATGTTCTGCCGGCGTTTGAGCGCACCTTCGGCATCGATTCCCATACGACCTACTCCTTCCTGATCAACGGCGGTCTCACCGATCCCTGCTATTCGGCGACCTATGTGCGCATTCAGCTGGCCGGGGGCGAATATCTGCCCCAGAACTCTCCCGATTTCCGGGATCTTGATCCCGTGATCCGAACGAGTGAAGGGATTCCGGCCGGGATCGGCTATGACAAAAACCGGACGACACTGACCTTCCATGTCGCCGAGGTTCCCGAAGACGGAGAGCTTCTGATGCCGTTAACCTGGTATCTTGGCTATACGGTCAGCGGGAAAAACGGAGCCAAAGCAGAACTCCTTCCTTCGGAAGAGGCACTTGTAAGCCTGCGCATTCATGAGCCGGGCACCTACACCGTTCGCTACAGCGGCACGATCCTGCAGCACAGCACCGCCGTGGTCTCTCTTCTTGCGTGGGTCCTTGTGATATTTCTCTTCTTCCGCAGAGAAGAAATCACCTCCCTGCCCTTTCCGCTGAAAAAGGACTCGGAAAAGACTGACTCTCCCGAAGAATGAAATGAAATCACTTTATCTGTTTTACGGCGCATCATGGGATGCGCTTTTTTCTGTTTCTTTGCGAGCTGGCGGTCCCGGGAGAAAAAAACTGCCGGGATACCCGTGAATATTCATGTGCCGGTTCTTTTCAAGAAAAACAGGATTTTATATAATATCCCATATATGAACACAGATCTTTTGCTGTGTGTATGTTTTCCGTGAGTGTTCTGAACAGGAGCGTTTGCGGGAAAAGAGAGAGACCTGCGTATGGAAACAGTAAAACCGGATTTTGAGCAAGTTTATACGGAAAATTATTCCTATGTCTACAACTATGTTTTCATGCGGCTTCTTCATCGGGAGAATACGGAGGATATCGTAAGCACGGTGTTCACCAAAGCCATGACGCATTACGACTCCTATGACAGCAGTATCTCCGGGATCCGGACGTGGCTGTGCAATATCGCCAAGAACACCATTACGGATTTCTTCCGCCTCAAGGCCAATCAGCCGCATGCGGATATCGATGAAATTACGGAGCCGGGCATGGAGGATCAGTATGATCTTCTTCAGGATTCCATCAACCGCCAGCTCTACCGCATCCTTCAGCACCTCTCCCCTCAGGAAAGAGACTTTCTGAATCTGCGGTACGGCATGCAGTTAAGCAATGATGAAATCGGCGCCATGCTTCACATTAACGGCAAAGCGGTATCCGAGCGGTATCGCCGGCTTCTGAAGAAATGCAGGGAAATTGCGAAAGAGTATAATATCAGGGAGGAATTTGACGAATGAGTGAAAACAAGTCTCTGTTTCGGGAAAAGAGCATGGAGCAGTTTTCTTCTCCCGAACAATTAAATGACTATATCAAGATTACCAATCCCAGTCTGATTCTGATTCTGGTTGCGATCATCGCCCTGCTTGCGGGAACGATTGTCTGGGGCATGCTCGGAACGATTGACGCGGAAGCCAGGGTTACCGCCCGGGTAGACAACAGAAAAGTATCCGCTTATCTTTCGTCTGCCGATGCGACCCAGCTCAATGCGACCAGCGTCATCCTGATCAGCGGAAACCACTATCCCGTCACCGGCATTTCGGATCCCATGAAAGCCAGCGACGGTCTCAGCGAAAGTGATTTAGAACTCTTCCATCTCAAGCCGATGGATATCATCGTTGCGGTCAGTTCGGAATGCGATCTGACTGACGGCGTGTATTCCGCAACGGTAGTCATGCAGCAGCTGAAGCCGATGGATTTGATTCTGAAATAGAAAGAGCCGCGAGGTGAACGATGGGAAAAGCTCCTGGAAAGACACTGACAAGCGGTGTCGCAAAGGTGCCGGTCATCATGCAGCTGGAAGCGCTGGAATGCGGTGCGGCATGTCTTGCGATGATCCTGGCATACTATCAGAAATGGATTCCTCTCGAAACGGTCCGCAAGGACTGCGGCGTTTCCCGTGACGGATCCAATGCGAAAAACATACTGAAAGCCGCCCGCAATTACGGACTTGAGGCGAACGGCTATCGTTTTGAAGTGGAAAGTATACGTTCGGACGGAAGCTATCCGTGCATCATACACTGGAACTTCAATCATTTTGTCGTTCTCAACGGATTCCGCGGCAAGAATGCGGTCATCAACGATCCGGCAAGAGGCACCGTCAAGATCTCCATGGAAGAGTTTGACAAATCCTTTACCGGCATCGCCCTGTGCTTTGAACCCGGTCCCGAATTTGTGCCGGAAGGAAAACCGGCGAGCACCTGGGATTATATCAAGACCCGCCTCTCCGATATCCGGACGGCGGTATTCCTGGTCGTTCTGACAACGATCATCACCTCTATGATCGATCTGATCCAGCCGGCCTTCTCGCGGATTTTCATCGACTATCTGCTCAAGGGAATGAACAAGACATGGATTCGTCCGTTTCTTCTGTTCCTCGCCCTTTTCAGTATGCTGCAGATCGCCGTATCGTGGGTGCAGACGCTGTTCAGCCTGCGCATCAACGGCAAGCTCGACGCGGTGGGAACCACCTCCTACATGTGGAAGGTTCTCAAGCTCCCGATGGACTTCTTCTCCCAGCGCATGGCCGGTGATATCCAGTCCAGAATGTCCAGCAACGCAAGCATTGCCTCCTCGATCGTACAGACCCTGGCACCGCTGGTGCTGAATACGATGATGATGGTCGTATATCTCGTCATCCTGCTGAGATTCAGCGTCATGCTTACCCTGATCGGTATTATCTCCATGGCCATCAACCTGATCCTGGCCCGGATCATCTCCAATCAGAGAATCAACCTGATGCGCGTATCCATGCGCGATCAGGGCAAACTCTCCGGCACCACGACCAGCGGTATCGAAATGATCGAAACGATCAAGGCCACCGGTGCCGAAAACGGCTTCTTCCAGAGGTGGAGCGGCTATCAGGCGGCGGTCAACAGCGCCAATGTGGCTTTTTCCAATCTCAACAACTATCTCGGTATGATTCCTTCGCTGGTGCGTTCGATTCTCAATACCGTCATCACGATGCTCGGTGTCTACCTCATCATCAAGGGCCGCTTCACCGAAGGCACCCTGATCGCTTTCCAGGGCTATCTGTCCCGGTTTGAAAGCCCGGCGGAATCGCTGATCTCTGCCGGTCAGACCTTCCAGGAAATGCGCACGGAAATCGAGCGGGTGGAAGATGTCATGAACAGCCAGAACGACCCTGCCTTTGACTGCGAGGAAAAAGAAACTACCGAGTCCTCGCTGAAGAAACTCACCGGTGCGGTGGAGATGAGCCATGTGACCTTCGGTTATTCCCCGCTTGCCGAACCTCTGATCCGTGACTTCTCCCTGTCGCTTGCCCCGGGGGCACGGGTCGCACTGGTCGGAACCTCCGGCTGCGGCAAGAGCACGATCGCCAAGCTGATCAGCGGCCTCTATCAGCCCTGGGAAGGCAGTGTGACCTTTGACGGAAAAACCCAGCAGCAGATTGACCGCAGCGTCTTTACCGGATCACTTGCGGTAGTCGACCAGGATATCATCCTGTTTGAAGACACGATTGCCAACAACATCCGCATGTGGGACAACTCGATTGAAGATTTCGAAATGATCCTCGCCGCCAAGGATGCGGCGATCCACGATGACATCATGCGGCGTCCGGAAGGATACCAGCATGTTCTGATCGAAGGCGGCAACGACTTCTCCGGCGGTCAGAGACAGCGAATTGAGATTGCCCGCGTTCTCGCGCAGGATCCGCGCATCATCATCCTCGATGAGGCGACCTCCGCCCTCGATGCCAAGACCGAATACGATGTCGTCAACGCGATCAAAAACCGCGGCATCACCTGCATCGTGATCGCTCACCGCCTCTCTACGATCCGCGACAGCGATGAGATTATCGTTCTCGAACACGGCAATGTCGTGGAGCGGGGAACGCATGAAGAACTCTACAAGAACGACGGGCTCTATAAGGAACTCGTAACGAACGCATAGGTGAATTATGGGCTGGTTTGAAGAACAGATCAAACAACGGAAAGACAGCGATAACAAAGCGTTTCAGGAAACCTTCGCAGATATTGCGGGAGCGGTTACCGGAGACCGGTTTTATCATGAAAACAACGAGGTAGAGCTCGGAAAAACCGCGATAGAACAGGTTCTTCGATGGTATAACTTCGTCCCCAGGAAAGAGGTTCCCGCCTCTCTTACGCGGTTCTCCGATCAGATGGAATACATGATGCGGCCATTCGGCGTCATGTACCGTGAAGTGGACCTCACCCCCGGCTGGTGGAAGAATGCGATGGGACCGATGATCGGGTTCCTGGACGAAAAAGACATCCCGGTAGCTCTGATTCCCCAGAAGACAAGCGGGTATTATTACCTCGATCCCGATTCCGGCAAGAAGGTTCAGCTGAATAACGATTCGGAGACAAAGCTGATCCGGCGGGGCTACTGCTTCTACAAACCCTTCCCGCTTCGGGCCCTGGGCATCAAGGATCTCTTCGTCTATGCATTCCAGACCGTGAGTCTGTTTGAGCGGGCAAAGCTGTTGATCTTTACCGGCATCGGCATATTTCTCGGCATGTATTCCAACAAGGCCAGCTACCTGTTGATGGGCCCGGTGCTCCACAGCAAGAGCCTGCGGGTGCTTGCGGGTATCGCCGCATTTACGATCGGACTTACGATCTGTCAGCTGGTCAACAGCACGATCACTTCGATTATCAACGCTTCCATCAACACCCGGATGGGAATACAGGTCAAGGCCGCATCCATGATGCGGATCCTCTCTCTCCCCCCTTCCTTCTTCAAGAACTACTCCTCGGGTGATCTCAGCTATCGAATGCAGTATATCAATCAGGTATGCTCGCTCTTGTTTACGATGATCTTCTCGGTCGGTCTCAACTCGATCTTCTCGCTTGCCTATGTGGGACAGATCTTCAGCTATGCACCGACCCTGGTGGTTCCGGCGCTTACGATCATGGTGATCAGTGTCGGCTTCAACCTCGTCACCACATTCATGCAGCTGAATATTTCCAAAGACCGGATGGCCCTGTCCACCAAGGAAAGCGGAATGAGCTATTCGATGATCAGCGGCATTCAGAAGATCCGCCTCTCCGGTTCGGAAAAGAGAATCTTCTCCCGCTGGGGCAAACTGTATGCAAAGCAGCTGGAATATCAGTACAACCCGCCCTTCTTCCTCAAGGTCAACGGAACCATCTCGATGATGATCAGCCTGACCGGCACTCTGATCATCTACTCCGCCGCAATCGCCGGCGGAATCAGCTACGAACAGTACTATGCATTCATGAATGCATATGGTATGATCTATGGCGCATTCTCTGCGATTACCGGCATCGCAACCCAGGTTGCCGGCGTCAAGCCGATCATCGACCTGATCAACCCGATCCTCAAGCAGGAGCCGGAAGTCAGCGAAGGCAAGGAAGTTCTTACGAAGCTCAACGGTGCGATCGAAGTTTCGAACATCTCGTTCCGCTATGATCCGCAGATGCCCTATGTTCTCGATGATCTGTCCCTGAAGATCAATCCCGGTCAGTATATCGCGATCGTCGGCAAGAGCGGCTGCGGCAAGAGCACCCTGATCCGAATCCTTCTGGGATTTGAAATTCCGGAAAAAGGAAACATCTTCTATGACGGCAAGGAACTCTCCCGCATTGATGCGAAGTCCCTGCGTCAGAAGATCGGCACCGTCACCCAGAACGGAAAGCTCTTCTCCGGCAGTATCTATGAGAACATCGTGATCTCCGCCCCATGGCTCACCATGGAGGATGCCTGGGCGGCTGCAGAGGTCGCAGGCCTTGCGGATGATATCCGAAATATGCCGATGGGAATGCATACAATGATTTCCGAAGGTGCAGGAGGCTTTTCGGGAGGCCAGAAACAGCGTATGATGATTGCAAGAGCAGTAGCGCCCAAACCGAAGATTCTGATCTTCGACGAAGCGACTTCCGCTCTGGATAATCTGACACAGAAAAAAGTCAGTGAAGCGCTTGACAGTCTGAAGTGCACGCGAATCGTCATTGCTCACCGTCTCAGCACCATTCAGAACTGTGACAGGATCATGGTTCTTGATCACGGCAATATTATTGAAGACGGCACCTATGATGAACTGATGAAAAAGAACGGTTTCTTCGCCGATCTTGTAAGACGCCAGATTGTTGAAGAAGAAGATGATGAATACGGGGGTAATGAAAATGGAAATACAGACAATTAAAAATGAAGACGCAACCACAGTAAAACTGATCGGACGGCTGGACACCATGACCAGCAGCACACTGGAAGACGCACTCGACGGAATTATCGAGGACACCGTCAACCTGGTGTTTGACATGGAAAACCTGGAGTATATTTCTTCCGCCGGACTCCGCATTATTCTGAGTGCTCAGAAGCTGCTTTCGAAAAAAGGCGGCAATGTATCGATCATCAACTGTCAGCCGGATGTCAAGGAAGTCTTCAGCATCACCGGATTCTCCGACATTCTCTCAATCAGCTGATCTTTATCCGAAACAAAAGTGCCCTGTTCAATAAGAATCAGGACACTTTTTTCATGCGTCAGTTTTGTTCTCTGCTTACGCTCTCAGCTTTGCGTCAAGCTGTTTGGAGAGAGTATCGAGGATCGCCGCATGGGCTTCGCTGACCTCTTCCTCCTTCAGGGTGTGATCGCTGGCCTGATAGACGATTCTAAGCGCTACGGACTTGTTATCCGTTCCGATATTCTCGCCTTCATAGACATCGAATACATCCATGGAGCGGACGAGCTTTCTGCCCGCCTTGCGGATACTGTCGAGGATTTCCTTGGCGCTGACCTCTTTCTTCACCACCAGGGCGATATCACGGCTGACTGCAGGATAGCGATCGAGGGCTTCAAACCTCACCTTCGCGGTGCGGGTTTCAAACAGCGGATCGATGCACAGTTCGGCATAGACCACCCCGCGGGGAAGATCGTATTCCTTCAGCAGTTCGGGATGAAGATCGCCGAACACGCCGAGTTTTGTCTTATCGAGCCAGATCTCGGCACTGCGGTAGGGATGGAACTGTTCCGGATCGGTTCTGTTCTCTCTGATCTGAATGCGGGATGCCTTGAAGCCGAGCTTGGAAAGCCAGGAGAGAAGAATTCCCTTCATGGCATAGAAATCTCCCTTGATGCCCTGTTTATGAAGAAGATCCTTCTGCAGGGTGCCGTCGAGGATGACCGAGAGCCGTTCCTGTTCGCCGTTATCCGAATAGACCTTGGAGATCTCGAAGTAACCGGCATCGGTATTGGAATGTGCCTCGTTGTAGCGGACGATTTCCAGCACCGAATGCAGGAGGGAGGTGCGTACATACCTGCGCGCTTCGCTCATCGGCATCGCCAGGGCTACGGCATTTCCGGAAGGAAGGAATGCGTCTTCGATATGGCGGTCCCCTACCAGGGTGTAGGTCACGATCTCATGAAGATCAAGACCGGTGAGAACAGTGCGGGTGGTGCGGCGCAGCTGCTGTCTGCTCGTGAGGGTGCCCACTGTTGTCTCCATGATGGGAAGCGTGCTTCCCAGAGTCTCATATCCGATCATGCGGATGATCTCTTCATCGATATCCGCATCGCGTTCGAGATCGACGCGGTAGCTCGGGATATGACAGGTGATCGAGGTGCCGTTTACCTCGGGATTGAAATCAAGACGGCGCAGGACATCGGTGACCTCTTCCATCGTAAAGTTTGTGCCGAGCAGGCCGTTGCAGTGCTCGAGGGTCTCGGTGATGACACGGGGTTCATAGGTCTCATCACCTGCGATTTCGGTTGCCTCAAAGCCCGAGGCATCCGCATATTTCATCAGAAGCTCCACCGATCTGTCCACGCCCTTGCGGCAGGAGAGCGGTTCTACGCCCTTGGTAAAGCGCTGGGCGGCTTCGGTGATGAGGTTCAGGCGGATCGAGGTGCGCCGTACGCTTGCCTGATCGAAATGCGCGGCTTCGATCACGATGCCTTTGGTATTCTCATCGATCATCGATTCTTCACCGCCCATGATTCCGGCTACACCCGTGGCTTCGCCGCCGGTGGTGATCAGAATATCGCCTTTGTGAATGTCAAACTCCACGCCGTCAAGCGCGGTGATCTTTGTCTCCATGTCATCCACAACGGTGATTTCCCTGTGCGGGAGTTTGGCAAGATCGTAATAGTGCAGGGGCTGACCGGTTTCGAGCATCACGAAGTTGGAGATGTCGACGACGTTGTTGATCGAATTCATGCCGGCCGCATGCAGGTAGTCGACCATCCATCTGGGACTCGGTCCGACCTTGACGTGATTGACGACCTTGCCGAAGAACAGCGGGCACTTTTCGGTTTTGCTGGAAAAGCGGAAGCTTCCCTTTTCGCCGATGTCGCCCTTTCCTTCATAGTCGGGCCAGGTGACTTTGCGCTCGAGAATCGCGCCGACTTCCTTTGCCATATTCCACATGGAAGAACAATCGGCCCGGTTGGGGGTCAAAGAGACATCAAGCACCGTGTCATCGAGGCCCAGGTATTCCAGGACCTTCGTCTCGCCAAGCGGCGCATCTGCCGGTAATTCTTCGATGCCGTTGATCTGGGATTCGAGAAGGTATTTCTTGTCGACGCCGAGCTCATTCAGCGAGCAGATCATGCCGTTGCTGGAATAACCGCGCACGTTGCGGGCAGCGATCGTTCCGCCCGGCAGTTTGGCGCCGGGAAGGGCGAGGATGACCTTCAGTCCGGTGCGCACATTCGGAGCACCGCAGACGACTTCGTGAAGGTGCTCTTCCCCTTCTCCCGTTTTTACAACGGTGGCGTGAAGATGGGTTCCTTCGATCGCTTCGCAGGAAATGACTTCGCCGATGATCAGGTTGGTGGCGCTGGCACTGGGTTCAATGCCCTCTACCTCAAGGCCGGCACCGGTCATCCGGGCGGCGAGTTCTTCGGGGCTGATGCCGGTAAGATCCACATATTCCCCGAGCCATTTATAACTTAATCTCATGATGCACCTCCTCAGTCAAAGCGATCAAACGTCTTCAGGAAACGCAGATCGTTCATATAGAAATTGCGGATATCATCGATGCCGTATTTCAGCATCGCCACTCTCTCAAGGCCGACGCCGAAGGCAAAGCCGCTGCACTTCTTGGGATCGAAGCCGTTCATCTCCAGGACATGGGGATGAACCATGCCGGCACCGAGAATTTCAATCCAGCCGGTATGCTTGCATACGCTGCATCCTTTGCCGTTGCAGAAAGGACAGGAGACATCGACTTCCACCGACGGTTCGGTGAACGGGAAGTAACTCGGGCGGAAGCGGACCTTGCGTCCCTTGCCGAACATCGCCGAAGCCATGTATTCGAGCGTCCCCTTGAGATCGGCGAGGGTGATGTGTTCGCCGACGACCAGGCCTTCGCACTGCATGAACTGGTGGCTGTGGGTCGCATCGTCATCATCGCGGCGGTACACCTTGCCAGGGCAGATCAGCTTGATCGGCAGCTTGCCGTTTGCCTTCTCCAGCTCCCTCATCTGCATCGCCGTGGTGTGGGTTCTTAACAATGTGTTCGGGTCGATATAAAACGTATCCTGCATGTCGCGGGCGGGATGGTCCTTGGGGATGTTGGCCAGTTCGAAGTTGTAGTGATCCTGTTCGACTTCCGGGCCTTCCGCAACGGTGTATCCCATGCCGAGAAAGAGATCTTCCAGCTGCTGCTGGATCATGATCAGGGGATGAATCGTTCCGATTTCAAGATTGTCCCCCGGCAGGGTGATGTCGATTTTCTCCCCTGCCATTCTCGCCTTCTCCGCCTCTTTTGCAAGTTCGGCCTGCTTCTCTTCGATGCGGCGGCTGACCTCGTTTTTGAGATCGTTGACTTTCTGGCCGAAGGCGGGTTTCTCCTCCCGGGGGAGATTTTTCATCTCCGCCATCAGAGACTGGATGCTTCCCTTTTTGCCCAGAAACTGAATCCTTACGGCATTGAGACCGTCGAGACTTGCGGCGGATTCAATTGCGGACCGTGCCTCACTCAGCACCTGTTCCATACGTTCACTCATGTTCTACCTCCAAAAGATAAAAAAGCGTTCCGATCCAGGAACGCATTACACGCGGTACCATCCTGATTTATATGCCAAGCATATACACCTTAATTCAAGCCGGTAACGGCGGACGCCGGAGAGGATTAGTCTCACTGGAAAAGTGAATTCCCTGAATCGTCCGGCAGAAATCTTCCAGCATATGATTTCCTCTCTTGGCCGTCCTTCCATCCAGGTACTGGTCTTTTCGTCAAAACGCTTTACACAAGGGAAATTATATCCCAATGAGTCAAAAACGCAACCTCCTCAAAGCAGAGAATACAGCTCATCGAGATCATTTTCATCGGCGATAAACGCCCCTCCCAACAGTTCCAGCCGCCCTTCTTCCAGATAGACGGCGCTCTGTTCGGAGAGGACAAGAATCGGCTGCCCGTCTCTTTCCAGCATCCGGATCATCTTCCCCACTGCCTCTTCGCTTTCATCGTAATGCAGAAGAAGATGCACGGCCGAAAGGATGCCAAGGCCCGAAATGGTTCTTCTGTCCCGGTCTTCCCCGGTTTCAAACGTGTCTTCAAGAATCCTGGCGGCGGCTGAGAGCACGATCAGGATTCCGTCATAGTTCCGTATCGTTTCATAGAGGCCGAGGTCTTCGATTCTCTCCATGCATTCCGACGCGTCTTCTCCGAAAAGACACAGAATATCACTCTCTTTGATCCGCTTCTCTGTCTCTTCGGGACTTAAGCCGACAAGCCACGTGAAGTTTTTTACGCCATAGGCGCGAAGAGGACGTTCGATGTCATAGCGTCTGTCGCTTCTGTGATCGAAGCGGCGGACCGCTTCCATGCGGTCGCTGGCCCAGCCCTCTTCGTATTCCAGCGGCAGGACTGCCGCCTTCATATCCCTTTGAAATACTTCCAGCAGGGTGGAGGCGGCGTAGTCCCTGTCGTAGCCGGTGCGGCAGGCAATCAGTATCTTTCTCATGGTTTACCCCAGTATATCCAGAAGGTCTTCCCGGCTGAGGGAGGCGAATCCGCCCGACTCTCCGGAGAGAATCGCTTCCGCGAGGTCCTTCTTCTCTTCCTGCATCTGAACAATGCGGTCTTCCACGGTATCCTTGACGATGATGCGGTAGACCGTTACGGTTTTTGTCTGGCCGATGCGATGGGCCCTGTCGCTTGCCTGGTTCATCGCCGCGAGGTTCCACCAGGGATCGAAGTGAATCACGGTATCCGCCCCGGTGAGGTTAAGCCCGGTGCCGCCGGCCTTGAGAGAAATTAAGAAGACCGGGGTCTCATCGCTGTTGAAGGCATTGACCATCCGGATTCTCTCCTCTTTCGGGGTCTGGCCGGTGATCTTGAAGTATGCAATGCCCTTTTCATCAAGATCCTTCTCGATGATTTCCAGCATGCTTGCAAACTGGGAGAACACAAGCATCTTATGGCCGCCTTCCATCGCGGTTTCCATCAGCTGATAGAGCGCACCGCGCTTGGCACTGTCTCCCTTGTAATCCTCATACAGAAGCGTCGGGTCACAGCAGATCTGCCGCAGTCTTGTCAGTTCGGCGAGAATCTGAATTTTGGAGCGGGTGAAGTCACTGTCCTTCTGCGAGATCAGATTCTTCTTCATCCGGACGACCTGGCCGTCGTAGAGCTTCTTCTGATCGCCTTCAAATCTTGTATAGATGGTCTCCTCGAGCTTTTCGGGAAGATCGGTCAGAACAGTTTCCTTTAAGCGCCGCAGGATGAACGGACTCACCATCCGCCGCAGTCTTGCGGCTGCGATCTCATCCTTGGAGCCGGCAATCGGTCCCTCCAGTTCCCGGCGGAAGACCTCATAGCTGTAGAGGAATCCCGGCATCAGGAAATCGAAGATCGACCAGAGTTCGGAGAGCCGGTTTTCGATCGGCGTTCCGGTCAATGCAAACCGATGCATGGCTTTGATGATCTTGGTGCTCTTTGCGGCTTCGGAAGACGGGGTCTTGATATACTGCGCTTCATCGAGCACCTCATAGTCAAAGACCTGATCCTCATATTCGTGAATATCGCGCTTGAGCAGATCATAGCTCGTGATGCTTACATCATAGTTACTGAC
>JAFWCM010000149.1 GCA_017536885.1 Solobacterium sp.
GTGTTTGATGGAAATGTCTCCAGTTCCTACGGATACGGCAATGTACCAGCTGACGGTAGCAATACCGTTGTATTAGAGTCGTGGCTGGCTCCTGCCGAAGTATACGTTCACGCAACCGGAAGTGATTCGACTAAGCCATTGAAAGTTGTATCTGTGACTATAGCGCTCGCAGATTAAATCCCGGAAAGGACTGACTGATTCCACAGACTCCTGTTTAAATGAGGGACGGCCGATTTTCGCAATGGTTTTCATAATGCCAAGAGCTTGGCAGGTACGGGATGAAGCAGTATAGCAAACCCATATATTAAGAAGATTCAAATTCCGCGGAATCCTCTGTTTTCTGAATATAAGGAACATGAGGGGAAAGGAAAGAATCCGCGGCTGATCTATCATAGGAATCGATTCTTTTCTGCCCATCAGAAAGGAAAGCAGATCCGATTCTAATCAGGATTTGCGTCAATGGGGTATGAATGAATTACAGAATGCTTTGATCCGGTATTTTTCGGATCCTTCCGTATTTGCGGATGTTCTCAACGTCCATCTTCACAAAGGCGTCCGGATATTTCTTCCGGAGAATATTACAAGCACAAGACCGCCGATCTTCTGCGGAAGAGAGGGAAACCGATTCCTTCTCTTTCAGAATGATCTTTCCATGAATTACGCAGAAGAGGGGATGTTACGAACCCGGTATCTTCTGGATTTCTGTCTTTGTCCTAAGTCTGTGATGATGAAACACATGATCCCGGAAGAAGCAGTAGTTCTTCCGGAATCCTTCCCAAAGAGATCCGGCCATAGTACAGAACCTCTGTCCGGACCGATCATCCGGCTGTTGTTCTATGCCGGCAAACCATTGACGAACAACAGGATGAGGAATGGTTTTCTGTCAGGGCAGGCAGGTTTGCAATGCATTCAATCCCGTTTCATGACATATGGAATTCTTTATCCCGAAGAGGCAGAAGATGAGTGGTTTGATCATTGTGACAGTGACTATCGATTTATCGGAAGAATACTGAAATACCGTGACGAAAAAGAAATCATTGACTCCCTGGTGAAGGCTTTCATCAATGCCGATCCGAAAGAATCCTCTGTCCGTTTTCTTCGGTCTTTCTTCGATGTAACGGATGTGAATCCCTCTGCAGATCCCGCTTCAAACGAAATGCTTTCCCATTACCGGAACATCCATCATTTGATGGCAGGCTTTTAAGAAGGTGCAGATATCCTTTTGGCTGTGATAAATGAAAATGGGAAAGTGCAGACACAAAATCAATAAAAAAGATATGCTGTAGTTACCCTCATAACAAGGCTGAGACACGGAAAGAATGCCGAAAGGAAATGGAGAAGGACTATGATAAAACACGGTTGGGAATACCAGTTTCGGGATATCATCCTGATTCGGGGCATGGAGTATTATCGTGAAAGACTGGTAGATCAGATCATCAGAACAGACCGGGGATGGAAAGCGGTTGTCCATGGATCGGAAGATTATACGGTAGAGATCACAGAAGAAAACGGCAAGGTGAAAAGCATGCAGTGCAGCTGCCCGTATGCAGAGGGCGGCAGAAACTGCAAGCATGAAGCGGCGGTTCTTTTTGTTCTAAGTGAAAAGGAAGCAGAAGACGAAGAAGAGGATTCTTCGGAAGAAGAGACCATTGAAGAAATCATTGATGCGATGAGCGAAGAGGCATTACGGGAAGAATTGAAGCGCATTGTTTCAGAAGACGGCCATATCCGTGATCGGATTTACAGCAGATACCGCAGGAAAAAAGCCGGCAGGGAAGAAGTGACAAGAATCTACCAGATTCTTGACAGCCTTGCATATGAATGCGGTGACCGCTATGGATTCATTGACTGGCGCGCTGGTTCGGAGTATGTGTCCGAATTCACCTCCTGTCTTGAGGATGCGATTGTGCCGCTGATCGACAATGAGGAATACATGATCGCATTTGAGGCACTGGAAAGGGCATTCTTTGTTCTGAACAAAGTGGAGATGGACGGCTCAGGCGGTGAACATACGACTATTGCGAATGAGATCTATGACTACTGGACAGACGTCATTCATCATGCCGATGAAGCAGAACGGGATGAGATGCATCAGCGTCTGGAAGATCTGAGTGAGAATTCTGAAGAAATGATCTGCTCTGATACGATTGATGAGCTTCTTGAAAACGCATTCGATGATCCGAAGTACCTTGACCCGATGCTGGAGGAAATCCGCAGCAGGCTCAATGATCCGAATCTTTCGGATAATGAAATGGAACATCTGCTTGATCGATATGAAGATCTTCTCAGACGCAGAGGCAGCGATCAAAGCGAGAGGGAACTGTGGCTTTCACAGCACGAAGACCGGCTGCCGGTAAAGAAAATACGCTATGCTTCCGCGCTGGACCGGAACAATATTCCCGAACAGATCCGGATTCTGGAAGGAATTATAAGCGGCGATATCGGCTCCTGGGAGAAACAGAAATACAGACGGGAGCTTTTGGATCTGTACAAAGGTACCGGAGAAACAAAGAAGGAAAAAGCTCTTCTGGATGAGATTCTTTTTCGTGACAGAGTGGGGGATCTCGATTATTACCGCAGACTGCGTTCCATCTCGGACCCCGGTTTCTGGCCAAAGAAAAGAGCGGCGTATCTTGACATGCATCCGGAATCAAAAGCAGAGATCTATTGTGAAGAAAAGATGTATGACGAACTTATGGATGCGCTGAAAACCGCACGGATCGATGTCGTTGATCAATACCTGGATGCGGTGAAAGACCGCTATCCGAAAGAAGTTCTGCAGCTGTATAGCAATCATCTGAACAGACAGCTGAACCGCCATGCCAGTGCATCAGTTTATGCCCAGATTGAAAAGTATACGAAGATAGCCGCATCCCTGAAAGGCGGAAGAAGTGAGATGCTCTTTCTTATCGATCAATGGATTCGTGACTATCCGACCCGTAAGGCGCTGGTGAGCAGGCTGCAGAAACTGAAAAAAGAACTCTGCTGATGCATCAGCCGCAGAGCGCGGCAGGAGAATTGCTTTCTGTAGATATGAAAGAATCCATACTTGAAGATACAGAAAAATGATCGGTGTCCGGCTAATGCAGGCAACTTAAGGAACTCCGTCGGGGGATTGACAGATTCTGAATGACAATCGATCGATTCCGGAATTTATTCAAATATTCGGATAAACTCTGGAGATTGCCATTGGTGAGATCAGTCGGTTCAAAAAGGCGGCGCCTGAGTGTGATGATAAAGAGATGGTTTACAATTCGTCTTTCAGGAGAAAATCCTTTAGTTTCAAATGGTCAACAGTGCTTGTGGAATAGTCGATATCATCATTGGTAATAAGAATTTTACGCTTTTGACTGATCGAGTTTGTTAAAAGCAGAAAACCCGCGTTTATAGGCTTTTTCTTCCTGGACACTCAGCGCAGCCTGAATATAGTAGGCTTTGGAGTTCTTCTGAGCCAGAATATCAATTTCTCTTCCGCCGCTCTGAAAAACTGAAACATCATAGCCTTTGTATCGAAGTTCGTTTAAGACAATGTTTGCCATATTATGAGAAAAATCATATCTGTTGTCAGTGACTCGGATTAAGTTCATTGCGACATCTTCATCATATAATCTGAAACTGTAATCCAACTCTCTCTTCGCCTTTGTGGAATAGGGCTTTATTCTTTGAATGACGTACGCTTCTTCCAGATAATCCATCCATTTCTTAATTGTGGTCTTTGAGGTTTTTGTCCCTTGATCATAAAAATATTATCCTGCACTTTCGTACTACTGACAGATTATTCCGGAATAGCCAAAATCTGTCAGTAGTACTGACAGAAAATTACGGTTTAGTCAAAATCTGTCAGTAGTATTCATCTCAGAGGCTGCGAAAAGGTGTCGTGTGAATACCTGATAGTTCAGGGTTTCGCGAGGTTCTATCTGAAGACTGTCAGGATGCATTGAACCGGATTGAACGGATGGAATACAGAAGGGGATCAGATGATGACGTCATCTGTTAAAGGATTGCATTCTTCAGAAAGACAGCTCCTGCAAAAAACAGACAAACAAGCGATAACTCTCGCTCATAATGATGGAATATCTCTGCAGCTGCAAATCTAAACAGACTTTCTTTACTCGTTTTTGTAATCGGATTCACATTCATCTCTGCCTTCATGAACATCTCCCACCGGAATATACCGGGTTACTTCCTCCGTATCCCATGGCCTTTTTGCGATACAATAAATCCATGAAAACCAATCCCAGATTATTTATTGTGATACCCTGCTACAACGAAGAGGAGGTTCTTCCGATAACCGCTCCGCAGTTTCTTGCGGAACTGAATCTTCTGATCAAAGAGAAGGGAATTGCGGAAAACAGCCGGATTCTCTTCGTCAACGACGGCAGTAAGGATCATACCTGGAGTCTGATCTGTGACTATGCCGCAAAGGATCCTCACTATCTGGGAATCTCCCAGTCCAGAAACCGCGGTCATCAGGCGGCGGTGCTGGCGGGACTGATGGAAGCGAAGGATCAGTGTGATATCACCATCTCTGTTGACTGCGACGGGCAGGATGATATCCATGCCATGGAAGCCATGGTGCAGGAATACTATGACGGATGTGAAATCGTTTATGGGGTCAGGTCCAGCAGAGAGAGCGATACCTGGTTTAAGCGGACAACCGCCCAGTCATTCTATAAGCTGATGAACCGGATGGGGGTGGAGACGGTATACAATCACGCGGATTACCGTCTTGTCTCTTCCCGGGTACTGCAGCACTTTGCGGATTTTCAGGAAGTGAACATCTTCCTGCGGGGCATGTTTCCTCTGGTCGGATTCAAGAGCACCAGCGTCTATTACGAGCGCCATGAGCGCATTGCCGGCGAAAGCCACTACCCATTGAACAAAATGATCGGGCTTGCGGTGGACGGTATTACCAGTCTTTCCATTGAACCGATACATCTGATCGCAAAAACCGGCATCTTCTTCTCGATGCTTGGTGTGATCGGAATCATCTGGGTTTTCATCCGCGCTCTGACCGGGCATACCGTAACCGGATGGGCATCCATGATGTGCGTGATCTTTGTGCTGGGCGGCATTGTATTGCTGAGTCTTGGGGTCATCGGGGAATATGTCGGAAAAACCTATATGGAAACCAAGCATCGCCCCCGGTATATCATCAGTGAAA
>JAFWCM010000150.1 GCA_017536885.1 Solobacterium sp.
CTATTACGGAGCACCGGAACTGGTAATCGATGTGATCGGCCACGGAAACGAACAGAGCACCTATGGTTCCAAACTGTTCAAATACCGGGAAAACGGCGTCAGCGAATACATCATCGTGGATCCGATGCGGAAGATCGTCTTCGATTACGATTTCAAAAACAACAACACGGAAGTCAACAAGCTTCCCTGCGATCTGTCCGTACAGATGTTCAACGGCCTCTGCCGTCTGAAGATCCGTCCGTAATTTCCCCCTAAGAAAGCAGGGGAGATAAGAAACGCTGTTTCTGGCTCCCTGTAAAAGTCTGACAATTTCAAAAAATGAAATGAGGGTGCTGAGAGCGGTACCGGTTATGGTCACCGCAAGCGGCAAACCCTCTTTTCATATGCCGGAATCTTCTCCTGCGAAAAAGCTGTATCACTGACCATGAAATCCCTGTAAATGGCTCCATAAGACATGCATTACATCTTCGAAACACAGCCTTCGGAAATTTTACGGTGAGCGGAAAGAAAAAGACATTCCTTTCGGAACATCCTTTGTGATTTGATTCAGGCGCTGATTCCCGTCACCTTGTAATCCTTTGCCTCAACCGCTGCCTTCAGAGCTTCGTCGCTGACCTCTTTGGAGAGAACGACTCTGGCGCAGTGATTGACATGATCCGCGGCGGCGGACTCCACACCGTCAATCGCTTCGAGTGCCTTCTTTACCGTCGCCTCGCAGTGCTGGCACATCATCCCTTCTACCTGCAGTACTTTTTCCATGTTCTTTTCCTCGCTTTCTTTCTGTTGTGTTAATTCATACCCGGCGTCTTCCACCGCCTGCCTGATCTTTTCGGGATCAATCTTCTTCAGAGAGACCAGAACCGCAGTTCCGCTGCTATGATCGGCGCTTGCTTCCTTAACGCCGTCAATTGCTTCGAGCGCTTTCTTTACCCTTGCCTCACAATGTTCGCACATCATGCCCGATACCTGAATCACTTCTTTGAATTCTTCCGGCTGTTCATTGACTGTCTCTTCCTTTTCCGCTTCTTTCACTGCCTTCCTGCGCAGCGGCCGGTCTTTGGAGGCATCGTGGATATCGAAGAGATTCAGGCGCAGGGCATTGGCGCAGACCGTAAAGCTCGACAGGCTCATCGCCGCCGCTCCGATCATCGGATTCATCTTCCAGGGAAACAGCCCTGCCGCAAGCGGGATGCATATGAGGTTGTAGAAGAATGCCCAGAAGAGATTCTCATAGATATTCCGCAGGGTTGCCCGCGAAAGCCGGATCGCTCCTGCCGCATCGCAGAGAGAGCTGTTCATCAGAACAACATCGGCGCTGTCGATTGCGATATCCGTGCCGGCCCCGATCGCAATGCCGGTATCGGCCCGGGTCAGAGCCGGGGCATCATTGATGCCGTCGCCAACCATCGCCGTTTTTCCGCGCTCTCTGAGTTCCCGGATCACCTGTTCTTTTCCTTCCGGAAGCACATCCGCTCTGACGCGGTCCACCCCGGCTTCTTTTCCGATCGCAGCCGCGGTGCGCTGATTGTCACCGGTAAGCATGACCACTTCGATGCCCATGTTCCGCATCTCTCCGATCGCTTCGGCGGAATCCCGGCGGATGACATCGGCCGCCGCAATCATTCCGAGCAGTTTGCCGTCATGCACAAAGTAGAGCGGTGTTTTGCCTTCCTGAGCAAGGGCTTCTGCCTGCTGTACATAGCGGTCGGGAATCGGTATCAGAGAAGAGATGAATTTCTGACTTCCGCCATACATCACTTCTCCCTCCACGATCGCTTTCAATCCGCTGCCGGCAAGAGCCGTCACTTCGCTGGCATCGGTTTTTTCAACCCCGTGAGCGTCGCCGTATTCGACCACCGCTCTTGCCAGGGGATGCTCGCTTCCCCTCTCCAGAGCACAGGCCAGCCGGATCAGTTTTTCCTTATCATCGGCGATGATATCGGTGACCTTCGGAGTGCCTTCGGTAATCGTTCCGGTTTTGTCAAGAGCGATGATCTGCGTATTCCCGCAGGTTTCAAGCGCCTCCGAGGTTTTGAAGAGAATTCCGTTTTTGGCACCGACGCCATTGCCGACCATGATCGCAACCGGTGTCGCAAGACCCAGTGCACACGGACAGGAGATCACCAGCACGGAGATTCCCCGCGCCAGGGCAAACGCCGGTGTCTGTCCGGCCAGAATCCAGCCAAGCACCGTGATTACAGCCACCGCGATCACCGCCGGCACAAAGACGGCGCTGATCTGATCGGCGATTCGTGCGATCGGTGCCTTGGTGGCTGCCGCATCACTGACCATCTGGATGATCTTCGACAATGCGGTATCCTCTCCGACTCCGGTTGCCCGGACACGGATGTATCCGCTGGTGTTGATCGTTGCGGCGCTGACTTTATCCCCTGCCTGCTTGTCGATCGGAATGCTTTCCCCGGTAAGCGCCGCTTCGTTAACGGAAGTCACGCCTTCGGTGATGATGCCGTCAGCCGGAATGCTTTCGCCCGGTTTTACCGCGAAGATATCATTGACCTGAAGTTCATCGATCGGGATTTCCCGTTCATTGCCGTTCTCCACGATCACCGCGGTTTTCGGCGCCAGTTTCATAAGACCTCTGAGGGCATCGGTGGTCTTCCCCTTTGACATCGCCTCCAGCATCTTTCCCACCGTAATCAGAGCGGGAATCATGGCTGCGGATTCGAAGTAGAGCTCGTTGTGATAGAGATCATGTAAAAGCATGGGATCACTGCCGGCCCGGACCAGAAAGCTCATCTCATAGAATACCCAGACCGACCACGCATAGGATACCGAAGACCCGAGAGCCACCAGGGTATCCATATTCGGTGATCCGTGAAACAGCGAGGTAAATCCGCTGGTAAAGAATTTCTGGTTGATGATCATCACAATGGCCGCAAGGATCATCTGCGTAATAGTGAGGCCGATCACGTTGTTGTCGAGAAATGCCGGCACCGGCAGATGAAGCATGTGATGTCCCATCGTGAGATACATCAGCACCACCAGAAATCCCAGAGATGTGATCAGCCGCTTCTTCAGCTTCGGCGTCTCATGATCTTTGAGCGCTTCCTCCTCTTCCTCCATCCGGGAAGAGGCTTTCCGGGCTCCTTTCAGTTTCGCGCCGTATCCCGCCTGTTCCACAGCCCGGATCACTTCATTTGCGGAAGCGTTTCCCTCCACTCCCATGGAATTGGTCAGAAGGCTGACGGAACATGACTCCACTCCCGGAACTGCGTTTACTGCTTTTTCCACTCTTGCCTGACAGGCGGCACAGCTCATGCCTGTCACCGTATACTGTTCCATACTCTGCCTCCTGTTATTTCATGAGCTTCTGCAGTACATGCACAAGCTCATCAACGGATTCTTCTTTCCCCGCTTTGATATCCTCGGCTACGCAGCTGCGGATATGGCAGGCAAGAAGTTCCTTGTTAAAACTGTTCAATGCCGAAGTCACCGCCGATACCTGAATCAGAATATCGGGGCAGTAGGCATTCTCTTCGATCATTTTCTCGATCCCGCGGATCTGCCCTTCGGCCCGCTTCAGGCGAAGCAGCAGGGTCTTTTTTTCTTCTTCCGTACGTTCTTTATGGCGCACATCACATGCGCATTTCGTTTCGTTCATAGTCGTTTCTCCTGCTGAGATAATATACCCCCCGGGGGTATATGTCAAATGTGATGCATCACATCTCCATCAGATCTTCTGCGGCCGGAAGAAATGCCGTTTCCATGGAAGTGCACATATAATTCTGTCAGAAGGTATAGTGCGGAAAGAAGAACACGATGACAGATCAGGAAAAGAGCATGGAGAAGGAGGATCCTGTCCAGGAAGCGCATCGATTGACGTAAGATGCCCGCATAACATGCAGAGAGACAGATAATTCGGGCCGTAAAAAAATCAGGGGCTGACGGAACCCCGTGAGTTGAACCTCAGGGCTGAATCAGCTCCTTTTTCTGCGGCGAAAACAAACACCGGAAGAAAAACCGCATTCATAAAAAAAGGTTCATCGAAGTGATCCTGCGGCATCTGCATTTCATACAGGAAGGCTAAGAAAAACCCGCCAGCGTTTTCCGGCGGGAAGATACCTGATTTTAAACGGGCTTGCTTTCTGCGATAACGGCTTTAAGAACCATGCCGTCGCATATGCCGTTTTGTCCGAATGTCTGATAATAATCGAGTTCGATTCCTGACGGCAAATAAATATGAACGCTCTGCAGACTTACGTCATTCTGAAGCTTGATACACTGTCGGAGACTGATTGCAGGGGTAGAGTCATATCCGAGGCAGGGAACATAGTCTGAATAGGTATCATTCCTGTATACATCCATGCGAAAGCGAAAACGGTTCTCTCCTGCCGTACCGCCGGAAACCTCCTCAAGTGTATCAAGATCTATCAATTTCTTTGGTTCCATCGTCTGATCCTCCGTTTCTATGTACGGGAGGTCTGCCCGGTGATCCACGTTCCGGCAGCTATTCCAATATATACCGGCAGTCCGGTGTAAGGATATGAATGTGTCTGCCTGCCGGAATCCGAAGGATCCGGCAGGAGGATTTCGTCTTTTTTTACGTGTGGTCTTCGATCACGGCGAGCACTCCGAAATGATCGGATATTGCCGGTCCTTTTATTCCGTTGAGGACAACGGAAGACGACAGAACGCGTCTCTTTTTCCGGGTCCAGATATAGTCGAGCCGCATGCCCGAAACATCCCCGTTGCGCCAGCCGTCGATC
>JAFWCM010000151.1 GCA_017536885.1 Solobacterium sp.
CTACATGTATCCCGGACTTCCCCCCGGACCGATCGTCAATCCGGGACCGGAGGCGATCGATGCCGTACTGCATCCCACCGAAAATGATTACTTCTTCTTCATGGCCGATGTGGATACGGGAACGGTCTACTATGCAAAGACACTGGAAGAGCACAACCGCAACGTCGCCCAGCATACGACGTACCATTAATCCATGAAAAGCACCTGTGTATATCTGATTCGTGATCACTCCTGGCTGATGCTGCTGCGGAACCGGAAGAAGGATGATGTCAATCAGGGAAAATGGATCGGCGTCGGCGGCAAATGCGAGCCGGGAGAATCCTATGAGCAGTGTGCCCGGCGGGAAGTGAAGGAAGAAACCGGGCTGGATGTAAAGACGCTGATTCCCGAAGGACTCGTGCGCTTTGAATATGAAGCGAAGGAACCCGAAGAGATTGCGGTCTACTCCGCTTATGAATTCGATGGCGAACTCAGGGAATGCGATGAAGGCACGCTTGCATGGATCGAAGAGGAGAAGATCCTCAGCCTGCCGCTTTGGGAAGGGGATCGGATCTTCCTGGAGAAAATGCTTTCCGGACACGAACAGCCGTTTTATCTGCGGCTTGTCTATGACAGAAATGATCAGCTCTTGGAATCTCACTATTGGGAAGGAGAACTCAGTTTATGAATAAACCGATACTCATCGGCATCGCCGGCGGAACCGCCTCCGGCAAGACCAGCATCGCCGAAAAGATCAAAGAGGAATTCAAGGATGTCAAATCCGTTCTGATCATCCGCCAGGATGATTACTACAAGGATCAGTCGCATCTCACGATGGAGGAGCGCTACCGCACGAACTATGACCATCCGTTTGCGTTTGACAACGATCTTTTGATCAGTCAGTTAAAGAAGCTGATGAGCGGAGAGAGTGTGCAGAGGCCGACCTATGACTTCGTGGTTCACAACCGCTCCGATGTCACGGTGACCATGGAGCCGGCCGAGGTGATATTGCTCGAAGGACTGTTTGTTCTCGAAAACGAGGAGCTGCGCAAGCTTGAGCACATCAAGGTATTTGTGGATACCGCCAGCGACATCCGCTTCATCCGCAGACTTCTGCGCGATGTCAAGGAGAGGGGAAGATCGCTCGACAGCGTCGTGAATCAGTATGTCAGCACCGTGCGCGTCATGCATGACAGCTTCATCGAGCCGACCAAGAAATATGCCGATATCATCATTCCGGAAGGGGGATCGAATATGGTTGCGATCGACCTTCTGACAACAAAAATCAGTAGCATACTGCATTCCCCTGAGCTATAATATTGCGTGGTTAAGTAAGAGGTAAAACATGGCAGAAGAGAAAACATACCTGACCGAAGAAGGTCTTAAGAAATTACAGGATGAATACAACAATCTCGTCCACGTGGAGCGCGAGGTTGTAAAGGCGGAGCTGAAGGAAGCCCGTTCCCTCGGTGACCTTTCCGAAAACGCGGACTACGATGCCGCAAGAGAAAAGCAGGCGCAGCTCGAGCACCGGATTTCCGAACTCGAGTTCATGCTTAAGAACTATGAGATCATCGATACCAAGGGTGATTCCAAGGTCGTTCACATCGGTTCTACGGTTACCCTGCAGTTCCAGGATACCAAGGAGACCGCGACCTACCGCATTGTCGGACGTCAGGAAGCCGATCCCCTCGAGGGCCTGATCAGTAACGAGACACCGCTTGCCAAGGCGATTCTTGACAAGAAGGCCGGTCAGATCAGCGAAGTTCCCGCCAAGAAGCCCTACAAGGTTCTGATCATCTCCGTCGAACAGAAGTCCGGCAAAGAAGAGTAATCCGGGGAATCACAGAAACAGATCACTAAAGAATAAGCAGGAGGTTCTCATGAAACGACTGCTTATTTTATTTCTGATGACCGTTCTTTCCTTCGGCATCGAAACGAGAAACCTGCAGCTTTCCGATCTGCAGAAAGAAAGCATTCACATCACCGTTGCCGGGGAGGTGGAAGCCCCAGGACAGCTGGAGCTGCCGCCGCATGCGACGGTGGAAGAGGTGCTCGAACAGATTCATGTCAGGGATACGGCTGATCTTTCCGGATTGAATCCCGATACCGTGCTTCATGACCACGACATTCTCAACATTCCCGAAAAAAAAGAGGACCAGCCGAGAATTTCCATCAATACCGCCAGCAAGGAAGAGCTGATGAAGCTTCCCGGCATCGGCGAAGCGATGGCCGAGACGATCATCGCCTACCGGGAAGAACACGGACTGTTTCAGAAGAAGGAAGATCTTCGCTATGTCAAGGGGATCGGGCTGAACAAATATGAAAAGCTGGAAGAGTTTATCACCCTTTGACAACGCCCTCGAACATGCGTTGCTGCTGGTGGTTCTCGCCTGGCTGATTCTTGTTTCCGGGCAGTACCGCATCACGGTATATCTTCTGGCACTGCTGTTTTTTGAGCTGACCGCAGGGGAGGAACATCTCTTCCCCGCGGCATTGATTCTGATTCTGTTTCTTGTTCCCTCCCCGTATCACTCCGAAGAATTTCACGAAGGGAAGGTGATCAAGGTCAGAAGCAGCTACTGCATCGTCGAACAGGGGTTCTCAAGACTGCTTCTCTATACCAGGGCAATGCCGGTTCTGGACAGCACGATCCGCTTCGACGGGGCGGTGCAGAACATGACTTCCGCGCCCGGGTTTTACCGCTTTGATTTTGCGGCGTACTGCAAAAAAGACGGCATTACACTGACCTGCAGTCCCGATCATATTGAGATCATGAAAAATTCCCGCAGTATCCGCGGCCGGCTGATGGAGAGAATTGTCGGTCACGTAAGGGAAGAAGATCAGCCGGTTCTTCTCGATCTTCTCTTTCAGATCCGTGCAAAGGATCAGTTTGACGGCCTGTTCAGGGAGCGGGGGTTTTCTTTGTCCGGGGTGATCTCCTTTGCCGGGTGGATTCTTTCCTATGTGCTGTTTCCCGAGGATGTAAAGAAAGCGAAGTCCGCTCTTCTCATCCTCCTCTGTCTCGTGTTTCATTTTCCCTATCTTCCTTCCCAGAGGCTGATCTTCCTTCTGCTTGAGAAAGCGGGCGTGCAGGGCAGAAAGAAAACCGCACTCGGGTATCTTCTGGGGCTGCGCCTGTTTCCTTCCTCGGCGATGAGCGCCTCCTTTCTGATTCCCGCATTGTTTGCCTTTTCAAAAACCGATGAACACCGCCGTCTCTCCTCGTTCTGTGCGGCTTGTCATATGGAATCCCTGCTGTTTCATGCGGTGAACCCCCTGGAACTGCTCTGTTTCCGCTTCTTTCTTCCGCTGACGGGATTTTTATGGCTTCTGGGCCTGCTCGAGGTATTTCTTCCTCTTTCAGCCGGTGAGCTGATCCGCACCGCAGACCGGCTGTTTGCCTTTTTTGAACGCTTTCGTCTTCCCGGCACTCTGCTTGGGTTCGGACTGCTGTTCTATCTGCCGATGGCATTCTCGTTTCGCTCCCATCCCAGGGCGCTCTGGATCAATACCGGGCTGTTTCTTTTCTTTCAGCTGTTCGGACTGTTTCATCCCCTGGCCGAACTCACCTTCATCAACGTCGGGCAGGGGGATGCGATCCTCATACGAAGTCCGTTCCGCACCGGGGATATCCTGGTCGATACCGGCAAGCCCTCGCAATGGAATGCCCTGAATTCGTTTCTCGAAGCCAAGGGAATCTCAAGTCTCGATACCCTGATCATCACCCATGCGGACAAGGATCACAGCGGCAATCTGGATGCCGTGAAGCAGCAGTACAGGCCCCGTCAGGTCATCACCGAACACCAGAAGGAAATTCTCTCCGGCATATATGTCCTGCATGATCTCAACGAAATCCGGAACGACGATGAAAACGAGAGCTCCGTTGTCCTGTATTTTCTGATGAACGGAAAGAGAATCCTGTTAATGGGAGACAGCACCGTGCATACGGAAGAGACTATCGTGCACTCTGACATAAATCTCTCTGCCGATCTTCTGAAACTCTCGCATCATGGCTCCCATACCGGCTCTTGTGATCTGTTTCTCGATACGGTTCAGCCAGGGCTTGCGATTGTATCCAGCGGCGCCTACGAAATCTACCATCATCCCAGTCCCGAAACCGTCGAAAAGCTGAATGCCCGGCGGATCCCGTATCTTGATACCAAGGAAGAAGGGGATATCTCGGTCTTTTCTCTGCCGCTTGGCATCAGTTTCCTTTTAACGTCCCGGCTGAACTTTCAATTGCCCGGGCTTTGACACGTCTTCCGCAGAATCTGCGGTCCCTTTCTCTGTGCCTTCCGGTTTATCCTTCGGCCGCTTTTTTCTTCTGGGTTTTCTGACCGGGAAGACTCATAAAGGAACCCTATGCTGTCTTTTCTTCTAATATATTAAAAGCAGGAAATTCCATTCATGAAGAAGAAAAAGATTATTTACCGAATCCTCGAGGTTCTCCTGCTGGCAGGGTTTCTTTTCATCATGACGTACTCCGTAAACAATTCCATTGTCAACTGGTACAGCTCTGATATGGAACAGGCGCTGATGGATACCGGCATACAGGTTACGCAGGCATATGACAAATACAGCCTCGGATCCGCTGTCCGGGAGAGGCTGTATCAGGCACTTGCCCGCATCAGCACCCAGTTCATTGCGGACGAGACCATCGAATACAACAGTGAAATGATGAAGGAGCTCAAACAGCTGATCGATGTGGACGGTGTCTATATTCTCGATTCTTCGGGCAGGGTGATTGCGGCTTCCGACCGGATTTCCAATGTTCTGCATCCCGGATACATTCGGGACCTGCTGAATATATCTGAAGATCAGCCGGTAAGCAAGGTGATCTCCATAGGCAATATCATCACTGTTGAAGATGCCGAAAAATATTATCTGATTGATCCGGATGCCCCCGAGGACGAAGTGTATTTCGGAGAAGATGATCTTCTGATTTCCGGATATCTCGGAGACAACAGAATTCTCGTACTTCGTCAGGACGGAAACCGGATTATGAGAATCAGCACCTTCGCATCGAATACCGAGGAAGTGCTGCAGAACAGCAATTACGGACCGAATGGCTTTTATCTTCTCGGAACGGGTGAATATCTTCTCTACAACCCGATTCCCTGGGAAGGGGAGTTCGTGCTTTATCAGGATCTGGAAATCCCGCCCGTACACGAATTTGAGAGTGCCGCGAAAAAAGTCCGTCTTGCCGGCAAGGACTATCTCTGCCGTTCGCTTCATTATTCCTCGGAGCTCCCCGATGATTACCTCATGTGCTTCCTTCCGTATTCGGAGGTTACGAATGTGGTCATTTTTGTCGCGGTCGGAGAAACCGCGGCGGTGCTGCTCGCATTCTGGATCATGCATGCAAGCGCACAGGTCATCTCCTTAAAAGAGGACAAGAAGAGAATCAGTGCCAAGCGAAGACTTGTCGGCGGACTGCTGATCGGTATTCTTCTCACTGTAATCATAAGTGTTCTGACCATGACACTGTTTCTGTATTCGATTGAAACACGGGATACCAAAATCAAGGCAGAGTATCTTTCCATGTC
>JAFWCM010000017.1 GCA_017536885.1 Solobacterium sp.
CGAATACACCAGCAGTTTTAAAAGCATTCCCCCTTCTCCGTGAAAACTATAAACAGCCCGTTTCCGGTTATGAAAGTTCTTGGCAATCAGCCGGTACTGCGGGTAATCCAGAAAATAATCCCCGTTCTCAAGCCGCTCAAGATCCGCAGTACAACGGTCGCTGAGGATATACTCTCGCATCTGGTCAACATCTGCGGTCTTGTATTTATTGCCCTTTGACTTCTGGGCAACAAACTGTTCTCTTGTAGAAAGCTGCTTTGCTTTTTCAAATATCTTCATAGTCTAATCCATCCGGCCTTTCCTACAGGTAAACATACGTTTCGGCTCTGGCACAGCCACTGTCTGCCGGTCTTCTTTCATTTTTGTCACAGATTTCATCATAATCCATTTATCCCGGTTAGTAATGCATGATTTTACGCTTTTTGTGCATTGATCTTCGCAAGTACTCTGATTGCGGGGTAATGGTCGATGCGGCGGGTGAGTCACGCAGGAAATACAGAAGAGTTCAAGACCACTCCTTTTGCAAGTATAATAATGCATATGATGCAGGAATCCCTATTTGACAACCGGGCCGAAACAACTCCGCTGGCAGACAGAATGCGGCCGCAGACACTGGAAGAATACTGCGGTCAGAAACATCTGATCGCCGAAGGCAAGGTGCTTCGCCGTATGATCGACCGCGATGAGGTGCAGTCGATGATTTTCTGGGGACCTCCGGGCGTGGGCAAAACCACCCTGGCGCTCATTATCGCCAAAGCCACACAGGCACGATTCATCAACTTCTCCGCCGTTACCTCGGGAATCAAGGAGATCCGCGAGGTGATGAACAAAGCGGAGCTCAACCACTCACAGGGAACCAAGACCATCCTGTTCGTGGATGAGATTCACCGCTTCAACAAAGCCCAGCAGGATGCCTTTCTCCCCTATGTGGAACGGGGGTCCATCATTCTGATCGGCGCCACCACGGAAAACCCCTCCTTTGAGATCAACTCCGCGCTTCTTTCCCGCTGCAAGGTATTTGTGCTCAATGCCCTGGATGTCAGTGATATCGCCGATCTGATTCACCGGGCAATCGAAAGCCCGTACGGTTTCGGTGACTGATAGATCGAGATTAGCGATGAGATGATCAACATGATCGCAGCCTACGCAAACGGTGATGCAAGAACCGCGCTCAACACCCTCGAGATGGTCGTCGTCAACAGCGAAACGGAAATCCGCTGTGCGGTGGTGACCAAAGAAATACTCGAACAGTGCATCTCCCGCAAATCCCTGCTGTACGACAAAAACGGCGAGGAACACTACAACCTGATCAGCGCATTGCATAAATCGATGCGCAATTCCGATGCGGATGCGGCGGTATACTGGCTGGCGAGAATGCTGGAAGCGGGAGAAGATCCCCTCTATGTCGCCCGGCGCATCGTCCGCTTTGCCTCGGAGGATATCGGCATGGCCGACTCCCGGGCCTTACAGGTCGCAGTCGCCGCCTATCAGGCCTGTTCGTATCTCGGCATGCCGGAATGCAATGTGCATCTGACCCATGCGGTGGTCTACTGTTCGCTCTCGCCCAAGAGCAATGCGCTCGAAGTCGCATATCTGACGGCGGCGGAAGACGCGCGAAACATGATCGATGAACCGGTGCCCCTGCAGATCCGTAACGCCCCGACAAAGCTCATGAGCGAGCTTGGCTACGGGAAGGATTACATGTATGCCCACGATTATGAGGGTCATATCACCGCCATGCAGTGTCTGCCCGAATCGCTTCAGGACAGACATTATTACAACCCTTCCGATCAGGGGCTCGAGAAGCGGGTAAAGGAACACAAGGATTCCATCGAAGCATGGAAGAAAGAACAGCGGCTCAAAGAAAAACGGCGCCAGGCCGAGAAGAAGTAAACAGATTAAAGTTCGGGCATTGCCCGGACTTTTTCATTGCCGGGGAAGCGGCTTAATGCGCGTGAGCACGCCTTTGGCAACGATCCCGGTCAGGATGCCGGTGGGAATCGAGCCGCCGAGAAGATACGGCAGTACGGCCGCAATCCCGGGCTGAGCATACAGAGCCATCACGACAAGCACCTGTCCGAAGGAATGGGTGATGGCACCGATGATCGAAGTGAAGAGCAGTGTGGATTCAAAATAATCGCAGACAAGCATCACCAGCGATGAGAGCGTCACGCCGCCGGCGCTGATCCAGAAGGTGCTCGAAAAGATCGTTCCCCGGATCAGTGATCCGAAGATTACCCGCATGGCGCTGACGATCGCCATCTCCCTTCGCCCGAGGAGCTTGAGCGCCATCAGGGAGGCAATATTGGCAAGGCCGATCCGAAGCATACCGAAAACCGGTCCGATCCAGACCGACTCCAGGATATTCAGGGTGATCGCAATCGCCGTAAGCATCGCCAGCGTTGTAAAGCGCCGGGTTCTCTCAATCGTCATCCGGGGCTCTCCTCAAGATAGATGATTACGTTGTTCGGCAGACATGTAATCGGAAGCAGCGTATCTTCAACGGACATCCACCCCATATTCGCGCAGATGTGATTCGGGCACTTCTCGTTGATCACATGCCAGCGGCCCTCTTTCACCTCGACTTCAAGACCGCCGCAATCCCCGTCGATCGCATACACGGCATCGACCATGGGATCAAACTCCTTCACGATCTCTGAGCCGTGCTGAACTTTGACTACGTAGCCGCTGTTTTTTTTCGGACGCATGTAAAAAAGAACCGAGCCCAGAAGACACGCCGCAATGACCGCAAGAAGAATGATCCATTCGCGTTTCTTCATGAATGGTTACTGATTCCTTTCCTTTGCGATGTGGTTCAGGATCTCATCCATCGCCATGACATAGCCCTGAGGCCCGTGGCCTTTGATCTGGGCGATGCAGTAAGGAGCCTCATAGGAGACATGGCGGAACTCTTCTCTTGCCATGATGTCAGAGAGATGGACTTCCACAACCGGAATCGGTTCGATCGCATGAACCGCATCCGCCAGGGCTATGCTGGTATGGGTATAGGCACCGGGGTTGATCACGATGCCGTCATAGGACTGAAACCAGGCTTCCTGAATCCAGTCGACAAGATCCCCTTCATGGTTCGACTGGCGGCAGTCGGCTTCGATCCCGCGCTTTTTCGCTTCTTCCTGAATCATCGCAATGATGTCAGGAAATGCCTGGGTACCGTAGATATTCTTTTCGCGGATTCCAACCATATTGAGATTGGGTCCGTTGATGATCATCAGTTTTGTCATTTCAGTTCCTTTCCTTATCGAAGCAGGCGCGCCGGCTGGTCGACTGAATCATCTTCTGCTTCATCCCTTCCGTATCCTCATTCAGTATCTTCTCCCGGAAATCCGTGAGTTCATCGATGAATGCGTTGATATCACTGACCAGATAATCCTTGTTGAGGACGAAGAGCTCCGGCCACATCATTTCATTGATCCGGGAAATCCGGGTGAGATCCCGGAAGGAGTCGCCGGTATAGCGGGCAAGATCGGTATTATCATTGCAGTTCATCAGCGCCACCGCGATCACATGGGTCAGCTGGGAAAGAAAGCTGATCATCCGGTCATGTTCTTCCGGCGAAAGCACGGCGATTGTCTTGAACTTCATATCCTCTGCCAGGGTCTTCATCGTCTCAATCGCTTCTTCGCTGTTAGCTTCGGTCGGAACGATGATGAAGTTGGCTCCCTTGAAGCGCTCCGCATCCGCATACCGGATGCCGCGGAACTCCCTTCCTGCCATCGGATGGCAGGCAAGAAACTCCACATCTTCCCGCAGGATGCCGTTGATCTTCTCACAGATCACCCGCTTGACGCCGGTCACATCCGAAAGAAGACATCCTCTTTTGAGCACATCCTGATGTTCTTCGATCCAGGAGACAAACACCCCGGGATAAAGACACGAAATCACAAGATCACAATCTGACAGGAGTTTCGGGTCATCGCCGCCCTTGGTGATCCATCCCTTTTCCTTCGCTAAAGCAACGGAAGATTCGTCGATCTCCACCGCCGTGATATGTTCATAGCCGGCACTGCTCAGCGCCTGGGCATAACTGCCGCCCAGCACTCCCAGTCCGATCAGCCCGATTTCCGATTGTTTCGTTATCATAAGAGTTTCACCCTTCCTCCGGCTGCTTCAAAATCTCTGAAGAATTCCGGATAGCTCTTGTTTACCGCTTCGCATCCTTCGATCTCTGTATTCCCATCCGCCGCTGAAGCCAGCACGGAAAGCGCCATGACAATGCGGTGATCGTTATGACCGCAGAGCTTCGCCCCGCCTTTGATCGATGAGACGCCATGAATCATGACCCGGTCTTTTTCTTCTTCCAGAAGCACCCCGAGCTTTGCCAGCTCCTCTTTCATCGCGGCGATGCGGTCGCTTTCCTTAATGCGGAGCCGGCCGCAGTTAATGAATTCACTGACACCCTCTGACACCGCAGCCAGGGCAAACAGCACCGGGCCAAGATCGGGACAGTCGGAAAGATCGCACCTGCAGGCATGGATCTCTCCCGGCTCGAAGCGATAGCCGCCCGGGACAGGTATGCTTTTGCCGCCAAAGCGTTCGAAGAGCTCGACGATCACATGATCCCCCTGCACTGCCTCATGGTCCATCCCCAGCACCGTGAGGGGCTGATGGCTGATTAAGGCAAGACAGGCGAAGAACGCAGCCTGAGAATCATCTCCCGCCACATCATAGTCCAGCGGCCGGTAGATCTGCCGGCCCGGCACTTCGATGATCCCGCCATGGTCTTTGATCATAATGCCGGCGCGCTTCAGAACCGCTTCGGTAAGCGTGACATAGGAGCGGCTTTCATACGGCGGCAGGATTTCGATCATCGAATCCTCTTCGAGCAGAGGAAGCGCGAAGAGAAGCCCAGTGATAAACTGCGAAGAGATATCACCGCGGATCGTGAGCTTTCCGCCATGGATCGGTCCGGTGATATGAAGCACGTCATCTCTTGTTTCAAAGAGAAGATTCTGGCTGCGGAAGAGATCCTCGTACACCGTCAGCGGCCGCTTCATGAGCTTGCCGCGGCCGGTGAACCTGACCTCTCTTTCGCACAGTGAAAACACGGGGATCAGAAAGCGCAGCGTACTGCCGGATTCCGAACAGTCAAGCACCCCGCCTTCATATCCGGAAAAGGAAGGGCTTCCGCTGACCTCGATCGTTTCCGGATCGGGAAACGCAAACTTCCTGCCAAGATGCGAAAGACAGGCGATGGTCGCTCTGGTATCCTCGTTTTTCACCGGATGGCGGATCACGGAAGGTTCTTCTGAGAGGGCTGAGGCAATCAGGGCCCGGTGCGAGATCGATTTCGATCCGGGAATCCGGATCGCATTTCCCCGGTCCTTTCCCGGCGTGATCAGCGCCTTCATGCCTTTTCTCCGATCGTTTCCAGAATCGCTGAAACGGCCTCGTTCAGTGTGCCGTTATTATCAATCCGGAAATCACTGTAAGCTTCGTATAATGCGTGTCTCTCTTCGAAGAGACGTTCGAGATCCGCTCTTCGCGAAGAGAGCGGACGGTCGCCGGAGGCGAAGAGATTATCGATATCGCGGTCGATCCAGAAGACAAGGCCGTCGGCGGAAAGCGCACGCATGTTGTCCTCTTTCTTGACAACCCCGCCGCCGCAGGAGACCACAGCCCCTTCGGCCCCGATCTCTTCGGCAAGTTCACTTTCCAGCCCCCGGAAGTACGCTTCGCCTCTGGTCTCGAAGCATTCGCGGATCGATGTGCCGAGGCGCTCTTCGATGATCTGATCCATTTCGATCAGTTTCCGGTCAGTCGCTTTTGAGATGCGTCTTGCAATGGCGCTTTTTCCGCTGGTCGGCATCCCGATCAGAACAATATTCCGCCGGTCTTTCAGCAGCGCATTCATGCATGGCTGCACCATGCTTTCATCCATCGGTTTGCCCAGGAAATACTCATCCGCAGCCAGGGCCTGCCGCACCAGCATTTCAAAGCCGCCGCAGGTTTTCAGACCCAGTAACCCCGCCTCAAAGAGAAGCCGGGTGCGCAGCGGGTTGGCGACGACATCCACCACCGATTCGAGGCTGGGAAACTTCGAAAGATCGGCGGGGGTGTCCTTCTTCGCCGGGCTCATCCCGACCGGCGTCGCATTGATCAGCCCGTCATAAGCTGCGGCGTTTTCATACATCTCTTCAAAGGTGATGACGCCCTCTTTCTTCCGCCGCTTGACGATATCAAAACTTGCGCCCAAGGTTTTGAGGGCGGCCTGTACGGCAAGAGATGCCCCCCCGTCGCCAAGAAGCGCAAAGTGCTTTCCTGCCGCTTCGATGCCGTTGGATTTCAGCATCGTCAGAAAGCCGGTATAGTCGGTGTTGTATCCTTTCAGGATGCCGTCCTTCTTCACGACGGTATTGACGGCACCGATCTCTTTCGCCACCTCGTCGATCTCGTCGAGATAAAGCATGACCTTCTGTTTATAGGGGATCGTGACATTGAAGCCGTCAAGATCCGTGTCACGAAGAAAGGATTCAAGATCCTCTTCTTTCAGTTCGTATTTTTTATAGCAGTCTTCCTTCAGGAAGAAGCGGTGAATCGCCGGCGACCAGCTGTGGCCCAGGGGATATCCGATCAGCCCGAGCTTCATTCTTTTTCTCCCAGCCACTGTCTTCCATGCGCGCTGGCCAGGGCATCGGCCAGCACCAGAGCGGTGACGGATTCGACGACGATTCTGGCCCGGTGAATGATGGCCGGATCATGCCTTCCCCGAATCCGGATCTCGGTGTTTTCCTTCTTTTTGAAATCCACCGTAAACTGAGGTTTTGCGATGCTGGGGGTCGGCTTGATACAGGTATTGAAGCGAATCGTCATACCGTTGGAAATACCGCCGTTGATGCCGCCGTTATGGTTGGTGATGGTAGCGATCGAATCATGAAACATCGTAAAGCGGTCATTTGCCTCACTGCCGTAGAGATCCGAGAACCCGAAACCCTCGCCGAATTCCACGCCCTTGACGGCGGGAATCGCAAACAACGCTGCACTGAGGTCACTCTCCAGGGCGCCGAACATCGGTTCGCCGATCCCCGGCTCCATGCCACAGACGACCGTCTCCAGGATTCCGCCCACGGAGTCCTGTTTCTTTGCGGCATCTTCGATCATCGACTTCATCATGATCTCCACCCGGTCGGAAAGCACCGGAAATGCTTTGGCGTTAAGCATTGCCATCGTTTCGCGGATGTTGTGTTCGAGCAGCGGATCATCTTTAATGCCATGGAGTTCCTTAATATGGGAAGCGATCAGGATGCCCTTGTCTTCCAGGAGCTTGCGGACAATACTTCCGGCCGCGGTTAAGGGTGCGGTAAGACGGCCGGAAAAATGACCGCCGCCGCTGGCGTCCTGATATCCCTTATAGCGCATCTCCGCCGCGTAGTCCGCATGTCCAGGACGCGCGAGGTGAAGGATTTCATCATAGTCCTTCCGGCGCACATTCGTATTTTCTATGATCAGGGCAAGCGGTGTTCCTTCTATAATTCCGTCTCTGACGCCGGAGAGAAACTTCACCTCATCCGCTTCCTTTCGGGCGGTGGAAATCTTTCCCGCAGCTCTTCTGAGTCCCATATCGTAATTCAGGCGTTCCTGATCGATCCTGGCACCGGAGGGAAGGCCGTCGATCACACAGCCGATCGCCGGTCCGTGCGATTCCCCGAAGACGGTAACCGTCAGTTCGTTTCCGAGTGTGTTCTTCATATCTCAAGCCCCTTTCTGATGTCTTCTTCCCGCCAGAGGACAAGATACCCATTGCCCGGTTCATCCACCTGCACAAAGGTCACTTCCCCATGGTCGGCTTTCTTGTCCTTCATGACAAGCTTCACGATTTCTTCCGGATCGTATTCACAGCTGACCGGCAGTTCCAGCCGCTCCAATACGGCTTTTACGCGGTCTTTTAATTCCCTGTTCCGTATGACCTTCATCATGCCCAGGGCAACGCACTCCCCGTGCAGAAAGCGGTTCATATGGTGATAGCTCTCAAAGGCATGGCCATAGGTATGGCCGAAGTTCAGCATCTTCCGCTCGCCGCTTTCCCTTTCATCCCGTTCGACGACGCCCTGTTTCACCCGCAGGGAGCGCTCGATGATCTCATCGATATGATCCTCGTAATCCTCTTGTTCAAAGAGTTCGAAGAGCTTTGCGTCATGGGTCAGGCCCATCTTCACCGACTCGGCCAGGCCTTCATGAAGAAGCCGGGGCGAAAGCGTGGAGAGCACCTCGGGGTCGATCAGAACCAGGGAGGGCTGCCAGAAGCTGCCGACGCTGTTCTTGACGCCATGGAAGTCCACGGCCGTCTTCCCCCCGATCGAGGAGTCCACCATCGCAAGCATCGTGGTGGGAATGTTGATATAGCGGATGCCCCGCATGTAGAGGGATGCCGCAAAGCCGGAGAGATCTCCGACTACCCCGCCGCCGAGAGCGATCACGGTATCCCTGCGGGAGAGTCCCGCATCAAGCATATCCCCGAGCACCGCCTGCAGGGTGTCGAAGTTTTTCGAAGCTTCCCCCTGGGAAAAGACATGCATGCGGCTTTCGGGAAACTGGCTCTGAAGAATATCGCGCCAGCACTGCGGCACGCCGTCATCGCTGATCAGAAAGAAGTGGCCGCTTCCGGCATGGTCTTTTGCGTGATGAAGGATGCCGTGCTCCATGAGAATGTCATAGGCGGAGCCTTTCGTATGTACTGTCAGTTTCACGCCTGTGTCCTTCCTTCCTGTACTTCCACCGGGGCGGCTTTATAGCAGCCGATCACCCGGCATTCCGTGCAGCGCCGGCGGATTTCCGCAAGGGCACTGCGGATGTTGTCATCGAGAAGCGTTCCGCTGAAGTCGAGATAGAAACAGTATTCAAACATCTGCCCCGGAATCGGCCGGGATTCGAGTTTCAGCAGGTTGATCTTCCTTCCCGCAAGCACTCCCAGTACCTGATAGAGGGAGCCCGGCTCATGCTTTACCGCAAAGTAGAGGCTCACCTTGTCGGCGTCGGGAGAGATTTCGTTTTTCTCCGTCACGCAGAGAAACCTCGTCATATTCGTATTGGAATCCTGCACGGCTTTTAATAGCGGCTTCAGCCCATAGTATTCCGCCGCCCGCTGTGATCCGATGGCGGCTTTGTGGATATCTTTGCAGTCCCTGACATACTCAACGCTTCGGGCGGTATCCTGATAGGCAACGGCCCGGATGCCGGGATGATCCGCAAAGAACTGGGCGCATTGCGAAATTGCCTCGGGATGGGAGTAGATCTCCCGGATATCCTCGAGCTTTGCCTCGGGCAATGTGATGAGATTCTGCCGGATCGGCACATTGATCTCCCCGACCGCATGGATGCCGTAGTTGCGGAACAGATCCACACTGCGGGAGATGATTCCGGTCGTCGTGTTCTCCACCGGAAGCAGCGCATAGTCGAGCACGCCGCAGTCGAGATCGTTGAGAATGTCCGAAAAGTTACGGTAATTCTTCGGCTCATATTCCCTGTCTTCAAAATACTTCATGACGGCAATTTCACTGAAGGTGCCGTTGGTTCCCTGATAGCCGACTGTTACTGCCATAGTTTTTCTCTCTTTCGTCCTATAATTTTAGTATGCGCATGCATTCACCGCAAGATTGGCCCAATGCTTTGATCCGCACGGCAATTGCCCTGGCATTGTTTGTTTTAAGTGCCGTTCCGTTTTACGGCCTTTCTCCAAAACGCATCAATTACACCGGGCTTCTGAACCAGAGACCGGTGCTTACCTGTCTCTGCATGATTCCCCTGGGTCTGTTTTATGCATTGATCTTTTACCGGGAAGGATGCCGGATCTTTCCCAAAGAGGAATGGAAACGAAAAACCGCCCTTCTGCTGGGGATGATCGTCCTTGTCATGATTGTGCCCTATGGTGAAAAAGAGGATTTTTACAGCGGCCTTCATGTATTGCTTGCCTATGGGACACTGATTGTCTACGGCTTTCTGATGAGTCAGCTGCTGTACAGTAATAAACCCCTGGTTCAGCTGTTTGTGATGGGGATGATCCTGTCGTTCTTTCTTGCCGTCTCTGACCTTTCCGTCTCCGGCAACAGCGAGCTTGCCTTTTCTCTGACGAATGCCTTGGTGTTTTCCTTCCTTCTTCCACTGCCCGAAAAAAATCCTTCCGGTAAGGAAGGATAACGCTGATTCAGATTTTGGCCAGCGGCACCGGATGAGGGGGCTGCGGGTATTCCCGGTCAAAGATCTCCTTTAACTTTGCGTATACTTCATCATCGATCTTCCGCAGGTTGTCATCGAGATGGTTTACGGAAGAGGTTCCAAACAGCGAAACCATGTCAAGCTCCGTGTTCATTCTTAACATCACCGCTTCCGGGGTGACATCATGGGGCTTCAGAGCCTTCATGATCCGCTCATTTTTCCGGATATCGGGATGGGCCGCATAGCCCGAGCCCAGGGAAGAATATGCCATCGGCAGAATATCGTGTTCTTTCATGAAGGGAATCAGGTCGAGTTCGGCGCCCCGCTCATAGAGACAGCAGAAGATCTGATTGCAGAAACAGTCCCTGCCTCCCGCTTCAAAGAGGTCATTGAGATCATTGACATCAAAGTTCGAAACGCCCCAGTGGCGGATTTTCCCCTGCTTCATGGCCTCGTGCATTTTGTCGACGACAAAGGAGAGCTCCGCATCCTCGCGCCAGTGCAGAAGATAGAGATCGATCTCATCCACGCCAAGACGCTCCAGACTCCGGTCCAGGCTTCGTTCAAAATACCCGGGAATCGCGTTCTCCGGCAGGATCTTATCCACCAGAAACAGCGAACTCCGGTCCATGTCTTTAATGAGGCGGCCCAGGGCCGTTTCACACAGTCCGTCCCCGTACATTTCCGCCGTATCAAAAACATTTATGCCATAGCAGTCCATTGCCCTTCTGATGCATGCCTCAAGGCCCGCATTGGCTCCCGACCAGAAACCGATCGTTCCCAGTCCCAGTGCGGAGATCCTCTCATTGCGGAACAGGATTTCCTTCATATCTAAATCATAATATAGAGTTTCCCGAGAGCACAATGCATGAATATCAATAAAAAAGGCAGGAATTCCTGCCATGGATTAACCGTTGACTTCGCTGTACTTTCTGCGCTCTTCTGAAAGGTTATCGCAGTAGTAACGAACTGTCAGCTTGGCGTTCGGTTTCTCGGATTCAACGATGAAGGTATCGCCTTCGAGCATCGAATCGAGAATCGCATCGGTGACGGTCTTGATGTTATTCACACCAGCCTCAAGCTCCTGCATGAGATCACCGGCATTCACTTCGATATAAAGCCAGTTCATGTTGTGGGCTTCCCACTTCTTCCAGTTGATGACATCCTTGTACTCCTGGAAGCTCTTCTTGGCAACTGCAGGCTTCTTGACTGCAGCCTTCTTTGCCGGTTCCTTCTTAGCGGGTTCCGCCTTGACAGTTTCCTTCTTTACAGCCTCTTTCTTCTCCGGTTCCTTTTTGACGGGTTCCTTCTTTACTGCGGCTTTCTTGACTGCCGGCTTCTTCTCGGCAGCGGGTTTTTCCTCAGCGACGGGCTTCACCTCGACGACGGGCTTCTTGGATACTGCCTTCTTCACTGCAGGCTTCTTGGCCGCGACAGTTTTCTTGACGACTGTCTTCAATGCGGCTGTTTCCTTCTTTTCCGCCTTAGCGGTTGTTGTTGCGGTCTTCTTTGCGGCCATCTTTCACTCCTCCTCATGGGTTATGAAGGTAAAACTTCACCAGTGCATTATATCACTAATTCCTGCATGGAAAAGCCGAAAATGCCTTATTTATGCCTTCGTAAGCGCATACATCGCACTTTTTTTCTTTTTTCGGAGAGAAAAAAAGCCCGAATGGCTTATACTAAGCAGTAGAAAGTGTGCAAGGCATGATCATAGATAGAGAAGGAATGAAGGCAATCGAACAAGCATCGGGGATCCCTGTCGAAGAGCTGATGGAACGTGTCGGAGAGGCTCTTTTTCATCGCCTCCTTCAGGAAATCACCCCCGAATCCAGCGTCCTGTTTCTCTGCGGCAGAGGCAATAACGGCGGAGACGGGTTTGTTGCGGCAAGATTGCTCAGAAAACACTGCAATGTTTCTGTGTACCTTCCTGCGGGGCGGCCATCCACCCCGGAAAGCAAGCACGCTTACCGGAGAGTGTCAAGAAAATGCCTGGTCAAGGAAGAAGAACTCGATGCCATCCTCCGAACCTGTGATCTCATTGTGGATGCGGTGTACGGATTCGGCTTTCACGGCAGTCTCGATCCCGCTATGAAGCAGCTGTTTTCAAAGATCAATCAGCTGGAAAAGCGGGTGATCAGCGTCGATATCAACAGCGGCTGCGAATGCGATACGGCATTGTGCGATTCGGATGCGGTCCGCTCCGATCTCACCCTGGCGATCGACTGCTGGAAACCGTTCCATAGGATGAGAAAGGAACACGGAAGATTCCGCCGGGCGGAGCTTCTCGATCTTTCCCTCCCCCATCCCGCCGGTTCCTCCTATCTCGAAATGGATGAGGAGAAATTCTTTGCCGGATTCCCCAAAAAACAGGAAAACGATTATAAATCAACCTATGGCGAGACCCTTTTGATCGGGGGAAGCTATGGCATGGCGGGGGCACTGGCCCTCAATATCACCGGCGCCAGAACGGTCGGAACCCCGTATATTCATGCGGCCCTGCCGCATGAGATCTACGGCATCGCCGCCTCGCGGTTTCTGACCCCGGTCTTTCACCCCTATGGTCCGGACAACTGGCGCGAGGTTCTCGAGCCGCTGATTCACTCCTGTTCTTCCCTGTGCTTCGGAAGCGGGTCAACCCATCTGGCCCATAAGGGCGAGATCCTCGATCTGATCCTGCAGGAAAGCCGGGTTCCGGTCGTATTAGACGCCGAGGCCCTGCGGCTGCTCGAGCACAATATGTATATTCTCCGCTTTGCCAGGTGTCCGGTGATCCTGACCCCGCATATCGGCGAATTTGCGATGGTGACCGGGCTTCCCAAGGCGATGATCGCGGATCAGAAGATTAAGACCGCTTTGGAATTTGCGAGGTCATACCGGGTGATCGTTGTTCTCAAAGGTGCCAATACGGTTGTCGCCTTCCCGGACGGCGAGCTCTATCTCAACCAGAGCGGAAATCAGGCCCTGGCCCAGGCGGGCTCGGGCGATCTGCTTACCGGCATACTGACCGGGATTCTCACGATGACAAGAGATGTCCATACCGCCGTATGCATGGCCGTATGGCTTCATGGCTATCTTGCCGAGTATGGAATGAAATACCACTCCATGCAGAACTTCCCGCTGGAAAGCTACCCCGCTTTGATGGATGAACTCTTCCGCGCCCATGGAAGATAAGCGGGACCCGTTTTCAAAACCACATCAGAAAAGATGAGGGAATTCCCGGTACAGGATCCCTCATTTATTGTCCGTTCAAAGTGTCAAAGACGCCGAGTTTTTTCTCCGCATCGAATTCCACACTGTCGGCAGCGCTTTTCGCCCGGGCAAACCTCTCCTCGACATCCTCTTCCTGTTCGGCATTTTCATAGAGGCCAAACCTTAGTTCCGCCTTCGCCGCAGTTTCTTCTTCGACATACAGATCATTCATGAACCATTCGATCAGCTGGCTGTAATCTTCCCGGTGCGGGCAGTACATCAGGAATGTATCCACGCCCTGACGGCCGCCGATTCCGCCGGCTTTCCGCACCAGCTTCTTAAAGCTGACGCCGATGCTGTGGAGGATGAGATCTCCGAAGCGCCGGCCGTACTGTTCGTTGACGCGGCGGAACTGATTGATATCACAGACAAATGCGTCCATGGGGACATTGCTGTTCTGCCGGTCAAAGCGCTTCACATACCGGAAGAAATACTCAATGTTGAAAAGACCTGTGAGCTTGTCCCGCCGGGTGAAGCGGATGAGATCCCGGTTCTCGGAAAGCTCGATGCATTTGGAGATGCGCGCCTTGATAATCTCCACATCCGGATACGGTTTCGGGATGAAATCCATGGCGCCGATCTTCAGGGAATCAACCTCCGCATCCGAATCGACGGTCAGAACAATCACGGGAACCGACATCAGCTCCGGATCAATCTGCATCTCCCTGATCACCTCACGGCCCGACATGTTCGGCATATAGAGATCCAGCAGAACTACGGCAATTTCGTTTCTGTGTTCCCGCAGAATCTTCATTGTTTCAACGCCGTCGGCAGCGTAGTAAACATCATAGTCCTCCTGAAGAAGATCCCCTAGTATCTCCCGGTTGGATTCCACGTCATCGGCGATCAGGATATGACGGCGCGGGCTGACGAAAAGGATGTCTTCCCAGTCACCGGTTCTGTTCTCTTCTTCCTTCGGATCTTCCCGCACCGCTGCTCCGAGGTTTTTCAGCAGCATCTTTTCTTCATACATCGCCGCATCGGCCCGCTCAAACACAGCCCGGACACTGGGATCCTTCCCGGGGATGTATTCGGACAGGCCGCCGGAAACGATCGCCTCTTCGGTTGCGATATGGGAAGAAGAGCGCCGGTGCAGCTCATGCATCAGCGACTTCCTGTTTTCAAAGTCCCGCCCGGACAGAAGCGCGGTAAATTCATCCCCGCCGACTCTGTATACGGGGCTGTGGGCAAAAACATCGCAGATCATCCGACAGGACCTGAGGATATATTCATCCCCCGCCTTGTGACCCAGGGTATCGTTGATCCGCTTGAGTCCGTTGACATCGCAGACCACAACCGCAAGCTCCTTCAGCTCACCGCTTTGAATCTTCCGGTTGAACTCCGCTTCGGCTTCAAGATATGCCTGATTGCTTTTGACACCGGTCAGCGCATCCTGATAGGCCTGGCCGTGGACCTGGGCAATCTGGCTCTTCAGCTCCGTCTGCATGGACTGAATCTGTTTTTCGAGGGCGTCAATGGTCGCGGTGTTTTCAATATCCTCCGCCGAAGCGTCTGTATTACGGGATGACGGAGCGCTTCCCATCTCCTGCATCAGTGCTGTCTGCATATCATTCAGCTGGCCGTGAATGGAGGCAACCCTCTCCCGGTTGCGGCGGACCACCGTCATCAGGATCACCCCGCCCAGCGTCAGGGAAAGAGCGCCCACGAGAATCGTTGTCCAGTTCAGTACCGCGAGCTGCCGGTCATACCAGTCCGCACTGAAATCCACACCGATAATGCCGGCAACCTTTCCGTCGGAATCAAACACCGGACTGTAGGCACTGTAGAACCTGCCCCAGGCGTCCTCATAATAGGTCTCATCCGCCGCAGCAGTGCCATGGGCTGCCCGGTTCAGCGCTTCGGTATAAACGATCGGCGAACCGAATTCCCCCGGATCTAACGAGGGATCCAGGCCGAAGGAAAACGTTCCGTCTCCCATATCGCGGATGCAGTAGATGTATTTGAGGTCGATATTGTCCTGGAAGTAGATCAGCGTCCGCATGATGGTCTCATACCCTTCCGTCCCCTGATCGGCGGGGGTGACGGTTCTGAGCACATCGCCGTCGATCATGGCCGCCGCGGTGTTGGAGATATCGAGCATTCGCGTCCGCATCAGATTGATGATCCGGGATTCGGATTCTTTCATCATCAGATAGCCGAAGCACAGGTTCAGCAGGAGAAGAAATAGAATCATCAGAACCAGAAGCCTCGGAGCGTTGTTTGTCTTTTGCCTGTCTTTCATGGGTATTCTCTCTTTTTATTAAACCATTATCGGGAGTGCAATTTCCACGAAACATGCAAGTCGGTTAGAGAGATTACGTGCCATGTATGGAAACACACAGAAAAAGTCCGCACTCGGAAAGGCTGCCTGCCTTGTCAGCGAATCGGACAAAAAGCAGCGCACCCTGAATTTCTTCCGGGATATTCTGACGGCAGACAGCGGAATCCGTTTCGATGGCCGCATCATGAAAAAAATGAGAGAATTCCCGTTAAGGATCCCTCATTTTTCCTGTTCGGATCGGTGCCCCAGGCCGGACTCGAACCGGCACGGCATCGCTGCCGGGGGATTTTGAGTCCCCTACGTCTACCAATTCCATCACTGGGGCGC
>JAFWCM010000152.1 GCA_017536885.1 Solobacterium sp.
GTTGCGGTGAAGAACCAGTAGCACTGATAGCCGAAGGAGTAGTCACTCATATCGGGAATCGAGATCTGAAGGTTCGGAACGCCGCCGGTCTCGACATGCGCTGCCAGGGTGCCCTTCATGGCCATCTTGTTGACCCAGTCGAGGTTCTTGCCGGCGAGGTAGTTCATGGAGTCGGAGTTTTCCGGATCGTTGGGAACGACCGCATCGAGCTGCGGCTTCTCTACGCTGAGCACCGTCTCAAACAGGACTTTCTTACCCTGCTGGATGAACTGGCCGAGGGAGTGCAGATCGGTGGAGAAGGTAGCGGAATCAGGAAGAATGCCCTTTCCTTCCTTGCCTTCGGATTCACCCATCAGCTGCTTGAACCACTCACCGAGGGTCTGAAGCTGCGGCTCATAGGTGACGAACATTTCGACATTGTATCCCTGATTCTGAAGAATCCGGCGGCTGACCGCATAGCGGTATGCGTCATTGGAGGCAAGATCATCGGTGTTGAGATCGTTGTAGGCAGCGATGCAGCCGGACATGACCTTTCCGATATCGATGCCCATCAGAGCCATCGGCAGAAGTCCGACCGGAGTGATGACGGAGTAACGGCCGCCGATCGCATCGGGAATGACGAATGTCTCATAGCCTTCCTTATCCGCAAGCGCCTTGAGGGTGCCGGTGCGGCGGTCGGTTGTAGCGATGATGCGCTCTCTGCATTCATCTTTTCCGTATTTGCGTTCCATGAACTGCTTCAGAAGACGGAATGCCAGAGCGGTTTCGGTTGTGGTTCCGGACTTGGAGATGACATTGACGACAACGCTCTTGTCCTTGATATAATTCAGAACCTGAGAAATATAGGTGCTGGAGAATGTATTGCCGCAGAAGACCACTTCTTTCCGGGATTCCGGATACAAGCCGGCGATCATCTCGATGCCGGCACGGGCGCCGAGATACGAACCGCCGATTCCGCAGACTACGATGCATTCCGCTTTATCCTTCAGTTTTTCAGCAAGACGGACCATCCGTTCAAATTCGTTTTTGTCATAATTCATCGGCCAGTCTACCCAGCCCAGACGATCATTTCCCACCCCGGTCTTGTCACGAATTTCGCGGTGAATGCGGCTCACTTCTCCCTGGTAGGACATAATGTCTTCTTTCAGAAACGCCTGTTTGGAATCAAACTTCATCATGATTTTTCTTCTCCTTTTTCTGCTTCGCTGATCCACTGATCCATTTTTGCGGCAATGGATGAAAACCCGATATTATTTGCCGGCAGAGTCGCCCTGCGGTTCATGGGACGATGCCGGCTTCGCGCATGCGGACGATTCAGTGCCTTCAAAGACAGCCTTGCCTGCTGGGCGGACGAATCAAAATCGATGATCTTGACGGTTACGGTATCTCCCACCTTGACAAAGCGGCTGATATCGCGGACATAGCCATCGCTGATTTCCGAAATGTGAATCAGTCCGCTGGTATGCCTGTCCAGCATGACAAATGCGCCGTAAGGCTGAATGCCTGTAACCTTTCCTTCCACTGTCTGTCCGATCTGATATGGCATGGCGCGCTCCTGCCTTAAATTCTAACACTTCGCACCCTGCTGTGCTATACTTTCCTCCGGAGGAAAAGCAATGATTAAATCCATGTATCCGTTCTGGTCCGCCATTATTTCCGCGCTGATCGCACAGGGCCTGAAACCGATTATATATTATATTCGTAACCATAAATGGAATTTCTGGTTAATCAAGGAAAGCGGCGGAATGCCGAGTTCCCACACCGCACTCGTCACCGCTCTGGCGCTGTCGGTCGGTCTTCAGGAACACTTCAGCTCCACGATTTTCGCGGTCACCGCAGCCCTGGCTGTCATCGTGATCTACGATGCGGCCAACGTGAGGTACTATAGTGGACAAAACATCAAAGTTACGCAACAATTAGTCAAGGATGTTCAGGAAAATCTCCATACGGAGTTTGATGATCCGATCTATCAGATCAAACTCAAGGATGTCCTCGGCCACCGCTGGACTGAGGTTGTGGGAGGTCTCTTTCTCGGAGCGGCAATTTCCCTGATCTTCCATTACTGTCTATGAGAAAGAAGGTAAAACATGAGTGAACCACTGAAGGAAACCGGCACATACGATGTACTCGAACGAATCGAAAAGACCATAAACAAAATCCGCCCCTATATTCAGCAGGACGGCGGTGATGTCGAACTCGTCGATTTTCAGGATGGTGTCGTAACCGTAAAAATGCTCGGTGCCTGCGCCGGCTGTATGGCGATTGACGCCACTCTGACCGACGGCATTCAGGCGATCCTTCTCGATGAAGTCCCCGAGGTCAAGGAAGTGAAGCTCGACACCTCCTATTCCGGATTCGACGGCTTCGGCGTCGGAAACGGAAGCGGTTATTCCTGGTACTGATCCGCATAATCTGCGGATTTTTTTATGGTTTTCGAAGTTTTTCCGGATTCATTCTTTTTTTCTGCGCTTTTCCGGAATATTTTTCCGGTTTTGCGAAGAAATCCCGATTTTATCCCGGATTTTCCGAAAAAAACTTGATTTTTCCGCAAATCATCCGAAAATTGTTCTCATATAAGGAGAAATTCACATGGAAAAGCCGTTTGAAGATTTCGGATCTCTGGTATTCGGAGAAACCACGATGAAGGAAAGGCTGCCCAAGCCGGTGTACCTTTCCTGGAAGAAGACAGTCGCAAATGAGGGAACCCTGGACCGGCAGACCGCGGATTCCATCGCGCATGCGATGAAGCGATGGGCACTGGAAAACGGTGCAACCCATTATACCCACTGGTTCCAGCCGCTGACCGGAACCACCGCCGAAAAACATGATGCGTTCATCGACCCCGACAGCATGGGCATGCCGATGACGCACTTCTCCGGCAAGAATCTGATCAAGGGCGAACCGGACGCCTCCAGCTTCCCGAGCGGCGGTCTGCGCGCCACCTTTGAGGCAAGAGGCTATACCTACTGGGATGTGACAAGCCCCGCCTTCCTCAAAAACGGCGTTCTCTGCATCCCCACCGTATTTGTTTCCTATACCGGCGAATCCCTGGACAAAAAGGATCCCCTTCTCAAATCCATCAAGGCCCTGTCCCAGGCTTCCACCAGGGTCGTCAACCTGCTCGGCGACAAGGATGTAAAATCCTGCACGCCGCTTGTCGGACTGGAACAGGAATACTTCCTGATCGACCGCAAATACTTCGAGCAGCGCCCTGATCTGAGGCTGACCGGCAGAACCCTCTTCGGGGCTCCGGCAAGCAAGGGACAGGAACTCTCGGATCACTACTTCGCCGCCATTCCCTCCCGCGTCAGCGCCTTTATGAAGGATGTCAACAGCGAGCTCTGGAAACTGGGCATCTATGCCAAGACGGAACACAACGAAGCGGCACCCTGCCAGTATGAACTCGCCCCGGTCTATTCCGACTGCAACATGGCGGTCGATGACAACCAAATCACGATGGAGGTCCTAACCAAGACCGCCGAGAAGCACGGCCTTGCCTGCCTCCTCTACGAAAAGCCCTTCGAGGGAATCAACGGCTCCGGCAAGCACAACAACTGGTCGATCGTCACCGACGACGGTCAGAACCTCTTCTCGCCCGGCGAAAAGCCGGCGGAAAACATCCGCTTCCTGCTGTTTGTCTGCGCCTTTATCCGGGCTGTGGATGAAAATGCGGTATTGCTCAGGATGAGCGCGAGTTCAGCCGGAAACGATCATCGTCTCGGGGCGGATGAGGCCCCTCCCGCCATCATCTCCATTTATCTGGGCAGTTATATCGAACAGATCCTTTACGGACTCTACCTTGGCGAAAAAGCAAAGAAGACCAGCGATTCGGAAGTGAGCTTCAATCCGATCTCCGGCCTCTCCTATATTCCCCATGACAACGCCGATCGAAACCGCACCTCGCCGCTGGCCTTCACCGGAAACAAATTCGAATTCCGGATGCTCGGCTCTTCGATGTCGGCGGCGGTCGCCAACACCGTGCTCAATGCGATCATGGCCGACTCCCTCAACCGCATCGCAGCAGAGCTCGAAGGCATCAAATACCTCCAGGATGTCCGCGCCAAGGCCCTCGACATCTGCCGGGACATCATCCACAGACACAAGCGGGTGCTCTTCTCCGGTGACGGGTATTCCGAGGAGTGGGTCAAGGAAGCCGCCCGGCGCGGTCTTCCCAACGTACGCTCCTTCATCGAAAGCATCGATGTTCTCGATGATCCCCACACGGTGGAGATGTTGACAGAACTCGGCATCTACAGCGAAAAGGAGCTGGCTGCCCGCAAGGCGATCTACGCCGAACAGTATGTCAGCCTGATCGGCATCGAGGTCAAGACCCTGCTTTCTTTGATCCGCAAGTCCATTCTTCCTTCGATGAGCGCAGAGCTGAAATTCTACAGCGAAGCCCTGAACGCTTCGGGAGGTTCGGTGAAGTTCCTCAAGACGAGAACCGCCGAGCTCAAAAAGCTGATCGACCGCATCTACACCGGCTCGGAAGCCCTGCAGAAGGAATACACCGCCGTCGCTTCGATCAGCGAAGAGACCGCGGCGGGACGGAAGATGTACTACGACATCTGCCCGATGATGGAAAATCTCCGCAAGGACATCGACGCCTACGAAACAATCGCAGGCAGAGAATTCTGCAGGCTGCCTCAGTATGAGGAGATGCTGTTCAGTCTTTAAATCCAGAAAGAAAACGGCCGAAGCCGTTTTCTTTCTGTTTCTGAGTTGTTGTTCCGGATTATTTCGAAGCGTTTTCGCCGGCGATCCGTCCGAAGACGATGATGTCCGCTACCGCGTTTCCGCCGAGGCGGTTGCCGCCGTGCACGCCGCCGGTGACTTCACCCGCCGCATACAGGTTGTTGATCGGTTTGCCGTCGGTGGAGATCACTTCCGCCTTGGTGTCGATCTTGACGCCGCCCATCGTATGATGGATGCCCGGCGCGATCTTGACTGCGTAGTACGGCGCATGGGAGAGATCGGTGAGCAGAGCGTCGAATCCTTCCCGTCCGAACTCTTCGTCCTTTTCGGCATCGCAGGCAGCCTTCCAGGTATCGAGGGTCTTCTGCAGGGTTGCCTCATCGACTTCCATGAGCTTGGCAAGATCGGCGACCGTATCGCACTTGATCATGTAACCCTTGTTTACATACTTCTCGATGACGGTGGATTCCGTCTTCATCGCTTCATCCGCAAGCAGCCATGCGTAGCTGTCGGGCTGTTCGTTGATGTGGCCGCTGACGACGTCTCTCGTCAGGATTTCATTGCAGAAGCGCTTGCCTTCCTTGTTGATCAGGATTGCACCGTCGCCGCGCAGGGATTCGGAGATCAGGGATCCGTCGGCCTGAACAACGGTCGGATGGATCTGAATCTGTTCGAGATCAACGAAGTCGGCGCCGATCTTCTGCAGGAATTCAATCGCATCGCCGGTAATCGTCGGTGCGTTGGTGGAGACATAGCCCTTCAGCTCCGGACGGTATTTGACGATCAGATCCGGGTTGGAGCCGAAGCCGCCGGTTGCGATCACGACGTTGTTGGCATGGATGGTGATGTTGTTTCCGGATTTACCGGTCGCATGCAGTCCGACTGCCTTGCCGTCTTCCATGAGCACTTCATCCACCTTGGCGTTGAAGATGATCTTCACGCCGGTATCTTCGCAGGTCTTGGTCAGATGCTCGACGAGATAGGTTCCTACCGAGAGAATCTTTCCTTCGTCATTGACGGGACGATGCTGGCGCATTGCCGAAGCGCCGCCGGCAAGACCGATGTTGCTTAACGGAGCGCCGATCGAATCGAGCCAGTCGATTGCCGAAGCGGAATTCTCGGTAAGCGTCCGGACAAGATCCTTATCGTTGATATCGTGGCCGCCCTTCATGGTGTCTTCATAGAAGAGTTCCGGCGAGTCCTCGATCCCCTGTTCTTTCTGATAGTGGGTTCCCGCCGCATTCATTCCGCCGGTCGCATAGCTGGAGTTTCCGCCGGTGACTGCGCCCTTTTCGAGAATGATGACCTTCTTGCCAGCCTGCGCCGCGGTGATCGCGGCTGCCATGCCGGCGCCGCCGGCACCGGCTACGACGACATCGGCGGTCTCATCGATGTCCTTTTCGGGTTCCTTGCTTGTCTTGGCTACAAGTGCCTTGGGATCCGCACCTGCCTGGGTGATGCATTCGTTCATGGCGCTGAAGAATGCCGAGGAGCTGATCGTCGCACCGCTGACCATATCGATATTGGTGGACTGCGCTGCCAGGACATCATCCACGAGCTGCGGAATTGCCGCGCCGCCGACGGTCGGTGTTTCACCGTCTGCGGTATAGTCGATCTTTGTGATTTCGCTGTCGGAGAAGGTTACCGAGAGCTTGACCGGATTGGAGGAGCCGCCGTATCCGACCGCTTCCGCCTTGTAGGTTCCGGCTGCGAAGGTTGCCCCGGCCGGGACTTCCGCCTTGGCGGTAACCGCAGCCGCAGCTGCGCTTTCGCCGGCAATGCGTCCGAATACCACGAAATCCGCAACGGCATTTCCGCCGAGACGATTGGCGCCGTGCACGCCGCCGGTGACTTCACCCGCCGCAAACAGGCGCGGGATCGCGGTTCCGTCTTTCCTGAGCACTTCGCACTTGTCATTGATGCGGAGGCCGCCCATCGTGTGATGGATGCCCGGCTGTACGGTCAGGGCATACAGGGTTCCTTCCAGTTTATCCGCAAAGGAGGTTCTTCCGAATTCCTTGTCTTCCTTCGCTTCCACACAGGCGTTCCATGTTTCAAGGGTTGTCTTGAGCGCCGCTTCATCTACCTTCATCTCTTTGGCAAGCGCTTCCGGAGAATCGCCGGTAACGCACCAGCCCTTGGAGACATAGCCCTGAATGACAGCACTGGCATCATACATCTTCTGGTCTACGATCAGCCATGCATAGCCGCCCGGCTGGTTGTTTTCCGCATCGCTGACCTTGTCACGGGTCGAGACTTCATCATAGAAGCGCACGCCGTTGGTGTTGACAAGAATCGCACCGTCACCGCGCAGGCCTTCGGTAATGAGGTTGGCACTGCCGTCATCGGCGACGTGGACCGTCGGATGGAGCTGGATCTGATCCATATCCACGGTGTCCGCACCGACCGCAACACCCATATCGATGCCCTGGCCGAGAATGCCCGGGGCATTGGTCGTGATGTATCCGTCGAGTTCGGGATGATTCTGCGCAACTACCATGTCGTTGTTTGCGCCGAAGCCGCCGGTCGCGATCACGACCGACTTGGCGGTGATGTTCACCTTTCCCCCGGCTGCGGTGACGCCTTCAATGCCGCAGGCGCCGTTGGCATCGGTGAGGATGTTGGTAGCGGTGGTGTTGTAGAGCACTTCGATGCCGCGGTCGGAGAGGTTCTTCTCCAGAACCGGGATCGTGTAGGCACCGACTGCGGTGGTCTTGCCTTCGGCGTTGACCGGACGGTGAATGCGCTTGACGCTCGCACCGCCGAACGCACCGACGGAATGCAGTACGGCACCGATTTCATCGAGCCAGTCGATCGCGGAAGCACTCTGTTCCGCAAGGGTCTGAACCAGCAGCGGATCGTTGATTCCCTTGCCGCCGATCATCGTATCGAGACGGAACAGATCGGTGGTGTCAAAGTATCCCTCCGGCTTTGCCTGGTAGGCTTCCCATTCCGATTTCACCTTTTCGGCAAGAGATTTGATTTCCTCTTCTCCCGCGCCGGTATACGCTTCCGCCGTCGCGAGGGTCTTCTCCACGCCGGCGGACTCGCCGAATTCGTTTTCATCCTGGTAGACGGTCTTGGCAGCGTTCATACCGCCGGTAGAGCGGACCGAGTTGCCTCCGACCATCGCCGTGCTTTCGATCACGATGGTGCGCTTGCCGGCATCGCTCGCGGTGATTGCCGCAATCATGCCCGCGCCGCCGGCGCCGATGACGACAACGTCACACGACTTCGTGATATCTTCCGCGACAGCAGGAACAGATGCCGTTTCGAGACGGTAATCCTCCGGGTTGAGACCCGCGGATTCCAGTGCGGCGGCAGCCGCTGTCATGATCGCATTGCTGGTGACGGTAGCGCCGGTCACCGCATCCACCTGGATCGAGCCGGTGCTTACGATCTGCGGCGGCAGAGCTTCGATTGCCTTGGAGCCGATGCCTTCGGTCTCGCCGGGACCTTCTGCCTTAACGTCGGTGATTTTGGAATCCTCAAGGGTGATGGTGACCTTTACCGGATTGGAAGCACCGCCCTGCCCGGCCGCTTCCGCACTGAATGTGCCGGAAACCCCGCCGGAGCCGCCGGACGGAGCCGGTGTTTCTGTCTGCGTGGATGATGTGGCGCACGCCGTCAATGAAAGACAAAGCGCGGCTGCAGACAGAGCAGCTAGAATTTTTTTCATTTTCCCCTCCCTGATCTATGGCTTAGTAAACCATTAGAATTGCATTAAAATTATAGAGCACTCCAGCCTCACTGCACAAGGCAGGGTTAAAAAAAAGACGGATCATGTCACTTTGATCCGCTTTTCTTTCAGCCGTTTGCCGACCAGTTCCTTCACCAGCACATAGATCACGGAGAACAGAGGCACGCCGAGAATCATGCCGAGGATTCCCCAGATCGTTCCGCCGACGATAATCGCAAACATCACCCAGATCGGCGGCAGACCCATCGAATCTCCCAGGATATAGGGACCGAGAATATTGCCGTCCACCTGCTGCAGAATCACGATGAAGATGCCGAACTCCACCGCCTTGGCGGGAGAGATGATCAGAAGGATGAAGATACAGGGAATCGCTCCGATGAACGGTCCGAAGATCGGAATCATGTTGGTAAGGCCGATGATAAACGCGATCAGCGGGCTGTAGGGAATCTTCATCACCCCGCAGCACAGTCCGCACGCAATTCCGATCACGAGCGAATCCAGCGCTTTGCCGAAGATGAAGTTGTTGAGCATATTGGTTGTCAGCCGCCCTACGTAGAACAGGGATTCGGCGTGTTCCCTGGGAAGAAATGCATAGCAGAGTTTCTTGAGCTGAAGGGTCCAGCGTTCCTGATCCAGCATCAGATAAACCGCGACGATGATTCCGATCATGAAGTTCAGAATGCCGCGCACGATATTCAGAGAGTATCCGACCACGGTCTTGAGAACACCGTTGACCCCGCTGACCCATTCCACAAAATACGTCCGGATGGTCTCGTACAGGGTATTCAGGCCGGTGTTGACCGCTTCGTTGTTTCCAAAACTCCGCAGAAGTTCTTCAAACCTCGTCCAGTAGATATCCATACTGCCCATCAGGCTTTCAAAGCTGCCTACCAGCTGAGGAATCAGTATCACAAAGAACAGGGCGATGATCAGAAGGAACACGAAAACCGCAAGGGCAACGGAGAGGATCCGCCTGCTTTTGCCGGTCATGCCGAATTTACTCAGAAATTTCATCTCGATGAGACGCCGCAGCGGCACCAGGATGAAGGAGAGGCAGAAACCCCAGATAAAGGGTGCGGCCGCAGTCAGGAGTTTGCCGATAAAGCCGCTGATCACGCTCCAGTTCATAAAGGCAAAGCAAACCGTTGCGATGATGATTCCGCTTACCGTGAGCTCAATGATTCTGTTTTTGACTTCATCTGTCCAGTGTTTCATTTCTTTCCTATTATATACCTCAAATGCAAATGTATCGGAACTCTTGACGAAAGTCGAGGGGGATGACATGATTGTTTTGTCTTTTATCGAGAATGAGGCAAGAGGGTCAGCTCGCCGGCCTCATACCAGCCTGCGTACAAAAAAAGTACGTAAGGTGGTACTGCTGACAGAGATAAAGAAAGAGTAGAAAGGGAACTCTTTCTGAGAGGCTCAAAAGACGTGCTAAGGAAGGAGTTTTTTATATGTCTGCAACACTGTTCACATCGGAAGCCGTAACCAGCGGCCATCCCGATAAAATCTGCGATCTGATCGCCGATTCCATTCTGGATGAGGCACTGCGTCAGGATCCCGACGCTCACATGGCGGTAGAGGCCACGATCAAGGATGATCTGATCTTCGTCTACGGCGAAGCCGGCACCAACGCGGTCATCGACTACGAAAAGATCGCGAAATCGGTCCTGAAACAGATCGGTTTTCCCCAGGAATACCATGTACTTCTGAAGATAAGCAAGCAGAGCGAAGAGATCAACCGGGCCGTTTCCGGCGGTGAACTCGCCGCCGGGGATCAGGGCATCATGTTCGGCTATGCCTGCAATGAGACCGAGGATCTGATGCCGTTTGCGATCAACTGCGCCCAGCGCCTGGCCCGTAAGCTCGAAGAGGTGCGCCGCCAGGATTCGAGACTCTGGCCGGACGGGAAAACCCAGGTAACGGCCGAATATGATGACGGCGTTCTGAAACGGGTGGATGCGATTGTCGTAAGCACCCAGCACAGCACCTCGATCACCCAGGAAGAACTGCATGATCTCATCATCGAAAAGGTGATCCTGCCGGTGGTGGATCCCGCTCTGATCGATGAGAATACCCGCTTTATCATCAACCCCTCCGGTTCGTTTATCGTCGGCGGAAGCTTCGGCGACAGCGGCACGACCGGAAGAAAGATTGTCGTCGACTCCTATGGCGGATATGCGCCGATCGGCGGCGGCTGCTTCTCTTCCAAAGATCCCTCCAAGGTAGACCGCTCGGCCGCGTACTACGCCCGCTATGTCTGCCGGAATATCGTCGCCAACAAACTCGCAGACAGGGTGCAGATTCAGCTGTCTTATGCGATCGGAAAACCCGAACCCATCTCGATCAATGTCACCACCTTCGGCACCGGCAAAGTGAGCGATGATGAGCTGCTTGAGATCATCCGGAAGAACTTCTCCTTCAAGGTTGCGGATATTATCAGGGAACTGAATCTGAAGCGGCCGATCTATGCACAGACGACCAACTACGGTCACTTCGGAAGAAAGGAACTGCCCTGGGAACAGTTCAGAAAGATCGAGTGCTGATCCGTTTATGACAGCACTCTGCATTTGTGTATCATGATCAGAAGAAATGGAGGACGATTATGAAACCCCTTCGTATCATGTCATTCAATATTCACAATTCCGCCATGTCCGAGTTTCTCGGCCGCCGGGACAGCATTTCCCTTTTGATCCGCACTGCCGAGCCGGATGTCATCGGCATTCAGGAATTCGATGACAAGATGATTCCCGGCCTGGACTTTCTGTATGAAACCTACGGGTTCACCGGCAGGGCAAGAGCTTCCTCAAAGTCCAATGAGCGCTGCTGCATCGCCTACCGCAAGGACCGCTTCCGTCTGAAGAGATCCGTTACCCTCTGGCTTTCGGATACTCCGGAAGTTCCCGGGTCCAAATACTTCCTCTCCGTGTTCCCCCGCATCGTGACGATCGCGGTGCTCGAAGACATCGACGACCATACGGTCTTCACCTTTGCCAACACCCATCTCGACCATCTGCTTCCCATGGCAAGATCCCGACAGATCAGGGTCCTGAGCCGGCTTCTGAAAGAGTACCGGGAAGGTGAATTCCTGGTTCTGACCGGCGACTTCAACTGCACGGCAGCCGAGGCTGCGGTTCTCTCGATTCTGAAAGATCCGGTTCTCGATCTCAGAAACCCGGCTCCCGCAGGCCCCGCCGATCTTCTGAATGATCTTGTGCATGCCGCATCGAGCCGCTACCGCCCGATCGATCTGATCCTGGTATCGAATTTCCTTGAGACCAGAGACTTCGCCTCGCTCACCGGCCTTTACGCCGGCAAGTATCCCAGCGACCACACCCCGGTCATGGTTACCCTCGTTCCCGAAGAGAAGGAGGAACCCGCCGCAGAAGCAGTGCAGAGAACCGAGGAACTGCCGAAGAGAGAAGAGGCCGAAGTGCATCTCGAAGCGGAATACTGTGACGATGACGCCGATGATCTCTCGCTGAATGCCCCGGTGGCCGAAGATGCCAAAGCCCTCGAAGAAGAAGGCTGATCTTTGGAATACCGGAGCCTGAATACTCCATGAAAATGCCCGACAATTGCCGGGCATTTTCTGTGCTTCTTTGCTTTGATCCGATCATTCGTCGGGATTGTAGTTGATCTGCTGGCGGCGGACCATATCCGCAAATTCACCGTTGGCCGCAAGCAGTTCTTCATAGGTGCCGTCTTCGATGATCTTCCCGTTCGACAGCATGATGATCCGGTCGCACTGACGGATCGTGGAGAGGCGGTGGGCGATGACAATCCGCGTGCAGGAGAGGGATGCGAGCGAATCGGAGACAATCCGCTGGGTGATGTTGTCAAGGGCGGAGGTCGCCTCATCAAACATCAGGAGCTTCGGCCGGGCGGCAATCGCTCTTGCGATCATGATGCGCTGGCGCTGGCCGCCGGAGACGCCGCCTCCGTTGGCTGTGATCATCGTATGCATGCCCATCGGCATGGCCCGGATATCATCCCCGAGGCCGGCAAGATCCGCGGCCTTCCAGGCTTCCTCTTCGCTGAGCCAGGGAGCGGAGATCACGATATTGGAATAGATGTCGCCCTGGAAGAGCTTTCCGTCCTGCAGAACGACGCCGATGCAGCGGCGCAGGGAATGCAGGTCGATCGATTCGAGATCCATCCCGTCATAGCGCACGGTTCCCGATTCGGGCGTTTCAAACCCGAGCAATAACCGCATCAGGGTGGATTTTCCGCAGCCGGTCTTTCCGACGATTGCGACATACTCTCCCGGACGAACGGTGAGTTTCAGATGATCGAGCACATAGGGCATGTGCTCATCATAGCGGAAGCTGACGTTGTCCACCTCAAATCCGCCGCTGATATCGGTGATCATTTTCCGCGCTTTGGAGATTTCCGGCTCTTCCTTAAAGATCGGGCTGAGAAGCCGGTAGAGCGGCACAACCCTGGAGAAGGTCAACGTCAAAGTGGAAAGCGAAGTCACGGCGCCGCAGACCAGCCCGTAGGCGGTGTTGAATGCATAGTAGTCCGAAACGCTGACGCCCGAGGAAATCGAAGCGGCATAGATCATCATCGTCCCCGAAAGGGAAAGCAGATTGATGAACACCGGAATCAGGGTCACAAACCAGGGAATGTTGTAGAGCGACTTCGTCCATTTGACAAACGGATCTGCCCAGACCGCGAACATCCGCTTCTCGGCGCCGGCGAGCTTGATCTTGCGGACGCCTTCCACGCAGGAATACGCCACGCTGTTTTCCTTTGCCGCAAGCTGAAGCTGCCGTTCGTTGATGCCGGTGGTGACGATACTGCCGAAGACATACACTATTGCCTGCAGCACCAGGATGATCACTGCCGGAAGAGCCGCAGCCGGGGCATATTCAATCAGCTGAAAGACATAGACGAAGGAGAACAGCGTCACAAACAGCGAGGAATAGATGATGTTGTTGATATTGGTGCAGAGCGGTTTGACATTGTACATCCGGCTGTTGAGGCTGCCGGGGTCATTGTCGCGGAAGAACCTTCCGGGCAGGGAGAGAATCCGCATGACCATCGCCGCTTCAAAGGATTCGCCGACACGGCTGTTGATGCGGTTGAGGGCAAGGCTGCGGAGGTTGGTGAACAGCACCGAGGAAACCGAGATGCAGACAAGAAACAGCGAGACGTAGAGCAGGATATCATACCGTCCCAGGCTCACCACATTTCCCATCATCAGCTTCGAGATCTTCGGCAGGATGATCTGCACAGCCGTCACGGCGATCAATGCCGCAAAAAACAGGATCCTGTCACCGGTGGTATGCGAAGCGATGATGAATTTCAGAAGATCCCGGAGGTTCATCGGCCGCATCGGAAGCGGCGGATAGAAGACGATCCCCTCTTCGGAAAAGAGATTCTCATTCGCTTTTGTAATCTTAATCCGCTTTCCCCTGCCGGGATCGTAATAATCGTAGCCGCCCATCATCCGCGGCAGAAAAGCGACTGCCTTGCCCGACTCCTTCCGGAATCCGAGCATCGGGTTCCGCGCGTCTTTGTACCAGCCCGGCGTCAGCCGGCAGGATCGCCGCATGATGCCGGCGGGCCTGGTCAGATATTCGAGCATGTCATTGAAGTTTTTCATATTGGCGGGAACCGGCTGGGCGTGGACGTGGAACCAGCGGAGAATTTCGCTCACCGCATCCACATCTTCTCCGGCCCCGAGTTTTTGATAGAGTTCATCCGACACCAGCGCCGCCATTTTGGCATAGGCGGTCCGGTACGCCTGTTCATCGGAGGTCTTCCGCTGCCGGATCTGTGTTTCAAATAATCCCATACGTCAGCTCCCTCCTATTCGCTCTCGATCAGGCGTGCATATTCCCCATGCATCGCCATGAGTTCGTTGTGTGTGCCGCGCTCCACCACCTTGCCGTGGTTGAGCACGATGATCTCATCGCAATCGCGGATTGTGGAGAGACGATGGGCGACGATCACCGAAGTCAGGCCCCGGTCAGAGATCGATTTCACCACTTCAAATTCCGTCTTGGCATCCAGGGCGGAAGTCGCCTCATCCATGATCAGGATCGTCGGATCCTGCGCCAGAGAACGGGCAATCTCGAGCCGCTGTCTCTGGCCGCCGGAGAAATCCTTTCCCCCGGCTTGAAGCTTATGCTGGTAGCCGTCTTCCCGCCGCATGATATCATCATGAATTCTGGCATCTCTGGCGGCGAGGATCACATCAAAGCTCTCGACGGCATCGGACCACATCCGGAGGTTGTTGTCGATCGTGTCCTCGAACATGATGATGTCCTGGTCGATCACGGCAAGACTGGTGCGGAAGACGCTCTTGTCGATCTCCTGAATCGGCATGCCGTCAAAGGTGATCGTTCCGCTCCAGGGAACATAGAGCCCCGAGATCAGATTCGTAAGGGTCGACTTGCCGCATCCCGAAGGACCGACAAAGGCAACGCTGCGGCCGGGTTCCAGCGTCATCGAAAAGTTTTCGATCAGCGGCGGATTGAGCCTGGAATATCCAAATGTCACATCTTTGAGTTCCACCCTTCCGGACAGCTTCCGGTAGCGCACGTCTTCATCGTTCTTCTCTTCCTGCCAGAGCGGATCCGGATCGGTTTCCATGACATCGTCAATGCGTTCCATATTCGATCTCAGCTGCTGGAAATCCTTGCCGGCGTTGATCAGTTTCTGGGCCGGCTGATTGAATACCGTAAGAATTCCCTGAAAGTACATCAGCGCACCCGGCGTGAAATCTCCCCGGATGATCAGGGCAACACCGAGGATCAGGATCAGGTTTCCCGAGACGGCGGTGACCAGCTGCGGGATGACGCCGAGGTAGGCATCCAGTTGATTGTTTTTCATCTGCTGGCTGATGTTCTTGGCCTGATAGCCCGCCCACTTTTCGAAGAATCCGTTCTCCGCTCCGCTTGCTTTCAATGTTTCGATCATCTCGATGCCGGAGGCAAGCGTACCGGTCATCATGCCGAGATACGACTGCTGGGCTCTGGTGATATTGACCCTTCGCCGGGCGATCATCTGACCCAGAACCGAATTGATCACAACCGCACCGAAGCCGATCAGGGCAAGCACCGGGCTGTAGCTGACCATGACGGAAAGATACAGGATCATCATCATCGCCTCCACCAGCAGCGGCCCGAACGTCTGCACGAGCGAAGTGGAGATATCGGAGTTGAGATTCTTGCGGTAGGTGATATCTCCCGCCAGTCTCTGGCTGAAGAAGCTGATCGGAAGATGGAAGATATGCCACATATAGCCGGAGTGGCCGACGATCGACATCTTGCCGTTCATCTTCACCGTGTACAGGGCAAGCATTGCCTCGGTCAGGATGCGGACAAAGATGATCGCTCCCATCAGGAACAGAAAGGGTCTTACCCATTCGGGATTTTTCCCGGTCAGAAGCCGGTCGAGGAACACCCGGTTGAGACCGTTGTTGGCAATCGTCAGAACGGAGATCAGAAGCGTGGTAAGAAACACGAAAACCAGCGATTCGCGGTTGCCTTCCAGATACCTTGCCCCGAATTCAAACAGGGTCTTGCGGTGGCCTTCCGGCTGGAAGGTTTCCGAAGGCTCAAGGAAAATGCACACGCCGGTAAAATGGCTCTTAAAGTGCTCCGCCTTGATTCTGCTGGTGCCGCGGCGGGGATCGTTCAGGTAATAATAACCGTTCTTTTTGCCGGTGACCACAACATAGTTGACATAATCCCAGTGGCAGATGCACGGGAATACCGCACAGGCTTCAAACTCCTCCATGGAGAGGTTCTTCACCTCTGCAGAGAGACCGTAATGCTTCGCCGCCTTTGCGATGTTGTTTGCGTTGCTGCCATCGCGGCAGGGCCCGGTCAGAGCGCGCACATCGCCGCTCTTGAGCCACTTGCCGTAATATCCGAGAATCATGAGCAGCGAAACCGCGCCGCAGTCGAGAATCTCAAACTGCATGATCATCGGAACATTCGCCACCCCGCTTCGGATCGGCTTATTGATGTTCTTTCCGGTGCTCATCGTTTATTGCTCCGGAAAAGAAAAGAAATCGGATGTTCCCTCGCGACAACGATCATCGCGTTGTAATCCCCTTCGGCCAGCGTTCCTTCCATGATGCATTCGATCACCGGATCGTTCGCCTTGGCGGCGATCAGACTGCGCTCATATTCATTGAGCACAACCGAGGCGGTGACAGCCGAATCGGAAACACTCTGCACCGAATAGGTGCTGTCCTGAATGATCACGGGATTTCCGGCATTGATCGCTGCGGCATTGTCGGCGCTCACATAGAGATGAACATCCGACGCTTTGGAGACCGCGGCGGCCGGTACTGCCGTCGCAAGATCCGCGGTCAATGACCAGATGACAAGACCCGCCACAAAGATGCTTACGGCAAGCAGAATCAGCCAGACGGAAGGAGTTGTGATGTGAATGTAGTCATTCAGTTCCTCCGCCGACTCGGGAATTTTCTTATCTCTTTTCTGACTCATAGGCTTTCTCCGTTATTTTTCATGTTTCAATCATATACTGATTTTTTACTGCATGGACCGGCTGCCAGAAAAATAACCATCGGTTTTTTGAGCATTCTTGCTTAAATGCATGCATACCGCAGAAAAACACAGACTGCCCTTCCCGTGATGCGGAAGATGCAGTCCGTGTCTGATAGCTGATGATAGCTGTTTCCTCATTCCCCTTCATAGCGGTCGAGGATTTCGTAGAGCTTCAGGAACGGTTCGTCGATCATACCGATGTGATCGCCCAGTTCCATGAGTTTCGTGCTGTCGGTATTCTGAGCAAATTCGGAAGATCCCGGCGCATTGGGGTCGCCGGACACCGCAAAGTTGATCCAGCAGTTCTGCATGTATTCGCTGAGATCATAGTCCGATTTCTGAAAGAGGGAAGATCCCGCGGGAAGATTGCCGTAGGCATAGGGAAGCTCCCCGCTGTGCCAGCTCGAAAGACGGCCGTTGTTTTTGGTGAAGAAGTATTCATAGACCGGCTCATTCTGCCCGACTGCCAGGCGGTTGAGGCAGTAATGGGAATAGTTGAAATACTTCGCTCCGTAGATCAGTGCCCATTGCGCTTTTGCCTCGGCATCAGTAGATGCGGGATAGGCCTTCAGCACGTCGTCTGCCGCTTCGCCGAAGACAGCCCGGACCTTGCTTTCATAGTCTTTGAGATCTGCCTGATCGAAGAGGATGAACGGTCCGCTCTCCTCTTTATTAAAGCCGTGGAGAATCGCCGATTCGTTGTGAACGCCGCCTGCCCGCAGGTTATGCGGGGTATCCGGCAGGACATATCCGTCGATGGTGATGTGATGCTGGCTGTCCAGTTCGCCGACAATCTTCTCCGCCGGAAGATTCCGGAGTTCACTCGCCGAAGCGCAGCCATATCTTGCCATAAGATCCTTTCCGGAAAAGAGCGCTTCATCGAACAGGCGGTAGGAATGCGGCGGCTTTACGGAAGATACGGTGCTGCTTTCAAGAATCGCCTTCCCGAAAAGCCCTTCCGCCAGCGGAGAGACACAGAGCGCATCCACGCAGACCGATCCCGCCGACTCGCCAGAGATCGTCACGTTACCGGGATCGCCGCCGAAGGCGGTGATGTTTTTCTGCACCCACTGCAGGGCCTTGATCTGATCGAGCAGGCCGTAGTTTCCGGTGGTTCCCTCTTCCTTCAGGAATTCGTCTTCGGCAAGAAAGCCGAACACCCCGAGCCGATAGCCCATGTTTACGACAATGGCACCCTTTTTGGCAAGGCTTTCGCCGTTGTAGTCCTGGAACCAGGGCTGTCCGGTTTTGAGTGACCCGCCGTGGATGTATACGATCACGGGAAGATTGCGCTGTTCCCCGGCCGGTTTCCAGATATTCAGGTAGAGACTGTCTTCACTGACCGGCGCGACGCTGTGGCTTGTGAAGGGATGATAGTCGTGATAGCCGATGATCTGCGTCAAAGAATCCACGATCGGAAGACTTGTTGTCTGCATCGACATCGGGGCAAAGTGATCACATGCAAGAATGCCGTCCCAGTCGTCTTCCTCCTGCGGCTTCTTCCACCGCAGTTCGCCGACCGGGGCTTTGGCATAGGGAATGCCGGCATAGACTTCGACCGAATGATCACGATTGAATACGCCGGTAAGCATTCCGTGCTCTACGGCGACTGTCCCGGTGACATTGGGATTCTTCACCGCCACCGCCGGAACCGCTTCGGGTCTTGGCCAGGCAAACAGAATAATCAGAACATAGAGCAGAATACTGCCGAAATACAGTAACGCATGTTTCCCCGCGGTTTTCCATTTTCCCGCAAGCAGCGGAAACAGCACCACTGCGGCAACGAATAAGATCCAGCCGATCCAGCGGCTGTGATTGAGTTCCAGCACGGCACCGAAGATCAGCGCCGTTATGCCATGCAGAATCCAAAGTCCGGTTTTCATGAATCAAACCACCCTTCTTTTCTATACACTCAGAATCATATCAGCAAAACCGGATTCCGCCGGGAATGATGCTCTCCCGATGAAATCCGGTCTTCATGCATGGTTTTACTGATTGGCCTGAATCACTGCCGCACATCTCGGGCAGAGACCGTCGCTGTTGGCTTCCGTGCTGTAGTTCCAGCAGCGCGGGCACTTGGTGCCGTCGGCCTTGAGAACCTTCACACTGCGGTTCTCCCCTTTGGCAAGCGAGACGCCGGAGACGATCAGCCACTGGGCAAGATCGCTTCCAAGACCCTTTTCGAGCAGTTCTTCATCCGCATCGCTGCAGGTGATCTCCACTTTGGCTTCCTGCGAGGAGTGGATCAGGTTTTCGTTTCTTGCGTCCTCCAGTGCCTTGGTGACAGAGGAACGGATTTCCAGAAGACCTTCGAAGCGGGCACGGATCTCATCCGCGTTTTCATATTCCTTCACTTCCGGATAGTGCAGATAGTGAACGGAAGGCTCGGCGTCATTGGAGAAGAACTTCCAGACTTCCTCACTGGTATAGCACAGGAACGGTGCCCAGAGACGAACCAGGGCATCGGTGCACTGCCAGTACACGGACTGTACCTGACGGCGGCGCTTGTCATCCTTGCCGCTGCAGTAGAGGATATCCTTGGTGAAGTCGCAGTAGTAGGAGCTCAGCTCATTGACCATGAAGTTCATGAGGGTCTTGTTGGCCGCCACATAATCATAGTCGAGCACGTTCTTTCTGACTTCCCTTACGACATCGTTGAGGCGGACCAGAATGTACTGATCGGCCGGCTCGAGGTCTTTGAAGTCCACCATATCGGTCTTCGGATTGAAGTCATCCTTACTGATGTTTCCGAGCAGGAACCGGAAGGTGTTGCGGATCTTCCGGTACTGTTCGCTGACCTGGCGGATATTCGCATCGCCCAGTCTCAGATCCTGTTTGAAATCGGAAACCATGACCCAAAGACGGAACACATCGGCGCCGTTCTTGTTGATGATATCCAAGGGATTGACAACATTGCCGATCGACTTGGACATCTTTTCTCCCTTGGAGTCGCACACGTAGCCGTGGCTCAGAATCTCGCGGTAGGGAGCGCCGCCCTTGACGGCGGTGGCGACGATCAGAGAGGAGTTGAACCAGCCGCGGTACTGATCGCTTCCCTCGAAGTAGATATCGCACGGGAAGCCTTCGCCGCGCGCTTCGAGTTCCGTCCAGGAGCTGCCGCTGTCAAACCAGACGTCCATGATGTCGCTTTCCTTGGTGAAGATGCCGTTGGGGGATTTGGGATTGGTGTAGCCTTCGGGCAGAAGATCCTTCGCCTCCCGCTCGAACCACACGTTGGACCCGAATTCTCCGAAGAGATCCGCCACATGCTCGAATACTTCCTTTTCCATGATCGGCGTACCGTCTTCGCAGTAGAAAATGGGAATCGGAACGCCCCAGAGACGCTGTCTCGAGATGCACCAGTCGCCGCGGTCATGAATCATGTTGTACATGCGGATCTGGCCCCATTCATTGTGCCAGGTCACATGGTTCTGAATCTGATCCAGGAGTTCTTCGCGGATCTTTTCGATTGAGCAGAACCACTGCTTCGCCGCACGGAAGATGACTTTCTTCTTCAGACGGTCATCATGCGGGTAGCTGTGGGTGATGTTTTCGACCGCGAGAAGATATCCCTTCTCGTTCATCATCGTGATGATCTTCTTCGAGCAGTCCTCAAAGAAGAGACCTTCGCATTCCTTGCCAGCCTCGGCATTCATATAGCCCTTTTCATCGACCGAGCAGATCGGCGCGATGCCGTATTTCTGACAGACATAGTAGTCGTCAAGACCATGTCCGCCGGCGGTATGGACAATACCGGTACCGTCCGCATCCGTGACATGGTCGCCAAGCAATGTCGGGCAGTCCTTGTCAAGAACGACATGGTGGTAGGTGATGCCTTCCAGTTCACTTCCCTTGAACGTGCGCAGTTTGCCCCTGTTTTCAAGACCGAACTTGGCGAGCAGGGCGTCGCCCATGGATTCCAGGAAGACGAGCTTTCCCTTTTCGGTATCGAATTCCGCATAGACAAGATCGGGATGCAGGGAAACCGCCTCGTTGCTCGGAATGGTCCAGGGCGTGGTGGTCCAGATCACATAGGAATCATCGCTGCCGAGAATTCCCTTGCCGTCGGCGATCGGGAACTTCAGATAGATGGTGGAATCCTTGACATCCTTATAGATAATCTCGGAGTCCGCGATCGCGGTCTCGTTGAACGGCGACCAGTAGATCGGCTTGAGTCCCTGGAAGATCAGGCCGTCGAGCGCCATCTTCTCAAAGGCGCGGATCTGGCGGGCTTCAAACTCCTTCGTCAGGGTGATGTAAGGATGTTCATAGTCCGCAATCTGGCCGAGCCGCTTTTCGGTAGCCATCTGGGTTGCGAGCTGTTCCTTGGCATACGCTTCGCAACGGCTGCGGAATTCCGCCGGGCTCATCGTCTTGCGGTCGACGCCGAGCTTCTGGATCGCGTTTTCAATCGGCAGACCGTGGGTATCCCAGCCCGGGAAGAAGGGTGTGTAATATCCACTCATCGCATGCGTACGGATAATGAAATCCTTGATGCATCGGTTCATCGCGGTGCCGGCGTGCAGGTTGCCGTTGGCATACGGCGGCCCGTCGTGAAGCACATAGGATTTCTCGCCCTTGTGGCGGGAGAGAATCTGATTGTAATGATCGGCTTTCTCCCACTCCGCGAGGATGCCGGGTTCCTTTTTGGCAAGATTGCCCCGCATCTCGAAGTCCGTTTTCGGCATGTTCAGTGTGTCTTTGTAGTCCATGGTTCTGTTCTCCCTTCAATATAAAAGCGTCCTCTCTCTAAGGACGCTCATCACGCGGTACCACCTTAGTTCATATGCGGTGCATATGCCCTCTGTTGTCCGATAACGCAGGACCTGCGAATGCTCATAAGGTGATGTCAGCTTCCGTACCTCGTCCTGCTTTCACCGTTTCGCAGGCTCTCTTTCACTTCGGCAGCGGAGTGCGCGTCCTTACTCAGCGCATTGTTTTTTCTGCTTCCTCAAGCCATCTCATATCCGGCATCTTCGGAAGATCGAATTCATCAAGTTCCCTGATCAGCCCTTCCAGTCTGGCCCGGGTTGCGGTCTTTACGGTATCCGCATCCCCATACAGCCGGGAAAGATCCGTTAATATGAGACGGGCGGTTACGAGGCTTTCATGGATGATCGAATCCGCATTCTTCCGTGCGTTGTCGATAATCTCATTGGCCTCCCGCAATGACAGCCTGGCAATACTGTCGGCGGCTGCCCGCTGTGCTTCCACGGAATTCTCCAGGTTCTGATACTGCGCCTGAAGCTGGATCAGGCGGGCGTTTGTTTCGGAGAGCTGTTTTTCATACTGCGCCAGACGGCGCTCGAGCTGATCCACCTGAGCTGCGTACCGGTCAACCGCATCATCTACCGCAAAGCGGTCATAACCGTTCTTCATGACACGGAATGTCGGCCGTGGTGAACTCATCTCTTCCGCTCCCCTTCCTGAATATCCTGTGAAAATCTCACAACGATACGATTCTTTCGGGTGCGCCTGACGATCCCCAGAAAGTGATATCTTCCGCTTCCCCGAATTGAAATCGTGGAATCATTATCGCACACTTCATCCGGCTTAACAAGCGGTCGATGATTCAGCTGAACCTTCCCTTCCCGGATCATCGACACCGCTTTGGCGCGGCTGATATTGGCAAGACAAGCCACCAGAACATCCATCCGTTCACTGCTCACCACGGCTTCAAATTCCCTTCGGTGAAACACCTGGACGGGTTGTTCTTCGCTCGGTTCAAACGAAACCGAGAGCGAGGAAATCCGCAGCAGGTTGTCACACAGAAACTTTGCCATCTGATGAGACGTGTAGAGAACGATACGCTCCGGTTCGATCCAGAAATCCCCGAAGCTGTGCCGGTCGATCTGCAGGGACATCAATGATCCGAGCACATCGCGATGCGTAATCTTCCGGAAGCGCTGATCGATCGCAGCGGTAATGCATACGATATCAGAAAAGTCATCCTCCTCATCTCTGAGAAAGATGACTTTCTTTTTTAATGCGCCGGGATAACCTCCCTCATATCGGATCAGTGACGATTCGGGAAACCGCCGCAAAGCTTCGGCCTGTTCCTCTTCGTTCAGAAATCCGGATTCCGTATGCATGTATTTTCGCTCCGACTGATCCTGGAGATCTTCCAGCCGGGCGATCACATCATACGAATCAGTCATCGTCGCTGTCGAGTGAAATCGAGCCGTCGACGCCGATCGACTTCGGAGCACAGAGAATGACGTTATGACCGATCTTCTGAATCGTTCCGTCGAGCGCAAAGATAACACCGTTGAGGAAATCAATGGTGCGCTGTGCATAATCTCTCTGAAGACGATGCAGGTTGACAACGGCAGCCTTGCGCTGTTTCAGATGACGCGCGATCTCTTCCGCTTCCTCAAGGCTTCTCGGCTCAAAGAGAACCATCTTGGTATCCGCGCTGACGGACTTCACCTTGCTGTTGCGGGACTGCTCGTATGTGCTCACAGGACGGGTATCCTGTTTAAA
>JAFWCM010000018.1 GCA_017536885.1 Solobacterium sp.
AATGGCAGAAGAAATGGGACAGCTTTGTGGAAGAAGAGCTGAAGAAAGCACAGGCGTCAGAGTCTTCTTTTTCGGGCGGACAATCCTCAGCGGGATAAGACGCACAGGTTCGAAAACGAATAAAACGATGAGAATGCTTTCAGGAATGCACATATTTCTGATATTGCCTGTATAATCTGCTTGCAGGAAATGACATACAGTTCCGGTGCAGCGGGCTGATCGTCGAATTACAGCTGAAAGGAAAAAAACGATGAGTTATAACATTTTGTTCACATCCCTGTATGAAGCGGGCAAAGGAACGCCCCTCCGTTATTACTGTGTGAAGGAAGGAGAAGAATGCAAGTATACCGATGCGGCGCTCACTGCAGAAGCGACGACAAAATATCTTCTTTCTTCCGTACACATCGATCAGATCTACGTGCTCGGTACATTTCTGTCATCACAGGCAGAGGATAATGAAAAACTGTCAGATATCTCGGGCGGTCAGGCGTTCTATAATACGGATCTCACCACACTTTCTGCCGAGAATATTTTCCGTTACCGTCTGTCGCAGTTCCGGGATGATCTCTTTCTTGATCTGGAATATGAAGATGACGGGATTTCTCAGGAAGAGCAGGAACATATTGAGGAATTTATCCGGAAGTTTTATGAGGAACATTCCGACAGCAAAAGCGAGAAGTTCAACCGGTTCTTTGAACGGATCTCCATGGATCCTTTGCTGTATGAGACACTGAAAAAAGAAATGACAGAGATGTTTCCGGAAGCGAGGGGGAAAGAAGCTGCGTATCTCGATCGGGTCAGGAAATATCTGTATCTGCAGCTGAGAGATTTCAGCAAGCTTTCGATTCTGAAGGGAAATGAGAACGCAAAGATCCGGTTCCTTTCGGCGATTGACGAAAACAGAAACCTCCCGGTCAAAGACATGATGCATCTTGCAAAGCAGTTCCTGACAAACGGCACGGAAAATGTAAACATCTACATGGCCATGAACAACGACGACATGGATGAAAATCTTGTTATGCTGGGCGTGCTCAATATTCTTGACCTGCTTTACGGAGAACAGATTGAAATCAAACAGGTCTATACTCCTACCGAGGCGTTCAGCCATCTTTCCGGCATGGTCCAGGAAAGCACGGATTCCTATGGTCTTACTTCTACGATCGCGGCGGTAAAAAGCTTCCTGAGATACGGCAAGGCCGATATGATTGTGGAATGCTGGGAGAACAGCGGTTCCAAGAACAGACAGATCGAAAAGATGGTCTATGCCATGAAGCGAATTGACAATGGTCTTTCCCTCTGCTACATCCAGGATATCGTAAAGGGTATCTCGACCCTTCGCGAACTGTTCAGAAACGGGGTGGAAATCTCTGAGAATGACCCGGTCAGCGGCCTTTTCCTTCTGATGTCGGAAGGGATCAAAAATGATTACGGCAATCTTGTGAACTCGGATGATGCAGGTTTTATCGACCTCATCAGATGGGCGTATCAGAAAGGCTTCTACCAGGCGTGTCTCACACTGATCGAAGCGAAGGCACCGGCAGACTTCATATCGCGCGGTATGTTCTATTACTGCAATGACGAAAGCCAGAAAGATCATGTCGCAGAGTTCTTCGGCAGAAGGAGACTGCAGATGAAACCCTATGAATACTGGAAGATGAATGATATCGATCACTATTTCATCAAGAACTACTTTATCTACAAGGTCCCCAACAACACACTCGAGCATCAGCGGGAAAATGCGAAGGCGTTGGTGTCATGTATTGATAATACCAATCCGGACATCCTCACCGGCTATACGGTGTGTGATGACAGAAAGCTGCTGGAAGATCTTATGACTGCCTATCTTCGTGTCGGTACGATCCGCAATTCAACCAATCATGCGGAAGAAACCTCCGAGGAGGAAACCCTGTTCACGGATGATAAGGAAGAAAGTACACGGGTTCGTGATATAACCGAATGCATTCAGTATTTCATCCAGAGTTTTGACAGGGTCAGCGAGAACATCGGCGATAAGAATCCGGTCGTTGTGAAGCTCAGCAGCTTTGATGTGAAAAGGGCTGCCAGCCGGCTGGAAGAGAAAGAAAGAACTGAAAAAAGAAATCAGCGCTGAGAAATTCGCGGCAGAAACTTCGAAAACAGTTCGGCTGCGCGGACCGGGGAGTATTCTCTGCCCGGTTCATACAGGCTGACATGAACTGGTTCAGTCTGCGGTTCCATCCGCAGAAGAGAAGGCCTGCGCAAGAGAAAGGCTCCGTTTTCCGATGCGGAGTATGACAATATTGTGAAGTCATACCGAAACGGCATGGATGCATGTCGTTTCTTTCTGTGTCCAGACATAAGAGCCGACTGCGCACTCATTCCCGGGCGGCAGGAACAGAACCATCGGTTTTCTTAAGAGCCTTTTTATCGGGCGGATATTTCACTATGATGAGAAGGAATCATTGATGTGCTATCTGCGGAAAGTGAAGATCAAACCAGCGAACAATCATTATGGGAGGACGCATGCATGAAGAAAATGATTTCCATGACTCTGACACCGGCTCTGCTTCTGAATCTCGCTGCCTGCGGCACATCTTCTGCCACCGAAGAAAATACAATTCCGGAGGAGTCTGAAACGGCGGACACCATCGTATCCCCGGCTCCGTGAAGAAACCAGACAGACGGCTGTACATAAGCTGGATACCATGATTCTGAATGCCGTCTATCCCAATT
>JAFWCM010000153.1 GCA_017536885.1 Solobacterium sp.
ATCTCCCAGACTCCGGCTGCCGGACAGGCGATGCAGGAAGGCGAAACCATCACCTTCGTCGTATCCAAAGGCAAGGGCGTCAAGGTCCCGGATCTTGTCGGCTATACCAAGGAACAGCTCGAGGCATGGAAGTCCTCCAAGAACAACACCCTGACCGTTGTCACCAAATCGATTTACAACGAAGCACCCGAAGGCACAGTCATCGCCCAGGCGGTTCCGCCGGGAACCGTGCTAGATTCCGGTGATGTTCTGCTTCTGACGATTTCCCTGTACATGCCGATTCTCGAAACCAATTCCAGAGCGTGGATCGGAAAGGATTATCTCGAACTGCGGGCATGGTGCGATGCTGTCAACGACAAGGGCGTGGATATTCAGGCCGGTGAATGGGGCCCTGACTTCCAGCCGATCTACAGCGATGAATTCCCGACCCCGGGACAGGTCATCAAGTATGCATGTTACTACGGCACCAGCGATATCGCCGACGGCTGCGGACGGCCTCTTACCGCCAACAGCCGGATCAACTATCAGAGATCGCTCGGACCCAAGACCGTCAAGAATGCGGTGACCCTGACGCAGGCGGATCTCGCCAGTGTTCAGAGCATGATCAACTTCTGTGACAACAACAAGATGTCCTGTGTCGTTGAGCCTAAGAGCCTCAACCGGGGAGAACTTGTCAGAGTCGTCTTCGACGGCAAGCAGCGCAGCAGCAATGACGATCCGTTCCAGGATGTCGTTCTGCAGGGAACCTTCTTCATGGTTTATTACAATGAGGATGCCCAGCCGTCTCCGACCCCAGGCCCGTCCGTCAAGGATGTTGTCCTGACTTCCGACCATCTGCAGAGTCTGACATCGATTTCCAACTTCTGCAGCAGCAGCGGACTGACCTGCAGATTCGCGCTGGACAACTCGAAGTCGGCGAATATTACCGTTTATGTGGATGGGGATCCGTATGCCGAGTATGACTCGGACGAAAAGTTCCAGATCATTCTGAAGAGCAATCAGAAACTGTATGTCTACTACAAGGAAGATCTGCCTTCCCCCACTCCTACACCGACACCGGAGCCGTAATTAAAACAGGAGACTACCGAAAGAACAGCTGATGAATTTTTATCAGAGAGCACTCAGATACATACAAAGAACCCCGACAAAGACGTTATTACTTGTAATAACGTTCTTTCTCATAGGAAACCTTGTGATCCTCGGCCTCGGCGTTTCCCAGGCCAGCGACAACGCCAAGATTCTGACCCGCCAGAAGATGCGGGCGGTGGTCAGCTATGAGATCGACTATGAAGGGTTCTGGAAATACGCCGACGCCATCGAAGATGTCAACGAGCGGGATGAGGTCTACAAGCACTATCCCAAGCTCGACATCGCATATGCCAGCCGCCTCACTGAGGATGAAAGGGTTCTTGCCTACAACTACATGATCAGCGACATTGCCTACGGCATCGACTTTGATCATGTGCCGCTGGGCAATGAGGAAAACAAGAATGACAGCTATGTCGATGAAAACGGCAATACGGTAACCTACAAGGAACCGGAGTACATGCTGTGCGGCAGCCGCTCCGTAAACATGATTGAACTGGAAGAGGGAACCTGGCAGGTAAATGAGGGCCGGTTCCTGAACGAAGAGGATATCGATCAGGCAAGGAGTGTCGCTGTTATCACGGAGGAGCTTGCGTCCCAGAATAATCTTCGGGTCGGGGATACGATCACCGTAACCCGTACCAATCCCAATAATCTATCCAGGTATAAGGACAAGGGAATCAATACGGATGAACTGAACATCGATCTCGATATCATCGGAATCTACAGCACGAGTGAAGATGTGGATCCCAACTCGGAAAGCTTCCGCTGGATGTCTCCGTATGAGTCGCCGAAAAACAAGATCCTGATCCCGATGACGACGATGTCCGAATTCATGTTCAATACGTATCTGCTGGACAGGGAAGCGGATCCCGAAAGCTACCGGGATGATGATATCGAGGAAACCCGGGAAAGTCTCAACACCCCTTCCCAGGTGTATTTCCTTCTTGACGATCCGCTCCATGTCGACCAGTTCGTAGCGGATTATGAAAGAAGTCTTCCCGAGTTTCAGATGCTTAACGCGAACAACGAAACCTTTAAGAAGATGGCGCGGCCTCTCGATACGATGAGCTTCTTTGCCAACATCGTCGTCTGGATCGTGGTGGTCAACGCGGTCGTGATCATCTCTCTGGTGACTGCGCTCACCCTCAAGACGCGCGAATATGAAATCGGCGTGCTTCTTTCGATCGGCGTATCCAAGCTGATCGTGGTGGCACAGCTGTTTCTCGAACTGCTTCTCATCGCCTTTGTCGGCTTTGCGCTGGCTTCGGTGAGCGGTTCCCTGATGGCGGGGAGAGTGGGAGATCTCGTCCTCGATTACCAGTCAAATGCGGATGCGCAGTATGAATCGGATGACGATTACTACTTCACTTCCTCAGACAGTTATTTTACGGAAGTGACACAGGATGAGCTGTTTTCGCAGTATCATGTGAGTGTTTCACCGCTTTTGATCTTCGAGATCTTCATTCTCGGAACGGGCGTAGTCCTGATTTCGATCGTGATCCCTTCGGCGATGATCATGCGGCTTAATCCCAAGCAGATTCTTCTGCAGTGAAGCCGAGGACTGACCTTTTGACAAGGAGATAACGGATATGAATTTTTTCCAGAGAGCAATCAGATACCTGACCCGGAAACCGACCAAAAGCATCCTTCTGATGATCACTTTCTTCGTGATCGGAAATCTCGTTATTCTCGGTATGGGTGTTTCCCAGGCAAGTGACAACGCCAAGATTCTGACCCGGAAGAAGATGCGTGCGATTGTCAGTTATGAAGTGGATTACAATTCTTACTGGAATTATGTCTATTCCATCTCTGACAAGGATGAGATGGAAGCGGCATCCAGAAATTCTCCGAAGATCCCCATGGACCAGGTCCTGGTTCTGAAAAAGGATGAGCGGGTCAAGGCGCTGAACTATCTTCTGAACAATACCTTTTACTCGATGGGATTTGAAAATGTTCCTGTAGGCAATGAGGATATGAGCAGCTCCGACAGCTCCAACCAGCCCTACAATGCGGCGGGAAATTCCACCCGGGCCAACATCATGGGGTACGGAAATGCCTTCCCCGAGCTGATCGAACTGACGGAAGGAACGATGACGATCAAGGATGGCAGATTCTACAGCCAGGATGACATCGATCAGAACCGCCGCGTCTGCGTGATCTCCGAGGAGCTCGCTGAGCAGAATGCGCTGAAGCCCGGGGACAGCCTGACGATGAGCACCTTCAGCCCGGATGAAAAGAAAACCTATATCGATGCCGGGATCAGCGAAGATGATGTAAATCTTGAACTCGAGATTATCGGCATCTACAACACGAAGGAAAACGTGGATCCCAACAGCCCGGACTTCAAATGGATGAGCCCGTATGAATCGCCGAAAAACCGGATCTACATGCCGTTGTCAACCCTTCAGGAATTCGTCGGAACCATGACGGAATACACCGTGAAGGTTCATCCCGACTGGTATCGGGATACCGATGTCGAAACCGTCAAAACCAGCCGGATCAGTCCCAGCCGGGCCGTCTATCTGCTCGATGACCCTCTGAATGTCGATGCCTTCGTCGAGGATCATAAGTCAAGCACCGGCGACTACCTCGTCCTCAATGCCAACAACGAAACCTTCAAGAAGATGGCGCGGCCTCTCGATACGATGAGCTTCTTTGCCAACATCGTGGTCTGGATCGTCGTGGTAAACGCGGTCGTGATCATCTCCCTGGTGACAGCGCTGACACTGAAGACCCGGGAATATGAGATCGGTGTCATGCTTTCGATCGGCGTCTCCAAGCAGATGGTGGTCGTGCAGCTGTTCCTTGAACTGATGCTTATCGCAATTCTGGGATTTGCCCTGGCAAGCGTCAGCGGTTCGCTGGCCGCGGGGCAGGTCGGAGAGATGGTGCTGGACTTCCAGACAACTTCGGAAGCGCAGTACGGAAGCAGCGAAGAGGGAAGTTATTTCTCTTCTTCGGATTACTTCACCCAGGTCACTCAGGATGAAATGCTTTCCGAATACCATGTCAGCGTTTCCCCGATGCTGATCGGAGAGATCTTCCTGCTCGGCACCGGTGTCGTGCTGATTGCGACACTGATCCCGTCCCTGATGATCATGCGTCTTAACCCCAAGCAGATTCTCTTGAGCTAGGAAAGGAGTTCAGCGATGAGTGCAATACTGAAACTGGAAAACATCTGTTACGGATACACCGACGGATCATTCAAGCGTGAGATTCTCAAGAGTCTCAGCTATGAATTTCAGGCCGGTACGTTCTACACGATTCTCGGACCTTCCGGCTCGGGCAAGACGACTCTGCTTTCGATCATGGCGGGGCTCGACAAACAGGAGAGCGGAAAGATCTACTTTGAGGGAGAGGACATCGACAAGATGGGACTGTACAGATACCGCCGCAACAAGATCGGCGTCGTTTTCCAGTCCTACAACCTGATCACCTATCTTACAGGTCTTGAAAACACATTGCTTTCGATGACGGAAACCGACAACAAACTTCCTGCCAACCGGAAAGAAGTTGCCTATGCGCTTCTGAACATGGTGGGAATCGCCAATACCAAGGCAGATCGTCTCGTCACCCGGCTCTCCGGCGGTGAGCAGCAGCGTATCGCGATCGCCCGTGCCATCGCCTGCAACGTCGATCTGATCTTCGCCGACGAGCCGACCGGAAACCTCGATACGGCAACCGAACAGGAAATCATCCGTCTCTTCCAGATGCTTTCGGAACGATACGGCAAGACGATTATCGCCGTTACCCACTCGAATGAAGTATCCAAGCTTTCGGATCACCGGGTGCTTCTGAAAAACGGCGTTCTGAACGATCTTTGAGAAACAAAAACCGATAAACCTTGGTAAAATGATGGATTGTAAAGGGGGTCCATCATTTTTTTATGAAATCTGAAACAAAATGCATTCATGCCGGTTATACTCCGGGCAACGGCGAATCGCGGATGATTCCGATCATTCAGAGCACCACCTTCAAGTACGATACCAGCGAGGAGATGGGCAAGCTGTTTGATCTTGAAGCCAGCGGCTATTTCTACACCCGGCTTCAGAATCCGACCAATGACCATGTCGCAGCCAAGATCTGCGCCCTGGAAGGGGGAAGCGCAGCCATGCTTACCAGCAGCGGCCAGGCCGCATCCTTCTATTCCGTGTTCAATCTCGCTTCCTGCGGCGACCATGTGATCTCTTCCACGGCGATCTACGGCGGCACCTATAATCTGTTTGCGGTGACGATGAAGCGCATGGGCATCGAATTCACCTTCGTGGATCCGGACTGCAGCGATGAGGAACTCGAAGCGGCATTCCGGGAAAATACGAAGTGCGTCTTCGGCGAAACTCTCGCCAATCCGGCTCTGACCGTATTTGATATCGAACGCTTCGCCGATGCGGCGCATAAGCACGGGGTTCCGCTGATCGTGGACAACACCTTCGCAACCCCGATCAACTGCCGCCCGATCGAATGGGGTGCGGATATCGTCACCCATTCCACCACGAAGTACATGGACGGCCATGATGCCACGGTAGGCGGTGCGATCATCGACGGCGGCAAATTCGACTGGATGGCGCATAAGGATAAATTCCCCGGTCTCACCACTCCGGATGAGTCCTATCACGGCATCACCTATGCGGAGAAATTCGGACTCGGCGGTGCGTTTATCACCAAAGCCACGGCGCAGCTGATGCGCGATCTCGGTTCGATTCCTTCCCCGATGAATGCGTATATCCTCAATCTCGGCCTGGAATCCCTGGCGGTGCGGATGGAGCGCCACTGTTCTAACGGATTGAAGGCGGCGCAGTTCCTGGAGGCCCATGAGAAGGTTGCCTGGGTCAACTATCCGGGACTTCCCTCCAACAAGTACTATGAGCGGGCGAAAAAGTATCTTCCCAACGGCACCTGCGGCGTCATCTCCTTCGGCGTCAAGGGCGGAAGAGAGGCAGCCAGCCGCTTCATGTCCAACCTGAAGGTTGCGATCATCGCAACCCATGTCGCGGATGCCCATACCTGCGTCCTTCATCCCGCCAGCTCCACCCACCGGCAGATGAGCGATGAAGAACTGCTTGCGGCCGGCGTGGCACCGGATCTTGTGCGGCTTTCCGTCGGAATCGAAAACATCGATGACATCATCGAAGATCTCGATCAGGCGCTTGCGGCAGTCTGA
>JAFWCM010000154.1 GCA_017536885.1 Solobacterium sp.
CCGAGATTGATGATGTCATACCCGTTCTGTTTCAGTATTCCGGTCCAGCGAACCGATTCGGGATAGCGGCTGCCAAGATAGGAACGGGGATCATAGCCATAGGTATTGGAATCGCCGATGCAGTAAAGTCGTTTCATGCCTTGCCTTCTTTCTGTCTCCATCATCTCATCTTCCGGGCAATTCGGCGAGGGCAGCCGGGAAGAACAGAGGATCGGAATTCAGTTTTGTATGGACAGAGCCCGGCATCTGCGATACAAAGAAAGCGATGAAGAAGATACGCAGACACATCGTTTTCACCGGCTGGGTACAGGGCGTCGGTTTCCGCTGGCGGGCAATGCATGCGGCTGAGGCAGCCGGGGCAACCGGCTGGGTCAGAAACGAATACGACGGCTCGGTGACGATGGAAATTCAGGGCAGCGAAGAACAGATCGATCGGGTAATTTCCTTTATCGAGCAGGGAAGGTATGTGAAAATCCGGAACATGCAGGTAAAAACCATCCCGGTGGATCCGAAAGAACGCGGATTTTATGCGGATTAAAGCAAAAAAACAATTGACGTACCGTGTGCTTTCTCCTATGATTGATAGGCACACGTTTTTTATGTGTGCGCATGCGTGGGAGGATGAGCAGCTCATCCGCAGAACCACTGCATGTGGACTTTCTGACATAGAAAAAGGAGGACAGCCACATGGCAAGAAAGAAAGTTGCGAAAATCTGCAAGCTTCAGTTCCCTGCAGGCGGCGCAAAACCGGGACCTGCACTCGCTTCTGCCGGCATCAACATGCCGCAGTTCTGCAATGCGTTCAATGATGCGACCAAAGACCGCAAGGGCGATATCGTCCCTGTCATCATCACAGCCTATGAAGACAAGTCATTCGACTTTGTAGTCAAGACTACACCGGCAGCCGTTCTGCTCAAGAAGGCAGCCGGAATCCAGAAGGCAAGCGGCACACCCAAGACCGTCAAGGCCGGAAAGATTACCGAAGCCCAGCTTCGTGAGATTGCGGAGTACAAGATGCCGGATCTCAATGCGAATGATGTAGAAGCAGCGATGAGAATCGTTGCCGGTACTGCCCGCAACATGGGCATCACCGTTGAAGGATGGGAGGCGTAATCATGGCAGGAAAGAAATACAAAGAGGCACTTGCCAAAATTGATCGCAGAAGGACATATCCTTACGCTGAAGCGGTCCGTCTTGCAAAAGACACCAGTGTTACAAAGTTTGATTCTTCGATTGAAGCGTGCTTCAATCTGAACATTGATCCCCGTCAGGCAGAACAGAACATCCGTGGTGCGATGGTTCTTCCCAACGGTACCGGTAAGACACGCCGCGTGCTTGTCATCACTCAGGGTGCCAAGGAAGAAGAAGCCAAGGCTGCGGGCGCTGATTTCGTCGGCGGAAAAGACATGCTCGAGAAGATCCAGGGCGGATGGTTCGATTTCGATATCATCGTCGCTACCCCGGATATGATGGGTCAGCTCGGTAAGCTCGGTAAGCTGCTCGGCCCCAAAGGCCTCATGCCGAACCCCAAGACCGGAACCGTCACACCGAATGTCGCGCAGGCAATCGATGAAATCAAAAAGGGTAAGGTCACTTACCGTACCGACAAAGACGGAAACGTCAATGTTCTGATCGGCAAGAGTTCCTTCTCCGATGAAGCACTGGCTCAGAACTTCAAGGCTCTTTATGACCAGCTCGTAAAGATCAAGCCGGCTACTGTCAAGGGCGCTTACATCCGCTCCGTCACAGTTGCTTCCACCATGGGCCCGGGCATCAAGGTTACTGTAGAGTAATCCAGGAAATATCAGTCAGACTCTGGCTGATATTTTTTTTGGTCCGGTCCCAAAACCGGTGTAAGAGAGCGTCTGGCATGGATCCGTTTTTCAGAGAATAGACCGCATCGCATATAATGGAAGTGTGCGGGGGATGGCTCCCCTGCGACGGCACGCGGGGAAGGAAGAAACGGAATGAGAGTTGGAATGGGGTGGCGGAGCCTGAACCCGGTGGAAGCGGCTTCCGCGGTCCATGAAATACAGAACAGACGGCAGCTGCTTCAGATTGCGTATGAAGCGGGAAACCCCGAGGCAAGGCGCCTTGCGGTATTAAAGCTGAATGACCAGAGACTCTTTTCTGCATTTGCCCAAAGTGATCCCTCTGAGATTGTACGCAGGCGCCTGGTCAGAGAACTGAAGGATCCCGAAGAGGTGGAACATATCCTTGAAAAAGAGAAAGACGCCTCAGTGATTCAGGCTGCGAAGGAGCGGCTGAAGGTGCTCAGAGAGGGAAAAAATGAATGAAAAGAGAAGGGGAGAAAATGAGCGATAAGGAAAAACTCATCTGGGAAGAGGTGTCGTGCGAGCATATCGTTAATGATGAGTGGATTGATTTCCGAAGACAGGCATTTCGTCTGCCGGATGGATCGGTGTTCAGCCCGTACTATACTTACAGCCGCAGAAATTATGTGATCATTGTCGCCAGTGATACGGAGGGAAAGTACCTGTGCGTACGTCAGTATCGTCAGGGAATCCGAGAAGTAACCACGGAGTTTGTGGCCGGGGGAATTGAGAGAAAAGACGGAAAACAGTACGGAGAGAATCAGAAAGACAATGCGGAAGACGCACTTTCCGCCGCAAAGCGTGAACTTGCGGAAGAAACAGGGTATACTTCAGATAAGTGGAAACATCTGATCACCATCCCCAGCAATGCGACCATCGCCGATAACTACGCTTTTGTCTTTGAGGCAAAAGACTGCCGGAAGACGGAAGACAGGCATCTCGATGACACGGAGTTTCTGAATGTTAAGAGATACAGTGCGGCGGAAATCGAACAGATGATCAAAAGCGGTACATTTCTGCAGGCCATGCATGTCATGGCATGGCTTCTTCACAGGCGCAGCGAGGAAGAAGAGAAGTGAGCAGATCAGAATAAAACGAAAGGAGATTATTTTACGATGAGTGAAGCAAATGTTTATGCCGGCTATGTCGCTCCCGAAGGAAGCGGAAAACGTCACATTGATCCGGATGTATGCGTGTGCTGCGGCACATGTGCAGGTACATGCCCGGTTCAGGCAATCAAGGAGCACGATGAGTTCTACTGGGTAGACGAAGAGGCGTGCCTTGCCTGCGGAGCGTGTGAAGGAGTATGCCCGGCCGGTGCGATCAGCGCCCGCTGAAAACCGGGAGAATCCCGCGATAAACTCATCGAAGGGCTCAAAGCCATCAGATGAGTTTTTCTTTTCGTAATGCAAAACACAGGATCCGCTTTTTTTAAGCATCATGCATGCCGAGCTGAGGATTGCGGAAATCTCTTCCGGATCTTTGACCGGAGGGGGATATGAGCGGGATCTGACCACTGTCAGCTGCCCCGCTTTCACCGGGGAAGACTGGCTGAAAGAAATGATCTGAAAACGAAAAACAGTTCAGCGAACCGTATCTGAAATCGATTTGCAGAACTGTTTTTTTTCGTAATCGGAACAGGTTCAGGATTCGGACTGCTCCCGGTGTCTGCGATAGGCGCTGAAAACCGGGATGATCGGATCGCTGAGGGCTTCGGGAAGAGCGGATACGGGGAAGAAGCGAAGCTCTTCGATTTCATCCGGCTGAGGGGCAAGCGTGCCATGGTACTTTGAGCAGAGATAGACGACTTCCACGTTGTACACCTCGTCCCCGTTGGGATAGATGTAGTGGGTCTCTTCCCCGGAGTTGATCATAAAGAAGCGCAGCTCATCAGCGATGAGTCCGGTTTCTTCAAACAGTTCCCGACAGGCGCAGTCCTCGATGGTTTCCCCGAGTTCGATCGATCCGCCCGCATATCCCCATTTATGGTTGTCGGTTCGTTTTCCCAACAGGATTTCCCCATTGCTGTTTTCGATGATCACGCTGGCGGCGCACTGCAGCAGCGGCCGGTGGCCGACGAGCTTTCGCAGCTCCATCATGTATTCTGCCATGAGGGATCAGGTCTTCGCCTTTGCGGCATCTCCGGCTGCTTTATCCTCTGCCTTCTCCTCATCCATGATGTTCTGAAGGCGTCCGAGGTATTGGGTTTTCGCCTCATTGTACTGGGTGTTGAACTTCTCGTCGTTGCCTGCGTGCAGGTTGGACATATAATCGTGGCTGTCCTGGGCGACTTCCTCGCTTACGCGGGCAAGGGTCGCAAGGCCTACATTGGAACAGATATCGGAGATGCGCTCGATATTGGAAAGGGTATCCATGAAGTCCGTTCCCGCATAGACATTGCATTTGCCGCGGGACAGGCGCTTCAGATGGTTTTCCTTCAGCATATTCACGATATCATCCATCACCTCTTCGAGCGGTTCGATGGATCTTGCGGCGTTGGTGTCGCGGCGCTTGAAGGCCTGCTCGGAGAGATCGAGGATATGATTCATGAGCTCGTGGAGAAGATCGAGTTCCTTCTGTGCGTACAGGGAGAATGAGATATTGTTGTCTGCCATGTGCTGGGCGGTTTCCGAGATATTCATCGCATGATCGCCGAGCCGCTCGAACTCATTTACCATCTTGTAGTATTCATTGAGAATCTGCACATGTTCATCCTGTGTGAGTTTTCCCGACAGTGCGGCGAGATAGTTGCTGAGATGATCCGCCATCAGATCGATGTTGTCTTCTTCCTGGCGGATCTTCGACATTGTCTTTTCGTTATACCTGTTCAGCAAGACAAGAGAATCTTCGATGTTGTCTCTTGCGGCATAGAACATCGTAAGCAGAAGATCGTAGCAGGAACGAAGCGCGAGCGCCGGGGTGGAGAAGAAGTTCGGGTTGAGGGCATCGAGCTTGTCCTTGTATTTGTTCTCCTGCACCGGCTCAGAAGGCACGATCCGGCGGGAAAGATTTTCATACATCGGCAGAATCGGAAGCAGCACCACCGCACAGGCGAGATTGAAGATCGAGTTGGTATTTGCAATTTTACCGGGATTCACGGGGCTGTCCCAGATGCCGTTCAGTGCCCCGAGACTGTGCAGCAGGGCAACAGCTGCCAGTACGAGGACGGATTTGGACAGGTTGTAAAGAATGTTTATGGCTCCGACCCGCTTGGCATCAGGCTTGGCACCGATCGAACAGACTATCGCGGTGGTGACGCAGTCACCGAGGTAAATACCGACGATGACGGAATAGATGGCGCTGAAGGTCAGCTGTCCGGAAGCGGAGAATGCCTGCAGAATTCCGACAGCCGCCGAGCTGCTCTGCAGAATGAAGGCAACCGCCGCACCGGTGAGATAGCCGATCAGCGGATTGCTGGAAAGACGGGAGAACAGCATATCGAAGATTCCTGTCTCTGCCAGGGCATCCACGGCATTGGTCATGTTCATCAGACCCGAAAACAGAATACCGAACCCGATCAGAATGTTTCCGATCGTCTTGGAATTCTTGAATTTTAATCCCATGATGATGACAATTCCCGCGATCAGAGCGATCGGGGCAAGGGAGGAAGGCCGGAAGATCTGAAGCCATCCGGCCGCGTTGGAGTCGATGTCAAGAAGACGAATAATCTGTCCGGTAACGGTGGTTCCTACGTTGGCTCCGACGATAATGCCGAGAGACTGACGCAGGGTGATGATTCCCGCTCCGACAAGACCTGAGGTAATAACGATCGTCGCTGTGCTGGACTGAATGATCGCAGTAACCAGCAGTCCGAGCAGAAATGCCTTGAAACTGTTGTTGGTTACGTGTTCCATCGCAACTTTGAGTGTTCCGGAAGAGCTTTCTTTCAAGCCGTCGCCCATCAGCCGCATTCCGTACAGGAACATTGCCAGTCCGCCGAACAGGGTGAGTACGTCAAAAATATTCATAAAATATCGCTCCTTGAGGGTTCTCGCGAAACAGTCAAATTTTACCATGAAATGATCAGAAAACACATTACTCAGAAAAATGGGTAATTCGTGAGCAGGCAGATTTTTCGTTTTTATAATATTGGGAAGAGCGGTTTTAGCGATCGGCCTTGATGACCGAGGGACAGGAGGCAAGCCATGAAACAGTATATTGTCGATGCATTTACACGGGTGTTTGACAGTCCCGGTGAATACCCATATTAACCAAAGCGCGTAATCAACGCGTTTTTTTGTGCAAAATCATGTCAAGAATCTCGTCGGTTTCTATCGTAGATTATCGTAGATGTGGTATAATGGTATCAGGAGGTA
>JAFWCM010000155.1 GCA_017536885.1 Solobacterium sp.
ATGTCCCGGAAGTGCTTCTCAGCGGACATGCGGAGAACATCCGCAGATGGAAGCTGAAGGAATCGCTTCGAAAGACCATGACACATCGGCCCGACCTTCTGCGAAACAGGAATTTTACCGAAGAAGAATTAAAACTCATGGAGGAAATCAGAGATGAAGAAGAGGAACTGGAAAGAGATACCGATCAGCTCGATTGAAGGCATTCACATCGGAAACGCCCAATATCCCGAGGGCAGCGGATGTACCGTCATTCTTGCGGAATCCGCCGCCGTCACGGGCGTCGATATCCGGGGCGGAGGCCCCGCTTCGAGAGAAAGCGCACTTCTGAATCCCCTTGCCGCAAATGACGCCGTCAATGCCGTCCTTCTGACCGGAGGAAGCGCATTCGGCCTTTCGGCAGCGGACGGGGTGATGAAATACCTCTCGGAAAAAGGAATCGGATTCCCGACCGATTTCGGACCGGTTCCCATCGTATGCGCCAGCGCAATCTTCGATCTTCCGTGCGGTGACCGCAGCGTCCGGCCGGATGCGGCGCTCGGTTATCAGGCATGCCTGAATGCCGGCAACTTCCGCCAGGGGAATTACGGTGCCGGCACCGGCGCTACGATCGGAAAGGTCGGCGGTGCAGAAACCGCCATGAAATCCGGAATCGGCGCCTTTGCGGCGGAGATCGGCGGAATTCAGGTCGGGGCGATCGTCGTGGTGAACGCCCTCGGAAACATCTGTGATCCGGATACGGGAGAAATCATCGCCGGCATGCGGAGCGAAGGACAGTTCGTTGACGAGGAAGACTATTTCCTGAATATGATCAAAACCAATGACGCGTATGCCTTTGAAAAAAACACAACGATCGGAGCAGTGATCACCAACGCAAAATTCAACAAGACAGAGCTCACCAAAATCGCCGGCATGGCCCATAACGGATTTGCCCGCACGATCCGTCCGGTACATACGATGTTCGACGGCGACAGCATCTATGCGATGAGCACCGGGAATAAATCCTGCGATCTCACTACGATCGGCGTCATGGCCAGTCTCGTCATGTCAGAGGCGATTCTCTCTGCCGTAAAAAACGCAGAGTCCGCTTTCGGATTTTCCGGATACAAAGGCAATTGATTCAGGTTTCTCTTCCGCAGGATCCCCTGCGGATTTTTTATTTCCATGCATTCCTGCATGCCAGAAAAACCCTATCCGAAATGGTGTTCCACATAGGTCCCGCCGTAGTTTACCGGAATCTCTTCTCTGATGGAGTGACTGTATTCGATGACCTCCGTCTCTTCGCTCTCCCGGCTCTCTTCGCTTTCCCCGTTTTCTTCCATCACCGTGTATGGTTCCGCAGCGGCGTCCCACACCGGTTCGCTGAACTTCTCTTTCGGCAACTCGATCATCGGCGCCGGCTCTCTTTCTTCCTCTTCCGCATTCATCACCGAAGGCAGGTCGAAATCGGCGAAATGAATGGTGAGTTCTGTTTTCCCCACATTTCCGGCCTTGTCCTTAACGGTGTAGAGCACGGTCTGGGTTTCTTCCGAATCGAGCTGATCACTGCACTGCACACGGCGGGTGAGATCACCGTCGATCGCATCGTAGGCATTCTTCAGATAAGCCCGGCAGGAGAACTTCGTCGCCCGAAGCAGTTCCGCATGATCCTGCAGCAGATGAATCTCCGGTGCGGTTTCATCTGCCACCGTAATTCTCAGGATTCTCTTCACCGAAGTCTCCTTCCCCTTCAGTTCATACATGGCAAGCCGGACCTCCGGCTTCTCAGCCGTAAACGGGGCAGGAAGAATCAGCTCATATCCTTCCGGTGAAGACTGTCTGATGTACTGTTCCGGTTCAAATTTCATTCCCACGGCAAGGCGGATCTCCTCCTGACGCAGTTCAAGCATCGGCGCCTCCTTCGGCTCTTCGAAAAAGAGAACCCCCAGGGCAAGAAACGCTGCGCCGGCGGCTGCGGCCGGCAGGATCCATTTCCGCAAATCCAGCTTCTTCTTTACGGTGATCTTTTTTCCCTGTTTCATCTCCTCGATCAGTTCCTTCATCGTCTCGGCATTGATCCAGGGTTTGGCGATCAGCCTGGCGTCTTCGTCTTTGAGTCCGGCGCACAATGCCTCCCGGATCACTTTCATCTGGATGAAATTCAGTCCCGGCTCCGTGTAGATGCGGACCTGTTCTCTGCTCAGTCCCGCCTGAATGCCTTTCTCCACTTCCTGTTTCTGAAGAAAGGTGATGTCTCCCGCTGTTCTTTTTTCCATCATGCCTGCCTCAGTGCCTGAATCACAAAGCGCGTATCATTCTCTTCCATATCACATGTCACAAGCGTCACGATTCCCTCTCCCCGGTACACGATGCCGTCCGTTTTCTGCAGAAGATAGGCAGCCGTGTTCTGAAACATCTCCGTGATCTCATCCTTTCCCGAAAGCGTTGTGTCCGCCCATCCGCAGTACACATCCCTGTCCAGGTCGTAACTCGCAAAGGATACGATGCGGCAGGGAATCGTTCCGCTTTCCTCTTCGAGAAGAATGCCGGGATGGGCACGGTAGTATTCCGGATTCAGATAGTTTCTGAAGAAGGTGAAATTCCAGTCCTTCGTTTTGCTCGAATGCCCGTAGATCACGAGATTTTCGGGAGTGACAGCACTGGGATCGCAGAACACCGAACCCATCGTGTCGTATTCATTTCTCACATTGTGCTTCATCGCATATTCCGGGGAAGGTTCCGCGACAACCGGAATCGTCCGCTTCCCCGCTTCATCCGGAAAGATCAGTACATATCTGACCTTCGGATTGATCTTCTGCCAGTCTTTCAGCGTCTTTGTCTCTTCTTCCGGATCGCTCACATACTCATCGCTTCTGCTTGTTTCAAGATGCAGCACCTCTGCCGCTTCGGGCAGTTTTCTTCGCAATATCGAAACCGCAGACAAGAGAGCCAGTCCCATGGCGATCATAACTGCAGCCGTTGTTTTCTTCGGCATTTCTCCCATCTTCCTCACTTTCACTGTTTTTCTGATCTCCTCCTGCCGCGAAGTCTTTCGCTTGTTTGTGCGGGTATTGGTCACGGTGTCGATTCCGATCTCTCCCAGAGGCTGGATCACGGCACAGGCTTCACCGCGAAGATAGCCGAGCGGTGACTTTGTTTCACAGATCCGAATCAGATGACCATAGGGGATTTCGGGCAGGAAGATCTTCCCCCTCTCAACATGCGTGAATGTCTTCTCTCCTTCCGATTCGATTTCGTAATCCCCATCTTCCAGATCGCTGAACAGAACTCTTCCGTCCTTTCCGGTGTAGCCATGCAGAACCAGAGAAGAACTGCGCTTTCTGACCATGACTTCAACCCCTGCTCTTCCGATGGTATCGGAACACGGCGGCATGCCTTCTTTCAGATACCAGGAGTTTCCGGCCTCATCCTCGATCACGGCGGCGATCATCCGACCGTTTTCCTTTTCCGTGCTTCTTACCCGGACCAGACCGTCTTCCTTCCAGGCAAGAACGCCGGGAATTGTCTGTTCATAGATTGCGAATCGCTGTTCTTTCGCGGTAATCTCAAAGACCCCATCTTCCGGTTCTGAGATCCGCCATGTCACCCCGCCATGCGGCAGTTCTGTTTTTCCTTTTTCCCATACTCTGCGGATCATTCCGTATCCCGGCATCACTGCCGCCCTGCGCACCTTTGCCTTTACACTGTCTCCCGGCGTATCGGCGCCAAGACTCCTGAGCTCTTCAAGACCGATCGGCACATCTTCTTCCTTCTCTTCTTTCTTCACGAGGATTCCGCCGGAGATGAATTCACCGAGAAATGTATTGCTTTCCGCAGGCGTCTGCCTGTCCCCCACCGGAATCGGGGTATGGCTGAGGTCGGCCGTATCTTCCACCCATGCCCTGGCGATCGTCATCTCCCCGCTGAGATTTCCGAATACATCTCTTGCCGGTTCGCACTCCAGGGAAAGTATCCGGTAAGTGCGTATTCGGGAAGGATCTTCCTTCCGTTCCGTTTCAAACACGGCACCTTCCTTAGGCACGCCGGTACAGCGGAGAATATCCGCATACAGCATCGGTGCCCCGCGTTCATATCCGGTCTTCGGAATCCGGAATGTCTTTTCAAAGGCACCGTTTTCCAGAAGGGCGATCGTGATTTCTTCTTCTCTGATCTCTTCGATCCGCCATGTCCGCTTCATCTCCCCTTCCTGCAGAGGCCAGACGGGAAAGAGGTCCCCCGAACGAAGGCCGGGCGGAATATCCGAAAGACTCACCTCACTCAGACTGACCTGTCCGCTGCCTCTTTCTTCGGTGACATCCTCGGCGGTAAACCAGGCATTGTTCAGCGGCGTGCGCATTTCTTCTTCATCTTTTTTCTGTACCTGAATCATCATCCTTCGCCGCATGTTTTCGACTGAAAGCGAAAGGGTATTCACGCCGAGGCCGGGCGTCATCGTAAGTCTCTCGAAGGCTTCGCTTTCCTGAAAGTCATAGCCTTCGGGCAGACTCTCTTCGATCAGCACATAGGTTCTTCCATACTTCAGGCCTTCGATGATCAGCTCTCCCTCTGCCGCCTGGGCAGAGAGCACGGCGATGTTTTTTTCTTCCTGCGTGATGGGATCGCGGTACCAGTACGTTCCTTCTTCGAGATCACTGAGATCGACCGCCCCGTATCTGTCCGTTACCGCACTCAGTGCTTTTTCCTTTTCACTCGGGTCGGCGTACAGCGTCACCGGCAGGCCGATGACCTTTGTCTCCTGTCTGGCGGAATCTTTGATCCGAAGATACTGATGTCCGGTTTTTCCCGCAAATACCGCAAGCGCTTCGATCGTTTTCTCGTCTTCTTCGGAGGTAAATACTGCCCGTTTCACGCGGACCTCACCGCTTGTCTCATCCCTGCACTCCAGCACCGCACTGGTATTGGCATCGGAAAAAACAGTCCAGTTCTTTCCCGCCCGGCTGAGACTGACATGGGGATTATCGGTGCGAAGACTCCAGGTGCACGCTTCTCCGCCATAGGGAAGCGCAGAGGCTTTTCCGGTTTCGAAGAACATCAGCGTTTCCGTTTCTCTTTGTTCCGGATCCGGGTTCTCTCTGATTTCATACCTCTTTCCGTCTTTCGTGCTCTGAAGCCTTACCGTCAGACCAACGCCGGCAATCACCTCGCAAGAGAGAATGCGCATGCGTTCATGTCTGAGTACGATTTCATCATTGACGCGAAGATCGCACGGCGTATTGCGGATCAGTTCCCGCGTTATCGGCAGTTCGATTCCGTCTTCATCCGGAATCGCAAAGTGAGTTCCGCTCTCGTCTTTGATCTCGTAAACCACGCCGGCTTCGGTGGCTTCGGCGCTGACGATTTCATACATTGTTTCATTCACCGTGATATGTTGCGAAGCGATCTTGTCTCCGTATCGTGCGGATTCCAGTTCTTCAAAGGAAATGCCTTCCGGCTTCTTCACTTCAAACACCTTCTCCGCTTCATTCTCTTTTTTCCTGCCGATCACTTCCCTGACATACGTGAATGTTCTTCCGTCCTCCAGAGAAGTAAGAACATACAGCGTGGTTCCGTTGATGGTTTCGGTATCTGTCCGGTAATGAACTCCGTCTTTTTCACTTCTCTGATTCAGTACTTCCTCTGCCGTAAGCGGGGCTTCTCTTTCCCAGGGATACAGGAGTTCGGTCTCTGTCTCCCCTTTTGAAACCACGAAATAGAGCAGACCGTCTTTTTCGAATCGATCCCCTTCTCTCAGCGCATGAACCGTTTCGTTTTCTTCAGGAGAAAGCGCTGAAGCTTCCGGGATATCGATTCTGCGGGCGAAAAATGAAACGGGAATCTGTTCGGTAAAAAATGCCTGTTCCGTAATTGAAGGAGTCAGCTCTGCAAGATACTCCCGGCCGTCATGAATCACGGCGATCGTCAGGGAAATGCCGTCGTTTTCCTTCACCTCATACCAGTCATCATCTCGGTGAATGAATTCTCCCGGTGCTGTCTTTTTTTCCTCATCGCTGAGTTCGCTGTACTGCGGGCCGGGGTATAGGATGCTTTGGGTTCTCGGAATTATTCTGGAAAAGGCAAACCCGGATTCTTCGCTTTCCATGTCACCCGCCTGTTCTGCTTCAAGAACCTCCGCAAAACTGATGTCGCTGACATATGCCGGTTCCTCTTCCTGTCTGAGAAGTTCCGTTCCTTCCCGGCTGAGATGATAGTGTGCACCGCGCTCATCCATAACTTCATATTCCCATTCCTGCATGGATTCCGAACCGGATTCCGGTTCTTCCGCGAATCCTTCACGGGGAATGTCTTCGGGGCCGATCCACACCGGGGCAGGAACAAGATACTCCTGTGTATCTGAGCGGATCTTCACACCCGCCGGTCCATTCCTGCATACCGTAAACTCAATGCTTTCACTAACCACAGTCCCATCGCTTTCAACCCGCGGATACCGAAGGGCAAAGACATCTCCGCTCTTCAGATTCCGTGCATCAGGGAGATCGTCGTAACATGGTCTTTCCTCATTGAGATCAGCCGTAAAGAGGACATCTTCCGCTCCAATTTCGGCAGCCAGCACCAGGACACGGTCCTCTCTTACCACGATGTCTTCCACTTTCATGGCTGTTTTGATCACTTCATCATCCGCTTCCGCAAAGCTTGCATGCATGTTTACTGTCCGGGCTGTTTCAAACGTCTCTCCGTTCCTCAGATTCTGCGGCAGCTGATACCTGCTCAATAGATCTGTCCGCTCCATCATCGGCAGAAGCGGACGAACTGAGACGACCACTGCGTCTTCTTTTTCTTCGATGATCGTGTACTCATACTCTCCGAGCACAAACTTCTCACCCGGCTTCAGCGAACAGTGCTCTCGAAGTGTTCTCCAGCTCAGCACCTGTCCGGAATTCTCTTCCTCTTCCATGATTCCCGACTGGGTAACAGCCGGGTTCATAGGTCCGGTATCGTAAATCACAAACCCCGCTTCATTGATCTTTGTGTTATCTTCCCCGTCGCGTTTTCTGACTTCCAGCCGGACGGTGCGAAGCCTGTTTGCAAACCGGTATTCTTCCCTGCGTCCGCCGGTTCCCGTTTTCACCGGGAATGGCTCCGGGTTCAGTTCATAGGCATTTCCGCATTCCGCTTCCTTCAGCCAGAAATCTTCCCCGGCCGGAAGAAGACCATGCACGCATATCCTCCCGGTGCCGTCCGCTCTGAATAACCGCGGCTGATCGCTTCCCTCTTCTCTGATCGGCCAGAGAAGACTGCCGTCTTCATCGATGCCCTGCGATTTCTCTTCTCGATGGGACCCGGGATTTTTCTTCCAGCCGATCAGAAAGGCGGTATCCTCCCCCGGTACGGGAATTCCGTATTCATCGGTCTTGAGGAGATCGAAATCCCCTGTATCGAGGGAAAAGGCCATCTGGTACATCGGTACAGGGTCTTCCCCGCCGGCGGCCATGAGCTTCTGCTGTTCTCCCTGCTCATAGAGAAGAAGTCCGTTCATCACGTTTTCCCAGTCTTCCTGTTTTCTCTGGAAGGTGAGCACTTTCCCTTCGGGTGAGGCATGGCCTTCGTAATACAGATCATCGATCTTCACCAGAAGATGGTTTCCTCTTGTCTGAATTGTGATGCCGGCATGGCTTTCTTCACTGTCATCTTCAAACCAGTCAAGCACGCCGGCAGTATCTTCAAGATCCAGTGTTTCATTCCACTTCACCTTTGTTTTTGTCACGGTATGGTCCTTTCCCGCAAAGGAGGGCACGGTGTCATAGTGATCGGTGTAATACAGAATGGTTTCCATGCGGGAGTCGAGTTCATTCCTTGCGACGGTGCAGGCGGAAAAGGAGGTCTGAACCCCTTCACACATATGCAGGCTCTGATCGATTTTCTGCCATTGTTCTCTGGTGCTGACCTCGCGCCAGACCAGTGCCTGCGTTGCCGCATAGGCGGTGATGTCGGTTCCGACTGCCGGGAATCCATAGCCGAAGTACGCGATCCTGATCAGCTTATTTCTTGTCTTAGCATCGAGGCTGTCCCAGGTTCTGCCCGTGAACTCTCCTCCCTGCCCGTTGATGAGACGAAGATTGACATCCGGTTCCACACAGTAAACCGGCCTGTCATTGATGAAATACAGTTTGATAAACTCCACGCTGCCCTCATTGATCAGCGAGTCAAAGGAAGCGATCTTTCCCTTCGAGATCAGGATGCCGGTATCCGTCCGGATTCCGCTCTCTTCTTCTTCACGAAGCCTTGCGGCGGCGTGGGCGGTCGTCTCATGAAGATCGATGGTTTCACCGCCGGCTGTTTCATCCATCTCAAGGCGCTGTGATTCCTGCGGTTTGGTATTTGCCTGTTCCTCTTTGTTCTCCCGGGGCTCTTCATCACTTACGGCAGGTTCAGCCTCCTTGTCTTCCTCAGCGTCCGGTTCATCGTTCTTTTCTTCTTCCGGCTTCTCTTCTGTTTCTTCGGGAACTTCTTCGGCCGGTGCTTCCGCTTCCTTTTCTGTTTCTTCCTCCTGCGGCAGCTGTTCTTCCGCCGGCTCGGAAACCGGACTTTCCTCTGCCGAAACCGTTCCGGCACAAAGCGTCAGAAGTACCAGCAGTGCAGTGAATAACCTTTTTACGATCATAACGGGCCTCCTCACTCTTTCTCTTACTCAGCCGGAAAGAATCTCTTCAAAAAAAACGCAGAAAAAAGAAACCTTCTGATCTTCTTCCATCTGCCGTAAGGAAGGTTTTGCTTTGGTTATTGTGAATTCTGTGTGAATTTTTGGGGTTCGTCGTGATTTCGATGATCGTTTATCGTATAGTATTGCGGTAATTCCCTGATGTTTTTAAATCCGGGAGTATCCGAAAGGATGATTATGAATCTGATTTTGCAAAAACTGAAGTATTATCTCTTCCCCGAACCGATCAGTCCCAGAATTCAGAACGACATTGACTGGTCGGGCATGCGGAATATCTACCAGGTTTCGATCGTTGTTCTGATCGTGGATCTGTTTACCTTTTTGTTCTATGCGGCCACGTCCTACGGAAAGGACCCGGAGTTCAGCACGGTTGTTCTGGGGGTCTCCATCGGTCTTGTACTGTGTCTTGTGACGTTTATCTTCTCGCGGCGGATGCTCAGGGAAGAAACGATGAATCACCGGTATGTCGCGGTCTTCAAAACGGTGTTCCTCATCGCTTTTTCCATCTGGGGAATCCTGACCGATTACCGCCATTACATCGTCCATGAACAGATGATGGTTTTCTTCACCGTACAGATGATCAATGCCTGCTTCCTCATCTTCCGGCCGATCATGAGCATTATTCTGGTCAGCTTTGTTTATCTTCTGCAGTACGGAATTCTCTATATCACCGATCATGCGGTGCTGATCCAGCCGCAGAATTACTTTCTGCTTGCGGTTATTACCGCCATCGCCATGATCTTACGCTTTCATACTCAGCTGTACCTCTCAACCAAGACCTTCGCTCTGCAGGAGACCAATCAGAGTCTGGAATTCTCTTCCCGCCATGACAGCCTGACCGGACTCAGAAACCGGACCGCACTCGAAGAGGACGCGGATCATCTGCTTCATAAACTGCTGAAAGTGCGGATGATCGATATCAATTATTTCAAGGAAATCAATGACACCCTCGGCCACCTGGCCGGAGATAAGATCCTGGCCGAAACGGCAAAGCATCTCCGCACGAACTATCCGAACAGTTCGATCTACCGTTTCGGCGGCGATGAGTTTCTGATCCTCAGTGAGAACCCGCAAAACGGCAGCGGCGCCGATGATGTCTTTCGCTTCGGCTATTCTCACGGCAAAGAAACCAGAGAGATCGTTCTCAGCATCGGTACGGCAGAGGGAACGGCAGAGACAAAAACCGATCTGTTCCGGCTGATCTCCAAAGCCGACATGGCGCTGTATTCGGTGAAAAAGAAAACTCATTCCCCGGAATACGGCGGCCATGACCGCAGAAACCGCACCCCGGATTCCCCCCGGCAGACGATCTCCTCTGATCAGTAAGAAAACCCCGAAAAACAAAAGGCGATGAAAGAGCTCGTCATAAAGAAACTCGTTCATCGCCCGAAAGAAAACCCTGATCCAGTTTTGATATGATCCCGCCAAAGTAGACACACGAAATATAGAAACGTGTATCTATGGAGGTGGGATTTATCATGGGAAGAAAATCAAAGATTTCCTATGAAGACAAGATCAAAGCGTGTGAGGATTATTTGAATGGTAAAGCA
>JAFWCM010000156.1 GCA_017536885.1 Solobacterium sp.
CCTTTAGACGTATATTACGCCTAAATCTTAATCCCTTATGCCATAGCTGCACAAGTATAAAAGCGCCTTTTCAAGCGCTTTATCACGAGTTAGCCAGTTGTCAGATGTCATTAGGCGTAAAATTATTGGGAAGTTAACGTTCTGACTGCCGTCTGGTTATCCGTTGAATTCGAACATTGCGATGCCATACGCGGGAAGCGGATAGACAATGCGGTACGGCTGCTTGTCGCATTCGCCCTTCTCGGCCTTGTATTCGATCTGCTTGCCGCTGTCTGCCGTAACGGCGCCGTCCTGGTCGAGGATCAGCTTGTAGGTTCCCTTGACCGGGGCGCCGACCATGTAGTCACTGCGCTCCATCGGTGTCATGTTCACAACAAACAGCAGGCTCTTCTTCTTGGTGGAATCACGGCGGATAAAGGAGAAGATGCTTCTCTGGTTGTCATCCGCATTGACCCACTGGAAGCCGTTCCAGTCATCATCGAGCTCATACATCGCCGGATGCGAGGTATAGATATGAAGCAGGTCTCTGACAAACAGCTGAACGCTGCGGTTGAGCGGCTGGTCGCAGAGCCACCAGTCAAGCTCGACATTCTCATCCCATTCATGGTACTGGGCAAAATCCTGGCCCATGAAGAGCAGCTTCTTGCCGGCATGACCGAACATGAAGAAGTATCCGCACTTGAGGTTGGCGAACTTGTCTACCTCATATCCCGGCATCTTGTTGATCATCGAACACTTGAGGTGAACGACTTCGTCGTGGCTCAGCACGAGGATGAACTTTTCACTGGTCGCATAGCTCATTCCGAAGGTCATCTTGTTGTGGTTGTCCTTGCGGAAATACGGGTCGAGCTTCATGTAGTCGAGGAAGTCATGCATCCAGCCCATGTTCCACTTGTAGGTGAAGCCGAGACCGTCATCCTCCGGAGGTGTGGTGATCTTGGGCCATGCGGTGGACTCTTCGGCGATGATGATCGATCCGTCCTTGCGGCCGCGGATCACGGAGTTGAGATGCTTGAAGAATTCGATCGCATCGAGGTTTCCGTTTCCGCCGTATTTGTTCGGAACCCACTGACCGTCCTTGCGGCCGTAGTCGAGATACAGCATTGAGGCAACCGCGTCAACGCGCAGGCCGTCGATATGATAATCATCGAACCAGTAGAGCGCGTTTCCGATCATGAAGTTCAGCACTTCGTTCTTGGAGTAGTCGAAGCACTTGGTGCCCCAATCAGGATGCTCGCCCATTCTCGGATCGGCATATTCATAGGTTGCCTGACCGTCGAAATCCGCGAGACCGTGGGCATCTTTCGGGAAGTGGGCAGGAACCCAGTCGAGGATGACGCCGATGTTGCGGGTATGGAGATAATCCACGAGATACATGAATTCCTTCGGCGTTCCGTATCTGGAAGTCGGTGCATAGTAGCCGGTCACCTGATAGCCCCAGGAGCCGTCAAACGGATATTCCGCAATGCCCATGAGTTCGACATGCGTATAGCCCATCCACTCACAGTAATCCGCGAGTTCCTTCGCAAGATCCGTGTAGTTCATGAAGCTGTCGCGGTTCTCCTTGTCGTATTTCTTCCAGGAACCGAGATGCACTTCATAGATTGCCATCGGGCTCTTGAAGGTATTGGTCTTCGCCCGTTTGGTCATCCACTCCTGGTCATCCCAGGTATAACCTTCGATCACCGCCGTGCGGCTGGCGTTGGCGGGACGCAGTTCGGAAGAGAATCCGTACGGATCCGCCTTGTAGAGGATGTCATCATTCTTGGTCAGAATGGCATACTTGTAGGCTTCCCCTTCCTGCATGCCTTCGATGAATCCCTCGAAGATGCCGGATTTCTCCAGCGGAAGCATATAGTTGGCTTCCGGGTTCCACTGGTTTCTGTCACAGACGATGGATACCGCCTTGGCATGCGGAGCCCATACGGCAAAATGCCAGCCCTGCTTTCCGTCGAGGGTTGCGGGGTGCGCACCCATCTTCTGATAAATCTTATAGTCCCTGCCCTTGCCGAACAGATATCTGTCGTATTCCGTCAGAAAAACAGGATCCAGTTTCACTTCTTCTTTCTCGACAGTTTTCTTTGCCTTCACCGGCTTTTTCACAGCCGCCGCCTTTGGCTCCTTTTTCTCTGTCTTCGCCTTTGAAGAAGCAGCTTTTTTGATTGTCGCCATATCGATCTCCTTTAGTTTTTTAGAATTGTAAAATAACGCATAACCTGCCGTTATCGCTATAAATATTATACTCTTGCTTGCAAAGAATGAAACCGCTTATTTCGTTTCTTACCGCTTTCTGACAATGACGGAAGCGATTCGGGAATGTGATACAATGCCGCTATGAGCACGATCACACTGAAACTGAACGAGAGCCAGCAGAAAAAGCTGTACAATGCCTTTTCGGAAACAAAAACAACTCCTCCGGCCTATGCGAAATGGCAGCTGCGGCCGGAGAACTGCGTCATCACCTGCTATACCTCCGGCAAAACCGTCTTTCAGGGCAGAGATGCGGAAGTCTATGCCAGCCCCTTCCAGAGCGAGATGGCAAAGGACATCATTCTTCCCCAAGCTGGCAGTGATGAGGTCGGCACCGGGGATTATTTCGGCCCCGTCTGCGTCGCCGCCGTCATCCTGCACAAAGAGGATCTTGAAACCGTCGTGAAGCTCGGGATCGGGGATTCCAAGCAGATCAGCGATGAGAAGATCCGCGCCATCGCGCCGGAGATCGAAGCGAAGTTTGTCCATACCCGTCTTGTCCTGATGCCGGACAAATACAATCGGGTTCATGACGCCAACAACATGAACGCGGTCAAGGCCAAGCTTCACAACCAGGCCTATCTCAATCTTTCCGCAAAAGAGCCCCTGCCCGACTTCTGCATGGTGGACCAGTTTGCGGAAAAAGGGCTCTACTACCATTACCTTAAAGGCGAAAAGAACGTCGTCAGAACGCTTCGCTTTGAGACCAAGGCAGAAGACCGCTATCCTGCGGTCGGGGCCGCAAGCATCATCGCAAGACATGCCTTCCTCTCTGCCCTCGATCAGATGGAAGCTTACTACGGCATGCCCTTCGCCCGCGGCTCCGGCGACCCGGCGAAAGCGTGCGCCCAGGACTTCGTGAAAAAATTCGGCAGGGAACGCCTCAGAGAAGTCGCCAAGCTCCACTTCGCCCTGACGAAGGAACTGGATGCATGACCTCTTGAAAACAGCGGAATGTCCCGCTGTTTTTCTCTGCTGTCTTTCTGTCTTTTATTTCAGCGATGCGGCAAAAGCATGGGCTTTGTCACAGGCGTCTTTCAGCGCCTTCTGCCAGTCATAGCCCCAGACATCCATGCCGCTGGCGCCGATCGTAACGGGATTGCGAAATCCCAGCAGCCGGGAAAGCGCTTTGATATAGCTGGTTGCCTGATCATCTTCGGAACCCGTTTCGGTAAAGCCGCCCCGGGTGGTCAGAAACACCAGCGGATCGGCATGGGAAAGACCGGCAAGTCCCTTTTCGGTGCTTTCAAAGGTGATGCCGTCCACGCAGATATTCTCGAAGTAGATCTTTAGCAGAGACGGAAAGCTCATATCCCAGTACGGCGCCGCGATCACAATCGCATCGGCGTCCCGGAACTGTTTTGCATGATCAAACCTTGGATGGTTCATGTCATGGATTGCCAGAAGCTCGTCCCTCTCCCGATAGGACACACCCATCAGAGGCGACAGCGGGATCTCGCTGAGCTTCACGGTTTCGATTTCATAGATTCTGCGGTCGACGCCGATAAGAAACGCGTCCAGCAACTGTCTGGTGCGGGAACCCTCCCGCATCACGCAGTCAATCACCAGCAGCCGTTTCATATGACCAGGCTCCGCATCGCTTCCAGGGCACACAGGATTTCCCTGCGCTCCCCTTCCGCCGCAGGGGCTGCCCCGCCGGCATAGTCCGATACCGACTCGGCGGTATCCGTTCCGTAAAGGACGACATTGTTGAGAATGGATGCCGTGCGTACGTGACGGATTCTTCCCACGGTATAGAGCGCCGCGGTTTCCATATCCGCTCCGAGCACCCCGAGCCCGCTCCACTTCTTCTCCTCTTCCTCATTGGTATCGATGTAGAAGCTCTCATGGCTGTGGACGATGCCGGCGTGATACTTCCAGCCATTTTCCTGTGCACACGAAAGGCACGCCCATAACAGGGAGAGATCCGGCACCGCCGGAAATCTCAGATCGGCATAGGCGCGGCTGGCACCGTCGTCTCTGACCGCGGCGGTCGCAAAGATCAGATCGCCAAGGCCGATGTTAGTCTGCAGGGCGCCGCAGGAGCCGATGCGGATCATGTGATCGATCCCGATGTTGTGGAGTTCTTCGACGGCGATCGAGGCAGAACTGCCGCCGATCCCGGTGGAACAGGCGATGACCTCAACGCCTTTGTACATTCCGGCGATGGACCGGAACTCGCGGTTATAGGCGAGTTCTCTTGGATGGTCGAGAAGCGCTGCGATTCTGGTGACGCGTCCGGGATCTCCCGGCAGGATCGCGCAGCGGATATTCATTGGTTCAAGCTGAATATGTGGCTGAAGCATGATTTCCTCCTTTGCAAAGAAAACAGGACGCCCGAAGAAACGCGGACGTCCCGGATAACAGATTACTATTTGCCGCCCTGCTCGATTTTGCGCTGTTTGTTGATGTTGTAGATACTCGTGATCACAATCGCGATGATCGTAGCGAGATACGGAACCATTTCCAGGAATTCGGTCGGGAATTTCGACTGCGACTTCATGGTTGTGGCGATACTTGTCGTAGCACCGAACAGCAGTGATACGAGAGCTGAGCCGATCGGTGAACCGTTGGCCATGTTCTGGGCGGAGAGACCGATATAACCACGGCCGTTGACCATGTTCTTCATGAAGAACGTAACCCAGCTCATCGACAGGAAGGTTCCCGAAAGGCCGGCGAAGACGCCGCAGAACAGGAACGAGATATAACCGATCTTCGTGACGCTGATTCCGACGGATTCCGCCGCTTTCGGGTTTTCACCGACGGAGCGGATGCGCAGGCCGACGCGGGTGCGCTTGAGCAGGAACCAGACAAACCAGACGGAGAGCACCGCCACATAGGTCAGAAGGCTCTGACCGGAGATGATTCGTCCGAGAATCGGAATATCCTTGATGATCGGAATGTTGATATTGGGAATCTGATAGGAACGGAAGGCACCGGAAGTCGTGGATTTCTCACCGGTCAGCAGGTACATGATGAATACGGTACCGCCGGTTGCGGCCAGGTTGAACGCAATACAGGTGAGATAGAGATCCGTCTTTCCGGTCAGATGGGCAAAGGCTATGATGAGACCCGTGACCACACCGGTCAATATGCCGCAGAACAGACCGCCCCATACGCTGCCGAGATAATGAGCACCGGTAACCGCACCGAGCGCCGAACAGAGAATCATGCCTTCGACACCCATGTTGAACATGCCCGCATGGCGCGTCATCAGCGCTGCCAGAGCCGCAAACACAAGCGGTGTCGCCATTTTGATGGAATCCGCTAAGAACGCAACAAGATCAATATTCATACTGTAACCCCCTGTTACTTATCTTTCCTGCCGGCTTTTTCGGCCTGCACGGAACGATAGATGAGTTTGTTCTTGAAGCCGGACAGGAAGGACTCCGCCGCCACAAGAAGAATGATGATGCCCTGAATCACGGAGATGAACTCATTGGGAATATCGCCCGAGGTATTAACGACGTCGGCGCCGATCCGGATATAGGCAAGGAAGAGTGCGCCGAACGGAACCAGGATCGGGTTCTTCTTCGCAAGCACGGCGACAAGAAGACCGTCGAATCCATGTCCGGTCGAAGCCGTCCACTGGAACCGCTTGTAGCTGTTCATGATTTCGGTGGCACCGGCAACTCCGGCTAGAGCGCCGCCGGCGAGCTGTGCCGCAAAGGAAATTCCCAGGGTGGAGAGACCGACCGCGGTCGCAAACTTCGGATTGGAGCCGACAATGCGCATCTTCCATCCGAAGGAGGTCTTGAAGAAGATGATGGAAATCACGGCGACGAAGATCAGCGCGATGATCACACCGGAGCCGACTCTCATCTTTCCGAGAATTGTCGGCAGCTGCATCGCCGCATGGGTTTCATGCGATCCAATAAATGAGATGCCGGGATCCTTCATGAAATAGCGGAGGATGTAGATCGCAAGCTGGGTGATCACGGCATTCAGCATCAGGGATACGACAACGACGTTGGCGTTGAGCTTGCGGTCCATGATCGCCGGAATAAAGGAAAGCGCCGCACCGATCGCCGCTCCGATCAGAAGCAAGAGCGGCACGAGAATCACCGCCGGCATATTCGCTCCGATCTTAAGCCCGATGAAGGTGATGATACAGCCGGAAAGCATGAAGATGCTTTCGCCGATCAGGTTGAATTTATTGACGGCGTACATGAAGCACATCGAGAGACCGCACAGCGTAAACGGCACTGCGAGGTTGATGATCGAACCGATTCTTCGCGGCGAGGAAAACGGTCCGAGAATGAACTGCTTGACGATAAAGACGGGATCATTGGAGAAGGCAATCAGGATCAGCAGCGCCACCAGGTAGGCAATCGCCATACCGGCAAGGATGCGGACCACTTCCATAATCGCTTCGATTCGCTGTGTTTTATTCATAAGAGACCCTCCATCTGTTCCGGAGTCATGGCTTTGATTCCGAGCATGTACTCACCAAGGGTATCCTCCGAAACTTCATTTGCCTTCGGGAATGCGGCTACCACCTTGCCCTTGCGCATGACCAGGAGCCGGTCGGAACATTCCAGAACTTCATTGAGGTCGGCTGAGATCAGAACCGTGCAGGTTCCCTCTTCTCTCGACTTGCGGACGATGGTTTTGCGGATCATCTCCGCGGTTCCTACGTCAATACCGCGGGTCGGCTGGTTGGCCAGAATGAAGTTGGCACCCGAGGTGAATTCGCGGGCGACGACGACTTTCTGGATATTTCCGCCGGACAGCATTCTGACCGGCTGGTCGGGGCTGTCGCACAGGATTTCGAAATCCTTGATCAGCTTTAAGGTCTCTTCCCGCATCTTGGCGGAGTTGATGAAGAGCCCGGTCTTATAATTCTGCTTCGTGAAACGGTCGGCCATGATGTTCATCTCGATCGACATGTCGCCGGCGACGCCTTCCACCATCCGGTCTTCGGCAATGTAGGCCATGCCGTTATCGCGGATCTGCCGGACGCTTAAGCCCCTGATCGATTTGCCGTTGAGCACGACATCGCCTTCCGCAAAGCCGCTGAGTCCGGCCAGGACTTCGGACAGTTCGCTCTGCCCGTTGCCCTCGACCCCGGCGATGCCTACGACCTCGCCCGAGCGCACCGTGAAGGTGACGCCGTCGATGACCGGCTTTCCGAAGGAGTTGAAGCGGCGCAGGTTCTTGATTTCAAGAATCGGCTTGTCGGGTTTGGGATCTTCCTTCTCGATCTTGAGAATGACGTCTCTTCCGACCATCAGACGCGAGATCTTCGATTCATCGAGGTCCTTCGTATCATAGGTTCCCATGCATTCGCCGTGTCTCAGCACGGTGACGCGGGAACAGATCCGCATGACTTCCTCGAGCTTATGGGAGATGAAGATGACCGAAACTCCGGAATCGCGCAGGTGGAACAGCTGCTCGAAGAGCTCTTCGGTTTCCTGCGGGGTGAGCACCGCGGTGGGCTCATCGAGAATCAGGATTTTGGCGCCTTTGATCAGGGCCTTGAGAATTTCCACCTTCTGCATCTGTCCGACGGAAAGCGTGGAAACCCTTGCGGTCGCATCCACCTTGAAGTTGTATTTATCCGCGATCTCCTGCGTGCTCTTGACTGCCCCTTCGAAATCGAAGAGACCGTTCTTCATCGGTTCAACGCCGAGAACGACATTTTCCGCAACAGTCAGGGACGGCAAAAGCATGAAGTGCTGGTGAACCATGCCAACACCCTTTGCGATGGCGTCCAGAGGATTTGCAATTTTTTCTTCTTTGCCGTTGATGAAGATCTGCCCGTTCTGGCAATCCTCCATACCAAAAAGGATCTTCATCAGCGTGGTTTTTCCGGCGCCGTTTTCACCGACAAGTGCGTGAATTTCCTTGGCACCGATCCCAAAAGTGACATCCTTGTTGGCCATGAAGCCGTTCGGATATATTTTGGTAATCCCTTGCATTCGCAGTACTTCTTCTGCCACTTGGTTTTCCTCCCCTTACGCAAGCCGACATGCGCTTTCGCAAGCGCTTCCCTCTCTGCTCATTCTGGCAGGAAAGAACAGTTCGGGCGATCCCCGCTTGTCCTGCGGTTAACTACAGATGAAAACAATTCAATTTCAAAAAAAACGATTACTTCTGTTCTTATTCTACTTCATTTCCCAATGGTCGGGTACGAAAATCAAAAAAAATATGTATGGACCTTGGCAGAAAAAAAAGGAAGCCGGAGTGTTCCGGTTTCCTCTTTGAACCACGATTCGATTACTGGGCTGTCGCAATGTAATCGTTGAATTCGTTCTCGTTTGCGAAGTCGAAGTAGGACTTGACCTTCTTGGCGCCGGACTTGACATCCTCGGCTGCCTTGGCCATTGCATCCTGTACATCGGCAGGAACGTTAGCCTTGAAGAATTCGTTGTTCACATATCCGACGGAATCCTGAGCGAGGCCGAGTGTGGTTGTCTTCTTCCAGACATCTTCACCCTTATCGATGGAATGAACCATGGAAACGATGGAGTTGCCCACTTCCTTCAGCATGGAAGTGAGGATGACATCTGCCTTCTCGGGGTTCTCGGAATCCTTGTATGCCTGATACTGGTCGGAGTCAACACCGATTGCCCAGGTCTTTGTCTCAACGCATGCTTCGAACAGACCGTCACCGGATCCGCCGGCAACCTGATAGAATACATCGGCGTTGTTGTTGCGGGCCTGGTCGAGGCAGATCGTCTTCATGGTAGCGGGATCGCTCCAGCTTCCGACAGCTGCGCTGACAACCTTGACGCTCTTGCCGTTTGCCTCGTTATAATCGAGAACACCATTGACATAACCGGTTACGAAGTCGAAGATGACCGGGTTCGGCATACCGTAGTTGACGGCGACGGTTCCGGACTTGCTCATGGCAGCTGCCATCATGCCGACGAGGTAGGAACCTTCGTTCTGCGCATAGAAGATGACTGCTTCGTTGTCGAGCAGATCAGCGGGATCCTTGCTGTCATCGAAGATGACGAACTTGACTTCCGGATATTCCTGAGCCAGTGCATGGCACTGATCAAAATATGTGGAAGAAGCGACGATCAGGTTGTAGCCCTGGTCGATGGTGTCGAGAATCTGGTCTTCATACTTGGACGCATCGTCACCGACTTCGAAGGTCTTGGTTTCATAGCCTTCGCTCTTGAGCTGCTGCATACCGCGCTCACCGCTGTCCGCGAAGGACTTGTCGCCGAGATGTGCGACGATGTAGGCAATCTTCAGATTGCCTGCCTTTGTCTCTGCAGGTGCTGCAGGTGCTTCTGTCGCTGCCGGGGCCTCAGTAGCCGCAGGTGCTGCTGTTGCCGCAGGTGCCGCTGTGGCGGCGCTTCCTCCGCCGTTTCCGCATGCAGCCACGGACAGTCCAAGCATGGCTGCTGCGAGAAATTTAGATAACTTTTTCATACTTTCCTCCTATATTTGCAATCATAGCCGTAAACGTTTTAAAAAGCAATTCCATATCAAGAGATTCCTGCATTTTCGGAGCAGTTTTTCATCTTTCGCAGCTTCTGTTTCTGCCCTTTGAAACCGCGGTGAATTCCGGTTATTCCCCGGCGGTGAGATTTCTCGCCCAGCCGTACTGGAAGACCCGGACAACGCCCGTGCATCCTTCGATCACGATGATCATCTTGATGATCAGCACCACGACCCACGGTTCGGCATGGAGTCTGAATGCCGCGATGAATGCCAGGGGAATGCAGATCAGCCACATCGCCACTATATCGGTATAGAATCCGGTCCGTCCGTCTCCCCCGGCCCTTAAGATCGCAACGATCGTCGTCATCTCCAGCACGGAGAACGGCCAGATAAAGGAGATGATCGTCATAAACTGCATCCCATAGGCATAGGCTTCCTGATCCAGCGAGTACAGGCTGAGAAACCAGGGCCGCACAAGATATGTGACAAGACCCAGCACAATCCCGAGTCCGAGCCCGGCTTTGATCATCGAAGCCGCAGCGGCTTTCGCCTTCTCCTTCTGCCCGCTTCCCAATATCATCCCCATCACGATCGAACAGGCGGAGAGATAGCCATGCCCGAAGGCTGCGCAGAGATCGTAGAGCACGCTCGTCACGTTGTATCCCGCCACCGCCGATTTACCCAGCTGGCCGGTGATCATCGCCCCGCTTGAAGTGCCCATGGACCAGATCAGCTCATGGGCGACAATCGGCGCGCTCACCTTCACGAAGGAATCGCGGATTTCCGGATCGGATTCCGTGATCCTGATACTCGTCAGCGGGATTTCGGACTTTGTAAAGAACAGCACTCCCGCAATCAGAAGCTCCGCAAACCGGGCGGTCACGGTGCCGATCGCCACCCCTTTGACCCCCATCGCCGGAAAGCCGAACTGACCGTAGATGAGCAGATAGTCGAGAACGATATTGATGGTATAGGAAACAAGATTCGTCAAGAGAATCAGGCGTACCTGCTCCATGCCCCGGGCGGCTCCGAAGATGACCAGCGAGAGACCGCAGGCGATATACATCGGCGCTGCCATGCGCAGATACTGGCCGCCCAGGGTGATGATCCCCTGATCGGAGGAATAGATGCGCATGAAGACTTCCGGAAAGAACATGACCAGCGCCGTCGAGGCAGCCCCGAACCAGAAGATGATCCGCAGGGAATGGGAAAGGATCACCGCGATCTTCTCCGTATCTTGCTTCCCCCAGTACTGAGCGACCAGCACAGTGGTTCCCGCCGCAAGCCCCGCGCAGACCGTGTAATAGATAAAGAACACCTGATTGGCCTGGGATACCGCGGACATCTGAATCTGATCGATCCCTCCGAGCATGATGGAATTGACCGTATCCACGGAGATTCTCAGCAGCTGCTGCAGAATCAGCGGAATCATCAGCGGGACGATCTTTGCGAACAGTTCTTTTTCGTCGGTATTCATATACCCTCACTTCACCAGCATGGAAACAAGCCATGCCCGGAACCTGTCATTGTCCAGCCGCATCGCCGCCCGCACATTCGGGGGATTGCCGAAGCGGCCGCGCAGATCCGCAAACGTATGGCCGCGGGTATAGTCGCCGCTGCGCTCGACATCCATCCAGACGCTTTCATACTCCATGCACTCCGGGCACAGTGCGGCCGCGGCCGCCAGGGCATCATGCATGATCACATTCTCCCCGCCGCGGGCAAAGCGCTCGAACATGAAGTCGAGAATATCGGCCGCAAGATTGCTCGTGCGGCTGTTTCTTTTCCGCAGGGCACTGACGTCTTCTTTTGTCATGATCGCTTTGAGGGTCACATCCAGCCCTACCATCGTAAGCTTGATCCCGCTCATCATCACGACATGCGCCGCTTCCGGATCGGCCCAGATATTGAACTCCGCATTCGTGTTGACATTGCCGCCGATGACACTGCCGCCCATGAAATAGAGATGGCGGATATTCAAGGCAAAATCGGGATACTGAATGATCGCCAGGGCGATGTTGGTCATCGGCCCGGTGACGAGCAGCTCCAGTTCGCCATGGCAGGCCATCGCCGTCTCATAGAGAAAGCGGGAGGCAATGCGGGGATCAAAGCTGTGATGTTCGGCCGAAGGAAGAACGATCGTTCCGAGCCCCGTAGCCCCGTGCGTCATGTCTTCGGTATTCTGAAAGCCCGAGTACAGCGGCACAAAAGCGCCGTGACATACCGGCACCTCAAGGCCGATATACTCGCAGAGGTTCAGGTTGTTGGCACTGACGTGGTTTTCGCTGACGTTGCCGTTGACGGAAGTGATGCCGAGAATCTCGATGTCGGAACAGTTTGCGGCGGCGAGAATCGCGATCGCATCATCCGTGCCGGTATCGCAGTCAATGATAAGCTTTCTCATCCCTGTCCTCCCTTTCTTCCGGCGCAGGCGATTTTCTCAATCAGCCAGTCCTTGAATAACTCCACATTCACATTCACCGCCACTTCGGTATTGGGTTCCCTGTTTCTCCGGTTGCGCAGATCCGCCGCGGTATGGCCCCGCGTATAGGTTCCCCGGCATTCCGTATCCACAAAGCAGGTCTTTGTTTCAAGACACTCGGGAAACAATGCCGAGGCAAGCGCCAGCGGATCATGCATGCGTGCCAGCAGGATCTTCTCCCGGCTTGACATATAGCGGATGAGATCCGCGACGAATACCGCCTCTTTCGTATTGAGGCTGCGGATCCGTTCTTCGTCTTCTCTGGTCATGATCGCAAGGTTGGTCACATCGAGTCCCACCATCGTGCAGGGAATCGGCGAGGACAGAACGATGTGCACCGCTTCCGGATCGACCCAGATGTTGAACTCTTCGGTGTTGTTCACATTGCCCCCGGCCGCCGCGCCGCCCATGAAATAGAGATGGCGGATATAATCGCAGAAATCGGGATGTTCGATGATCGCAATCGCGATATTCGTCATCGGTCCGGTCACCAGAAGCTCCAGCTCGCCGTTTCGCTTCTTCGCTTCCTCATAGATAAACTGAGCTGCGATCCGCTCTTCAAACGGACAGGACTTCGCCTCCGGCAGCTCCACGGTTCCAAGTCCCGTCGACCCGTGCACCCCCGCCCCCGCGCCAGTCCGCCGGTTGGCGGAAAACGGCAGCCAGGCACCCCGGCATACCGGGATATTGCGGCCAAGATAGGCCAGAAGATTGCGGTTGTTTCTCGCCACATCTTCTTCCGGCACATTGCCGTTGACGCAGGTGATGCCGACAAGCTCCATCTCTTCACATCCCAAAGCGGCGACGATTGCGATCGCATCATCCGTGCCGGTATCGCAGTCCAGAATAAACGGTCTTTTCTTCATCGAATGCTGGCAAGGAGACTCCGGCCTGAAGCAGCGCCGAAGCGGAATTGCCATCCTCCTCTCTTTTCGGAATTGCGTTTCCCTTCTCCAGAATCCCGCCTGCTCTGGCAGGGCGCGGTTCTTTCCCTTTTATTTCATCGGATCCTTCCTCGGATCACTGTTCTGATCACTGATATTTTTTCTTTCGCATAAAGCAGCCAAAGCATTCCTGCATGTCAGGGAACATCGCATCGATTCCCTTGATCTCCTGAATCCCTTCTGTTCCGTCCCCGGCAATAAATACAGCGCTGCGTTTCCGCAGACTCAATCTTTTTTCATGACTAACTCCGGTTTTTTACCATTCTACCATACCCCGCCCTCTTCGATTCCGGGGTAGTGTCAAAAATCGTCACTTTTGACCTTTTCTGACCCCACCTGTTTTCTTATGTTCCAACAGCGATTTTCACTGCCTGAAACACTCTTTTCACCTCTTCAAACGAAAAGGTGGTAGCTCTGTGCTATCTTGTTAGCGC
>JAFWCM010000157.1 GCA_017536885.1 Solobacterium sp.
CGGAGAAGACAGCTATCTGCGTTCCGTTCCCGCGATCGCTTCCCTTTCTTCTCTGACCTTTCAGAAACCGATCACCTTTTTCGCCGGCGAAAACGGCAGCGGCAAATCTACCCTTCTGGAAGCGATTGCCATGGCCTACGGTTTCAATCCCGAAGGCGGTACGCTCAACTACCGCTTCTCCACCAGGGACTCCCATTCCGAGCTCTTCCGGGCAATCCGCATGGTACGCTCCGGGGGAAAATCCAAATGGGGATATTTTCTCAGAGCGGAGAGTTTTTACAATGTTGCAAGCATGGATGAGGAATATGCCAAAGGTCCCGGCGGTGTGGATCACCACTATCATGAAAAATCCCACGGGGAGAGCTTTCTCGCTCTTGCCCGGGATAACTTCCGTCCCAGCGGCCTCTATCTTCTCGATGAGCCGGAAGCCGCACTGTCCCCCCAGCGTCAGCTTTCCCTGCTGATCGAAATTGCCGAGTACGCCCTGGAAGGCGCTCAGTTTATCATCGTCACCCATTCCCCGATTCTTCTCGCTTCTCCCAACAGCGAAATCAAAAGCTTCGATGAGGGAGAGATTCATACCGCTGCGTATGAAGAAACCGACAGTTACCGCATCACTTCCCTCTTCCTTCAGAACCGGAAACGATTTCTGAGGGAACTGCTCGGAGAAAACTATCCCGGCATGGATTAACCGGCTATATTCGGCGGGTTTTTGTTTTTCATTCCCGGCAAAAAACGCCCTCTCTGATTTTTTTCAGAAAGAACGTTTGCCCTGCATGAATCCAAATTTACGGCACCCCTCCGCAATGCATTCAGGAAGTGTGTCAGAGTCCGTTTCACCGTATTCGGGATACAACCCTGCGGCAATGCTGAGAAGTTCCCCACTCCGGCTTCTCATCACCTTGCAGCAATGAATTCTCCAGGCCGCACTCAGCGGTAAAGCCTGTACTTCTGCACCGCTGACGGTGAGTTCCTTCCTCCGTGTTCTCCTTTCGTTTCAGAAAGCAAGAATCATCAGTTCTGACTGAATACCTCATCCAGGAATTTTTTTTCTGTTTCCTGATAAAGTTCGGTGTTTACAAAAACACTGGATCCGTGTCCGGCATTTTCCACTATCAGAAGTTCCTTCTTTGACGGGCTTTCGTCATAGTTCTGCAGACTCATATACGTCGGCACAAACAGATCGTCTCCCCCATGAATGAACAGCACCGGGACCTTGTTGTTCTTTAATGCGGTAAGGGTGGAGTAATCCGAGAAGGCATACCTCGCCTTCGACCGGGTATAGATGCCGTAGATCCAGATAAACGGTGCATTCACCGGGATATGGTACTGATTTTTTATCACGTAAGAAAAGACCTCTGTCGGGCTGGTATAGGCACAATCCGCGATGACAGCCGATATATCATTCTGTATTTCCTCAAATCCCAATGACATCAGGACAGTAGCACCGCCCATCGAAGTGCCGTGAAGCACGATTTTGATCTGATCGCCGAACCTTTCCTTCGCCCAGCGGACCCATGAGACGGTGTCATAACGGTCCATGATGCCGAAGCCGACATATTGCCCTTCGCTCTCTCCGTGTGCTCTGAGATCCAGCAGAAGCACATGATAGCCGAGCTCATGGAAGAACTTCGCATGCGTTCCGTTGTCCAGCGCATTGCTGGTAAACCCGTGATGAAAGATCACCAGTCTGCCGTTTGGATTCTCCGCGGGCAGAAGAAGCCCGTGCAGGCGCAGATGATCCCAGGAACGGATATAGACAGTTTCCGGTTTCTGTGTTTCCAGCAAGTCGGCAACCGGCTTCATCTTCACCGTATATTCTTCGTGTTTTTCCTTGTCCTCAAACTCCTCAGCGATATCATCGCTGACCTCATTCGGATGCGGCAGAGTCTGCCTGTAAAGCAAAGCCGACGCAGCAGCGATTCCCAATCCGAACAATGCGGCCCCGATCAGAAATCCATAGCGAAATTTAAAACGCATTGTTTTCTCCTTGTAAGATTTTTTTGGCCCAGTCCCAAAACCTGTGTAAGAGACCGGCTGTAATGACATCATAACAAAAGGTCTTCTATAATGGTGTTTGTCCAAAACACAGATAGGAGACCCATATGCAATATAACCAATTGAGACCTTTTGTTCAAGAGGCATTCGGCTTGAATGTTACAGCACCAGAAGTCTCCCGCAACGAAAGCGTTAGTTTCTTCATCAAAAGAATAGTAAGCTTTGTCCTCTTTGAGATCCTGATGCCCAATCATTTCTGAAGCCAAATCTACGGGCACTCCTGCCTTAATAGATTCTGTGAAGAATGCTTTTCGAAGACCGTGAAATGAGCGTCCCGTTATTTTTTGTACTCCAGCTTTTTCACAGTAGTTATTCAATATTGAGCCGAGATTTGATTTGAGATTTCCTCCTGACTTTTTAACTGAAAGGAAAATATACTCCGAATCAGAGACAGGACGTCCATACAAGATATAATCTGCTATGTCATTGAGGACTGTGGGTGGAACAGGAAGAACTAATGGTTGTTTAGTTTTTGATTGAACTATGCATCCTTACACAGGATTTAGGATTGAACCGGAAAAGGGGCTGTAACGGGCGACAGGGTTAAAAACAGAAATCCAGTCGGCGATACAGCCCCTTTTATATTTGAGAGAGAATACCCGGATAAGAAGCTCATGAAGTATAAAAAATCATGCGAAGATCAGGGTATTCGCATGAATCGGCACATGATGAAAACATCTTTATATTGAAATGAGCCAAGAGGATCAGTTCGATTTAGGCAGGCATCA